>JBGSNN010000458.1:0-4013 GCA_041739655.1 Albidovulum sp. | reverse complement strand
GGCTCGTCGGCCCAGCCGATGCGGCGCGGCGGGCGCCGACCGTGGCGGTAAACCTGGGGCGGAACGCCGCGCCGGTTTCTGCCGCGCTCGCGGCCGAGGGGATCAACTGCTGGGCAGGCGATTTCTATGCCGTGCGGCCACTCGTGGCGATGGGGATTGATCCAGCGCTGGGCGTGCTGCGTCTGTCGATGGTGCACTATACAAGTGCCGAGGATGTGGCGCGGCTGATCGCGGCGCTGGCCGAGGTGCTGTAGCGCGGGGTGGCTCCCCCCGAGCACCTTGCACCACAAAGAAAGGCAGCATCGTGCAGTCCCCGATCATTCTCTGGTTTCGCCGCGACCTCAGGCTTGGTGATCATGAAGCCCTGGCGGCGGCCTGCCGGACCGGCCGGCCGGTACTGCCGGTCTTTATCCACGACGAGACGGTGGACGCGCTGGGCGCCGCGGCGAAATGGCGGCTCGGCGCGGGGTTGCGGGTCTTCGCCACAGCGCTGGAGGCGGCGGGATCGCGGCTGATCCTGCGCCGGGGGCGGGCGCTTGAGGTGCTGCGCGCGCTGATGTCCGAGGCCGGGGCCGGGTCGGTCCATTGGCAGCGGGTCCATGACCCCGAGGGTATCGCGCGGGACCGCGCGGTGAAGGCTGCGTTGCGGGCGGATGGAGCGGAGGTGCGCAGTTTTCCGGGCGCCGTTCTCTTCGAGCCATGGACGGTCGAGACCGGGCAGGGGCGCCCCTACAGCGTCTATTCGCCGTTCTGGAAGGCGGTCCGGTCGCGCGATCCCGGTACAGTTCTTGCCGCGCCAACGTCGCTCAGGGTGCCGGACCACTGGCCCGCGTCCGACGATCTCGGCCACTGGTGCATGGGCGCCGCGATGCGGCGCGGGGCCGAGATCGTCGCGTCCCATGCGGTCGTCGGCGAGGCGGCGGCGCAGGGCCGGCTGGCCCGCTTTGTCAGCGACCGGATGCACCTTTACCGCGACGGACGGGATTTTCCGGCGCGTGAGGTGACCTCGGGCCTTTCGGAGAACCTCGCCTGCGGCGAGATTTCGCCGCGCCTGATCTGGCATGTGGCGATGCGGGCGCGCGACGCAGGCGACCCCGGCGCGGAGAAGTTCCTCTCTGAACTGGTCTGGCGCGACTTCGCCTGGCATCTGATGTACCACCATCCGAAGATCGCTTCCGAAAACTGGCGGCCAGGCTGGGAGGACTTCCCGTGGCGCGGCGATAGCGCGGATGCCGAGCGCTGGCGCCGTGGCATGACGGGCGAACCCTTCGTCGATGCGGCGATGCGCGAGATGTTCGTGACCGGGCGGATGCACAACCGGGCGCGGATGATCGTCGCGTCATACCTGACGAAACATCTTCTGACCGACTGGCGGGTTGGCCTCAGCTGGTTCGCCGAGTGCCTGACCGACTGGGACCCGGCGTCGAATGCGATGGGCTGGCAGTGGGTGGCCGGCTCCGGTCCTGACGCCGCACCCTATTTCCGGGTCTTCAATCCGGCGACACAGGCCGAGAGGTTCGACCCGGACGGCGTCTATCGCCGCCGCTGGATCGCCGAAGGCAACCGCGCAGCGGAACAGACCGCGCTGGACTACTTCCGCGCGGTGCCGCAGAGTTGGGGGCTCTGCCCGGATGCCGCCTATCCCGCGCCGATGATCGACCTTGCTGCGGGGCGGATGCGGGCGCTGGACGCCTACGCGCGGCGGACGACCGGGCCGCATGAACGCGATGTCGCGACGTGACGGCCGATGCGCTGCGCGGGCCGGGCGGCGTCGTGGCAGCACGGGGCAGGTGACCCTCTTGCCCGGATGCCCGCTCTCACGCTAGGATTCGGGCAGGAGGGCGCAGGGATGGTGCTGACGTCAACCGATGGCCAGAGCGGATTGCCGCGCTATTTTGCGCAGGTGTTTCGCACGGCACAGTCCCTGAAGAACGGGCAGCTCGATTTTGTCCTCAAGGATGGCCGCCGGTTTCGGGCCAAGGGTCTCGGGCCGGGTCCCCGCGCAGAAATTGAGGTCAAGGACGACGATATTTTCGCCCGTCTGATCCGCGAGGGGGATCTGGGGTTCTGTGAAGCCTATCTGGAGGGCGGCTGGACGACGCCGGACCTTCAGGGCTTCATGGACCTTGTCCATGCCGACAATGATGGCATCTATGATGGTTTTCCGGGCATGGGTCTTGTCCGCGCCTATGAGCGGCTTCGCCACCTTCTGAGGCCGAATTCGCGCAGTGGGGCGAAGAAGAACATCGCCTATCACTACGACCTCGGCAACGATTTCTATGCGCTCTGGCTTGACCAGAGCATGACCTATTCCTCGGCCCTGTTCCGCACCGGGCAGGAAAGCCTGGAGGCCGCGCAGCGCGCGAAATACGCCTCGCTTGTTGATCGGATGGGGGTAAGTCCCGGCGATCATGTGCTGGAGATCGGCTGTGGCTGGGGCGGATTTGCCGAATATGCGGCGGCCGAACGCGGGCTGAAAGTCACCGGGCTGACGATTTCCAGGGCGCAACTCGACTACGCGCGCGCGCGCATCGCGCGGGCGGGGTTGTCGGAGCGGGTCGACCTCAAGCTTCAGGACTACCGCGACGAGCGTGGCACCTATGACGGGATCGCCTCGATCGAGATGTTCGAAGCGGTCGGCGAGCGCTACTGGCCGGTCTATTTCGCGACCCTGCGCGAGCGGCTGCAGCCGGGGCGGAATGCGACGCTCCAGATCATCACGCTGCAAGAGAAGCGCTTTGAAATCTATCGAAAAGGGGTTGATTTCATTCAAAAATACATCTTCCCCGGCGGGATGCTTCCGTCGCAGGCCGTGCTTCGGCAGGAGATCGCGCGGGCCGGGTTGAGCCTGGTTGGATCCTTCGAGTTCGGCGAGAGCTACAGCCAGACGCTGCGGCGCTGGCACGAGGTCTTCAACGCGCGATGGGACGAGGTGGCCCGCCTCGGCTTTGATGCACGATTCCAACGCATGTGGAATTTCTACCTGACCTCTTGCGCGGGGGCATTCCGCGGCGGAAACTGCGATGTAACGCAGATAACAATATCGAGGCCAGCAGTCTGACATGCCCACAGCCGCCAAGCTATTCGCCGCCCTCGCGTTCGCGGTGCTTGCGTTCTTTGCAGCAGAAATCGTCAAGCCGCATATGCCTGAAGGGACGCAGTTCGGGAATTTCGCGTTCTATTGCGCCCTGATCGGGCTCGTCTCGGGCTGGCGCGTGATGGGGCCAGCGGCCGGCAGGGGCTGGTGGGAGGCGGCGAATGCCGGGGTGCGGACGGCCGCCGTCATGGTGGCCATCGCGCTTCTGATCTTCTCGATCTACCAGATGCTGGTTCTGGCCTTCCGGCGCGCCTATGACGGGCCGATGGAGGCGGTGGTGGGCATATTCGGTGTTGGCGTCGATTATTTGGTGGACCTTCTTGCCTGGGATGTCATTGCCGTTCTCGTCGTCGGCGGCGCGCTTGCAGGGATGTTGTCCGAATGGGCCGCGCGGCGCTGGAAGTGACGCCATTGACGGATTTTTTCTTTTACGGGACGCTCTGCCATGCGCCGCTCTTGCGGGTGGTCCTCGGTCGCGAGGTGACGCTGGAAGAGGCGCACCTGCCGGGGCATTCGGTCTTCTGGGCCCAGGGGCGGGCGTTTCCGCTGCTGGTCAAGGGCGGCGAGGGCGCATCGGGGCGGGTCGCGCGCGGGCTGACGGACGAGGATATCCGGCGGCTTGACTACTACGAAGGCGGGTTCGGCTATGAGACGCGCGAGGTTGGGCTGAATGGCGGACGTCTGCCCGCCCAAGTCTATTTCCCGCAGCCCGGCCTCTGGACGCCCGGTGCGCCCTGGTCGCTCGATGACTGGGCCGCGCGTTGGGGCGAGACTGTGGTGACGGCCGCGGAAGAGGCGATGCGGCTCTGTGCCGAAGGTGCCGATCCGGTGCGGATGCAGGCGCGCTATCCGATGATGCTGGCGCGCGCGGGGGCGCGTCTCAGGGCGGCGGCGGTGGCGGCACCCGCACGCATCC
>JBGSNN010000412.1:0-4628 GCA_041739655.1 Albidovulum sp. | reverse complement strand
TGCAAAGGTCAGCGCCATTCGGTGCGACAGCACCGGCCGCGCCAGCGCCAGCACATCGTCCGAGGATGGCGCAAGACGGCCATCCAGAAGCGCCCGCGCCCGCACCGCCAGCATCAACGCCTGCGCCGCGCGCGGCCCTGGCCCCCAGCTCACGCTGCCATTGATCGCGGGACCGGCCTCGGCTTCGCCGGGACGGCAGGCCCGCACCAGATCGAGGATCAGTTCCACCACCTTCTCGCCCACCGGCATCCGGCGCACCGTCACCTGCGCCGCGCGCACCTCCTCGGCACTGAAAATCCTAGGCGATATGGCCTGGTCAACCCCGGTCGTCGCCAGAAGGACGTCGCGCTCGGTCTTGCGGTCGGGATACTCGACGTCGATCTGCACCATGAAGCGGTCAAGCTGCGCCTCGGGCAGCGGATAGGTGCCCTCCTGTTCGATCGGGTTCTGCGTGGCCAGCACATGGAATGGTGCCGGCAGCGCGCGATGCTGGCCCGCGACCGTCACCTGCCGTTCCTGCATCGCCTGCAACAGGGCGGATTGCGTCCGCGGGCTGGCGCGGTTGATCTCGTCCGCCATCAGGAGCTGGCAGAACACCGGCCCCTCGATGAAACGGAAGGCGCGGCTGCCGTCCTTTGCCGTCTCAAGCACCTCCGAGCCGAGGATATCGGCAGGCATCAGGTCCGGCGTGAACTGCACACGGCCCGAGGTCAGGCCCATCACCGTCCCCAGCGTGTCGACCAGAAGCGTCTTGCCCATGCCCGGCAGACCGACGAGAAGGCCATGCCCGCCACAGAGAAGTGCTGTCAGCGACAGATCGACGACCCGGTCCTGGCCGATGAAACGCCGCGCAACGGCCTGACGTGCCTCGGCGATCTTTTCCCCCAGCACCTCGATCTCGGCAACAAGTTTGGCAGCCTCGGTCATGACATTCTCTCCCGCGTCGGTATAGTGGCACCATAAAGGCAGAAATCCCGCCCGGTACCAATGGCAAAACCCCAGAAGGAACAATTGATCGTGAAGCCTTCGGCGGAAAACCTCGCAGCGGCAGCCAGGGCCGTGGGCAAGAAAGGGCCGCCACCGGTTCATCTCTGGAACCCGCCGTTCTGCGGTGACCTCGACATGGAGATCCGGCGCGATGGCACCTGGTTCTACCTCGGCACCCCGATCGGGCGGCACGCGCTTCTCAAACTCTTCGCCTCGATCCTGCGCAAGGATGGTGCCGACTATTTCCTCGTCACCCCGGTCGAAAAGGTCGGCATCCGCGTCATCGACGCCCCCTTTGTCGCGGTCGATGCAGAGGCAACGGGCAGCGGCCGCGACCAGACCCTGACCTTCACGACCAATGTCGAGGATGAGGTGACCGCAGGCCCCGATCACCCGATCCGCGTGGTCCGCGACGCCTCCACCGGGGAACCTTCGCCCTACATCCTTGTCCGGCGCAATCTTGAGGCGCTCATCGACCGCAAGACCTTCTACCGCATCGTCGACTTTGGCACGCACGAGGACCAGGGCGGCACAAGCTGGTTCGGCCTCTGGTCCGGCGGCACCTTCTTCCCTATCATCGCCTCGGCCGAGCTTGGGTGAGACCTGCCGAAATCCCGCGCGCCCCTCTCATGGCTCAGCGCCGACCATGTCCGCCGGACCAACGGCCGCGGACATGACCCGGATACACTGATCCACCCTTTCATTGTGGCAAAAATATTCCGGGGTGAATGCGGCTCGGGGGCCGCAGAGGGGCAGCGCCCCGCAGTCAGCCACGGCCTAAGCGGTGCGCGACGGACCTCTTGGCAGGTCAACCGGACCGTCCTCCATCAGATCTTCGATGAAAAGGCTCAGAAGCTGGGTGCGACCGCTGACCCCGGCCTTTCGGTAGATCGCATTGCTCTGCGCCTTGACGGTGCCTTCCGAGGTCTGCCGCAGCTGAGCGATCTCATGCGTCTTCAGCCCCTTGATGGCGAAAATTGCCACATCCGCTTCGGCGGGTGTCAGGCCCCAAAGCGCGAAGCGCTCGGCAAGGTGATCCTTGAAAACCGATCGCGTGCGCCGCAACTGCGCTTGTGCATGGGTCCAGCCTTTCAGGGTGCGGTAGAGGACCAGTGTGCCAAGGACCGTTCCGATCGTAAGCCCGACCGCCGCGCCGATCTCCAGATACTCGATCCACGCCCAAGGGATCGGCCGGAACGAGAGACCAAAGACCGACAGCAGGATATTCGCCACGAAGAAAAGCGCACAGCCGCCCTGAATGGCGACAATGACCGCGATCGCGACGCTGTCACCGACCGAACGCGGGAGCTTGCGGCGCCAGCCGAATTGCTCCGAGGTCTCAGTCGTCTGAATCGTCATGGTCATCCGAGTCATGGTCATCGCCTCCCTGAGAGCGGCTGTCACCGTGGTCCCCCGCGCTTGACACTATGGCACCGAACAAGCCTGCGGGCACCCGCGGTTTTCGCCGCTCGCTATAATCGCGCAGAATATCGCCGGTCCTGGGATCGACGACGATTTCGCGGTCGTATCCTCGGCGCTCGGCGGTGATGCGGACGCGGTTCAGAAGCGTGCGTTCAAACCAGATCTCGCGGTAGCCTTGGGAGCGCAGTGTCCCGAGGAGCTGCGCGACGGCGTCACTCTGCCCTGACCACGCCGTTGTAGCGCTGCACAGCGTCACCACAACAGCAAAAGCCAGCCCTGACCGCCCCCACATCTCTGACACAGCCTCGAAAAACCCGCAGGCGATTCTGCCGCCTGCGGGGGTTGATTAGCACATTCCGATCGATCAGTCGTCGCTGCCGTCACTGTCGTGGTCGCCGCCACTGTCGTGGTCGCCGCCGCTGTCATGGTCGTCGCCGCTGTCGTGGTCGCTGCTGTCGTCAGAGCCATCGTCGTCAGAGCCGTCGGCATCGTCGGAGCTATCGTCCGTCGCAGTGCCAACCGAAGGGTCAGCGACCGGCTGATCGACGCCGGGCGCCGCGCCGTCGGTGCAGGAACTGCCATCTGCCCCGCAAGTAGCGGGCGGGGTGAAGCTCGTTCCAGTGCCGTCGGTCGGCGCGGTTTGCGCCATCGTCATGCCGGCGGCCATCGCCACCGCGGCTGCGAGAATGAGGGAGTATT
This sequence comes from Albidovulum sp., assembly GCA_041739655.1. Taxonomy (GTDB): domain Bacteria; phylum Pseudomonadota; class Alphaproteobacteria; order Rhodobacterales; family Rhodobacteraceae; genus Albidovulum. The sequence goes on along the minus strand of JBGSNN010000412.1, from coordinate 1,520 downwards.
TCATGCTTTACCTTTCGCTTGTCATATTACCTTGAATGTCCGGAGCCGGAAGCATCCCGAGCCCGTCGCATCCAGTGAGCCAACTGAAGCGTGGCGTGGCTTCAAAGGCCATAGAACGCCCGCTTAGGCCCATATACAGTCGGATTATGCCACCCCGTTGGGCCTCTGGTTTATATCATAATCGTTTTATTCCAATGCTTTGCGCGTAGCGTCCCTGCCCGGCGCCATGAGCGCGTTCCTGCCACAAGCGGTTTCCGCCCGCCCGGTGTGCAGCACGTTCGCCCAAAACGCGCCAAGGCAGGCATGATCGGGGGAGGCGAGTCCGCGCATCCTCCTGACAGAACCCTGTCAGGAGCACTGTGCGACAAGACGGCCTCTGCAACGAAAGGAACATCCCATGTCTTCCAACCCCATCGTCGTCTGGAGCGAAATCCCGGTTTCCGATATGAACAGGGCCGTGGCCTTCTATAACAAGGTCTTCGACTGGCAAATGACAATCGACGAGAGCGGTCCCAACCCGATGGCAATCCTCGGCGGCAACATGGAGACGACGGGCGGCCACCTCTACCCGGGCACACCAGCGACCGGAAGCGGCCCGACCGTCCATATCGCCGTGCGCGACCGGCTTGAGGATGCCGCGATCCGCTGCCGCAAGGCCGGCGGCACCGTGCTTGGCGAAATCATCGCCATCCCGCCCGGCCGCTTCGTCTATGCCACCGACCCCGACGGCAACTCGATCGGGCTCTTCGAACCTGCGAAAGCCGCCTGATGCGCCGGGCCGACCGCCTCTTCCAGATCGTCCAGTATCTGAGGGGCGGCCGGCTCACCACCGCGCGGAGCCTCGCCGGCCGGCTGGAAGTCTCCGAACGCACGATCTACCGCGACATCGCCGACCTCATCGGCTCCGGCGTGCCTATCGACGGTGAGGCGGGGATCGGCTACCTGATGCGGGCGGGCTATGATCTGCCGCCCCTGATGTTCACCCGGGCCGAGATTGCGGCCCTCGTCACCGGCGCGCGCATGATCCGCAGTTTCGGCGGCGCCGACATGGCGCTTGCCGCCGAAGAGGCGCTGATCAAGATTGCCGCTGTCCTGCCCGAGGCGCTGCGCGACAGCCCGGCACGGGTGACGATCCATGCCTATGACGCGGGCGCCCTCGGCGATGCCGACCGGGCGATGATCGACCGTCTCGACCGTGCCACCGAGAGCCACCGCAAGCTGTCGCTCAGCTACCGCGACGCTGCCGGTACCGCGACCAGACGCACCGTCCGGCCGCTCGGCCTGTGGTTCTGGGGCAAGGTCTGGACGCTGGTCGCCTGGTGCGAACTGCGCGAGGACTTTCGCATGTTCCGTATAGACCGCATCGCCGGGGCCGAGGATGTGGGGACGTTTCGGCCCGAGCGCGACAAGACCCTGAGCGCGTTCTTCCAAAGCGATGCCTGCCGTCGTCCGGCACCCGACGCTTCTGCCTCGCCTTGAGGATCGCGGCGCGTCGCCCCGCAGCGGTTCGCCCGCGCGCT
>JBGSNN010000403.1:0-4410 GCA_041739655.1 Albidovulum sp. | reverse complement strand
CCTTGGCGGCGCGATCGCCGGGACGGTCGCCGGGATGATCGCCGTCGCGCTGATGCCTGCCGCCGCGGAAGAGGGCGGGTTTCTGACCGGCCTTGGATTCGAGGGCGCCGAGTGGCTATGGCCGCTGGCGATTCCGCCGCTGGCCGCTATCGTGGCCTTCGTGGCAACCCGCGCCGCCGCGCTTCGCACACTGAGGGTCGTGCTATGAGACTTGCGCTGCAATACATCCTGTCGGCGATCTTCATCGCGCAGATGTACCTCTCCATGGTCGTGCTTGCGATCTGGTGGACGCCGATCGTGCTCATGCGCAAGAACGCCGCCTTTGACGCGGTGCATTCCTACTGCCACTGGGTCCGGGCCTCGGCCGCCGTCCTTGTCGGGCTCAAGTCCGAGATTCGCGGCGAGGTGCCGCAGGACGAGGTCCTGATCGGCGCCAAGCATCAGTCCTTCTTCGACATCATCATGATCGTCTCGGTGGTGCCGCGCCCGAAGTTCATCATGAAGCAGGAACTGCTCTGGGCGCCGATCGTCGGCTGGTACGCCAAGAAGATCGGCTGCGTTCCGGTGAACCGCGGCAAGCGCAGCGAGGCGATGAAGAAGATGGTCGCCGACGTCAAGGCCGGCGCGGCGGACCCCGGACAGCTCATCATCTATCCGCAGGGCACGCGCGTCGCGGCCGGGGCGCGCAAGCCCTACAAGATCGGCGTCGGCGTCCTTTATTCCGAACTTGGGCAGGACTGCGTTCCCGCCGCCACCAATGTCGGCGTGTTCTGGCCGCGCCACGGCATCCTGCGCAAACCCGGCCTTGCCGTTGTGGAGTTCCTGCCCCGCATTCCCGCAGGGCAAAGCGTCGCGGACTTCATGACCGAGATCGAATCCGTGATCGAAGTCGCCTCGAATCGTCTGATGGCCGAGGCCGGGTTCGGCCCCAAGAACTGACGCGCCGGGGTTGGCGGCGGCCGGGGCGAATCTTGCGCGTCGCTGCTCCAGACCGGACACCTCTGCGCCCGGATCAGGCGGCGAGACCCTTGGCACCCATCGCGAGGAACTTCTGCCGCCGGTCCTTGACAAGCTCGGACGGCTTCCGGCCCGAAAGCTCCTTCAGCATCACGGAAATTTCCTTGCCGACGCTCTTGACCGCCTCGTCCCGGTGGCGCTGTGCGCCGCCGACGGGCTCAGCGATGATCCTGTCGATCACGCCAAGCTTCAGCAGGTCCTGCGCGGTCAGGCGTAACGCCATCGCGGCCTCGCGCATCCGCTCGGCATCCTTCCAGAGGATCGAGGCGCAACCTTCCGGTGTGATGACCGAATAGATCGAATGTTCCAGCATCGCGATCCGGTTTGCCGAGGCCAGCGCCACCGCCCCGCCAGAACCGCCTTCGCCAATGATCACCGACACCAGCGGCACGCCGATCTCAAGGCATTTCTGGGTACAGCGGGCGATGGCCTCTGACTGGCCGCGTTCCTCCGCACCCTTGCCTGGATAGGCACCGGGCGTATCCACCAGCGTGACCACCGGCAGCTTGAAGCGGTCGGCAAGGTCCATCAGACGGATCGCCTTGCGGTAGCCTTCGGGCCGCGCCATGCCGAAGTTGCGCTCGATCCGGGTCTTGGTGTCAGAGCCCTTTTCCTGCCCGATCACCATCACCGGCTGATCGTTGAAGCGCGCGAGGCCACCCACGATCGCGTGGTCCTCGGCGAAGTTTCGGTCGCCGGCGAGTGCCGTGAACTCAGTGAACAGCGCCTCGATATAGTCCTTGCAGTGCGGTCGGTCAGGGTGGCGCGCGACTTGGCATTTGCGCCAGGGATCAAGGGTCCTGTAGAGGTCCTTGAGCATGTCAGCCGCCTTCTTGTCGAGTGCGGCCGCCTCTTTCTCGACGTTCATCCCCTCGGTCTTGCGCGCCATCGCCCGCAGTTCTTCCGCCTTGCCTTCGATCTCGGCGAGGGGTTTTTCGAACTCGAGGTAATTCATGTCTCACTCCGTACGGGGCGACCGCATGTATGCCGTCAGGACGTGGCGTTTGCAACCGCGGCCGACGATTCCGGCGTCGCGTCGGAGTCATGGCGATCACGGGACTTCTGCTCTAGTATGCCCCTGATGTCACCCGCAACGGCTTTTCTCGATGTTGGAACGAATCCAGGACAAGGTCGGAAAGCTGCCCTACATGACGATCGCGCAGGCACGAAAGCTTGACGCGTTCTTCGACTCCGAGCACATTTGCGATTGCCTTGAACTCGGCTTCTACCACGGCGTCAGCAGTGCCTATATCGCGGAGATGCTGCGCCCGCGCGACGGCCGGCTGACCACGATCGACCGCGAGTCGGCGCGCAGAAAGTCGCCCAACATCATCAGGCTGCTGTCGGAACTGGGCCTTGACGACCGCGTCATCGTTTATTTCGAGCCGCGCTGCTATACATGGCGTCTCATGCGCTTGATCGAGGCCAACCCCGATCCGATCTTCGACTTCTGCTACATTGATGGCGGCCATTCCTGGAGCGTTTCCGGATTTGGCTTCTTTCTCGTCGAAAAGCTGCTGCGTCCGGGCGGCTGGATACTTTTCGATGATCTCGACTGGTCCTACCAGAGGATGATCGGCGCGGATGGCAAGCCCGACTGCATGCGCAATATGCCCGAAGACGAAATCAGCACGCCCCAAGTGCGGAAGATATGGGAGCTTCTGGTCAAGACCCATCCTGCGTTTCACAATTTTCGTGAGGACGGCCAATGGGGTTTTGCGCAAAAGCGCGGATAGTGGCTTCTGGCCGGGCAACCCTTACCCGGCGATCATCTCGGACTGGCGGACGATCACCTCGGCCTGCTTGATCGAGGCGATATCGACCAGACGGCCCTTGTAAACCGTCGCCCCCTCGCCGCGCGCCTTGGCGGCCGCCATCGCGGCGAGGATTTCGCGCGCCTCGGCGACAGCCTCGTCCGAGGGCGTGAACACCTCGTTGCAGAGCGCAACCTGCTTCGGGTGGATCGCCCATTTCCCGACCATGCCGAGCGTCGCCGACCGCCGTGCCTGGGCGCGGAAACCCTCGTCATCGGAGAAATCTCCGAACGGGCCATCGACGGGCAGCACCCCGTGGGTGCGACAGGCCGCGACGATCGCCGCCTGGGCCCAGTGCCAGGGGTCGGGCCAGTGCCTGACGCCTCTGTGAAGCATGTAGTAATTCTCCTGCGTGCCGCCAATTCCGGTGGTCTGCATACCCATCGAGGCGGCAAAATCGGCCGCCCCGAGGCTCATCGCCTGAAGGCGCGGGCTGGCAGATGCGATCTCTTCGACATGGCTGATGCCGGCGGCCGATTCGATGATCACCTCGAAGCTGATGCGCCGTTTGCGGCCCTTCGCCGCCTCGACCGCCGTCACCAGCGCATCGACGGCATAGAGATCGGCGGCGCAGCCCACCTTGGGGATCATGATCTGGTCCAGCCTCTCGCTGGCGTTCTCGATGAGATCGACCACGTCGCGATACCAGAAAGGCGTGTCCAGGCCATTGATCCGAACAGACAAAGTCTTGGCTCCCCAGTCCACGTCGCCGATGGCCTGGATGATGTTCCGGCGCGCTTCGGGCTTGTCATCGGGGGCGACGCTGTCCTCCAGATCGAGGTTGACGACATCGGCGGCGGAGGCGGCCATCTTCTCGAACAGCGCCGGACGGGAGCCGGGCCCGAAGAGCTGGCAGCGGTTCGGGCGGGCGGGGGCGGCGGGCTGGAGGCGGAAGCTCATCGGCGGATCCTTCGGCAATGAAGTTTCGTGCAGGGTTTCGGCCCGGATAGAATATTGCGCCACGCCGCGCAAGCGTCCTTTCGCATGTGCAGAAAACCGCGCCGGCCCGCCCATCCGGTCTGCGTATGGCATCTGTCCCGACCGGTGAACTCCCCTCCGCCTTGACGGGACGGCGGGCGGCAGCGAGGAATGAGGCCCCGGAGCGGGTCCGGGATGGCGTTGGGACCCATCATGACCATCACGACTGCGAGCGAAAGCTTCCGGCTTGCCGAAACCTTCACCATCTCGCGCGGGTCGAAAACCGAGGCGCAGGTGGTGACGGCGACGGTCCTCAGCGACGGCGTGACCGGGCGCGGGGAATGCGTGCCCTACGCGCGCTACGGCGAGAGCATCGAGAGCGTCTGCGATCAGATCGCGTCGGTGCGGGGCGAGGTGACGCGGGCGACGTTGCCGCATCTCTTGCCGCCGGGTGCGGCGCGCAATGCGGTCGATTGCGCGCTTTGGGACTGGGACGCAAAGCGGGCGGGGGTCCGGGTCTGGGACCTGGCGGGACTGCCCGCGCCGCAACCGCTGGTGACGGCCTATACCCTGTCGCTCGACACGCCCGACCAGATGCGGGCGGCGGCGGCGCTGCATGCGGCGCGACCGGTGCTGAAGATCAAGCTCGGGACCGCCGACG
>JBGSNN010000386.1:0-6750 GCA_041739655.1 Albidovulum sp. | reverse complement strand
AACGGCTCGCGGCGGCCATGGAGGCGCAGGCGCTGGGCTATACCGTGGCGCTCGGGTTGCCGGAGTTGCGGGCCGGGATCGCGGCGCTCTACCGGCGCTGGTACGGGCTCGATCTCGACCCGGCGCGGGTGGTGGTGACGGCGGGATCGTCGGCAGCGTTCCTCATCGCCTTCACCGCGCTCTTCGACGCGGGCGACCGGGTGGCGCTCGGCGAGCCCGGCTATCCCTCCTACCGCCAGATCCTGCGCGCGCTGTCGCTGACCCCGGTTGGCATCCCGACCGCCGTCGAGGACCGCTATCAACCGCGTCCCGCGGCGATCCCCGACGACGTCCAGGGCCTGATCCTGGCTTCGCCCGCCAACCCGTCGGGCACCATGCTGGGGCACGAGGCGCTGACGGCGCTGATCGGGGCGGCGGCCGCGAAGGGCGTGAGCCTTGTCTCGGACGAGATCTACCACGGCCTGCACCACGACGCGCGCGCCGTCTCCGCACTTGAGATTTCGGATGAGGTTTACGTCATAAACTCCTTCTCCAAATACTTTTCCATGACCGGGTGGCGCGTCGGCTGGATGGTGGTTCCGCCGGCGCATGTGCGCACGGTGGAGCGTCTGGCGCAGAACATGTTCATCTGCCCGCCGCATGCGAGCCAGGTCGCGGCGCTGGGGGCGCTCGAGGCGGTCGTGGAGCTTGAGGCGAACCGCGCGGTCTATGCCGAAAACCGCCACCTGATGCTCAAGGGCTTGCCGGAGGCCGGATTTACCCGGATCGCACCGCCGGACGGGGCGTTCTACATCTATGCCGATGTCGCGGACTTCACCGATGACAGCCTGAGCTTTGCTGCCGAAATCCTTGAAAAGGCAGGCGTCGCGGTGACGCCCGGCCTTGATTTCGATCCCGCGCGCGGGGCGCGGACGCTGCGCTTTTCCTATGCCGGGTCGTCGGCGGACATCGCCGAGGGGCTGAAGCGGCTCAAGGCCTTCATGGCAGCGCGGCGCTGAGCCGCGGGATCACAAGGCGCGCCCGTTCCGGGCGCAAGCCGTTTGTCTCGCCTCCGGCCTCCGGCCTGCGGCTCGGCGACGCCTCCGGCGGGCGTATTTCGGGACAGAAAGGGAGCGGATCAGCCCGTCACGATCTCCGGTACACGCTCCGCGGGTGGGGTGTTGCGGCTGCGCGCGCTGCGCACGATGCCGTCGATCACCGTCATGCCGACGCCGGGCAGGTTGCCCTGGCGGACCGAGCCGAGCATGGTCTTGCCCGGCGCGTGCTGCGCCATGTCGATCAGGACGAAATCCGCAGCGCGGCCGACCTCGATGATGCCGCAGTCGAGGTCGCGCATCCGTGCGGTATTGCCGGTGGCGAAGCAGAAGGCGATCTCGGGCGGCACGTCGCCAAGCGAGGACAGCATCGCGATCATCCTGAGGATGCCGAGCGGCTGCACACCGGACCCGGCCGGCGCATCGGTACCGAGGATCACCCGCCCGGGCTGGCCGAGTTCGAAGGCGGTGCGCATCGCCAGAAGCCCGGCGCGTTCGTTGCCGTTGTGGACGATCTCGATGCCCCTGAGGCAGCTTTCGCAGAGGCAGGTGATCTGGTCATCGGGGAGCGCGGTATGGCCGCCGTTGATATGGCCGATGATGTCGGCGTCAGCCGCCAGCACCACGTCCTTGTCTATGAGGCCCGATCCGGGGATCGACGGACCGCCGGTGTGGATGGTGGACTGGATTCCGTATTTGCGCGCCCACTTGACCATCTCGGCGGCGGTTTCACCGGTCTTGACCGAGCCGAGGCCGACCTCGCCGAGAAGCCGGACGCCGGCATCGGCCAGATCCTTGAAGTCGCTCTCGACCATGCCCTCTTCGAGGACCGGGGCGCCGGAATGGACCTTGACGCCGGAAGGGCGGAAATTCTGGTACCAGCGCTGCGAGGCGATCGCCATCGCCTTGAGGCCGACGATGTCCTTCGGGCGGCCCGGTGCATGGACCTCGCCTGCCGAGATCATCGTGGTGACGCCGCCATGCAGGCAGGAGTCGATCCAGTTGAGCTGTTGCTGCCGCGGCGTATAGTCGCCAATGACCGGGTGAACGTGGCTGTCGATGAGACCGGGGCAGAGCGTCACGCCCTTGGCGTCGATGACGGTCGTGGCGCGGTCGGTGTCGAGGTCTTTCTCACGGCCCACGGCCACGATCCGGTCGCCGGTGCAGACGACACAATCGCCGTCGATCAGCGGTTCCTCGATCTTGCCGGACAGGATCTGGCCGATGTTGCGGATGACAAGCTTGGTCTTGCTGGCGGGGGCGGGGGTTGGGTCGGCCATGGCGATGCCTCGTGCGATTGCGATTGGGTGCGCAATGCTCCCACAGCTTTCGTTTGCAGGCAAATGATATGACGCGCGCGGGGTCTCTCAGGCTTCGGGGAAGAAGCAGGCCGCAGCCTGGGGCGATCCGTCCAGTTCGGGCCGCTCCGCCCGGCAGCGCGCCTCGGCCTTCCAGCAGCGCGGGGCAAAGGCGCAGCCGGGTGGCACATTCAGCGGCGAGGGCAGTTCGCCCTCGAGCTTGATGCGCTTCTTGGCGGCCTTCGGGTCGGCCGTCGGCGTCGCCGAGAGCAGCGCCTTGGTATAGGGATGGCGCGGATGGGCAAAGACCATCTCCTTAGGGCCCATTTCCACCGGACGGCCGAGATACATCACGATGATGTCGTCGGCCATGTGCCTGACGACCGAAAGATCGTGGCTGATGAACAGGTACGCCAGCCCCATCCGGTCCTGAAGATCGACCAGAAGGTTCAGGATCTGGCTCTGGATCGAGAGGTCTAGAGCCGAGACCGGCTCATCGAGCACCAGCACCTTCGGTTCCAGCATCAGCGCGCGGGCGACGGCGATCCGCTGCCGCTGGCCGCCGGAGAACATGTGCGGATAGCGGTCGAAATGCTCGGGCCTGAGGCCGACGAGCGCCAGCATCTCGCGCGCCTTGGCGGTGCGTTCGGCGGCGGTCATTCCGGGCCGGTTGATCTTGAGCGGTTCTTCGAGGATCGAGCCGACGCGCTGGCGCGGGTTGAGCGATCCGTAGGGGTCCTGAAAGACGATCTGCACATGGCTGCGAAGGTCCGCGCGGGTCGCGGGACCGGCCACGACGCCGCCGATCGAGAAGGTGCCCGAGGTCGGCTCCTCGATCATCGTGATGACGCGGGCGAGGGTGGATTTGCCGCAGCCGGATTCGCCGACCACGGCAAGGGTCTTGCCCGGCTGGAGCGTAAAGCTGGTCTCGGACACCGCCTTGACGATGCCGGGGGCGGCGAAGAGGCCGCGCCTGACCTCGTAGTGGCGGGTCAGCCGGTCGGCGATGACGACGGGTTCGGTCATGCGTGGGCCTCGGCAGCGGCAGAGAGGGGATAGTGACAGCGGGCGAAGCCCGTCTTGCGCCCGCCGGGGGCGGGCGGGACGGTGCGGCAGCGGTCATCGGCGAACTGGCAGCGCGGCGAGAAGAGGCAGCCCCGCGGCCGGTCGAACTGCCCCGGCACGACGCCGGGGATGGTTGGCAGATGGCGCTGGGTGGCGCGTTCCGGCAGCGCGGCGAGCAGGGCCGCGGTATAGGGGTGGTGCGGCGTCTCGAAAAGGTCCGCGACCGGCTGCTCCTCGACCTTCTGGCCGGCGTACTGCACCGACACACGCTCGGCGGTTTCGGCCACCACGCCCATGTCATGGGTGATGAGGATAAGGCCCATCCCGGTATCGCGCTGCAGGCCCGTCAGAAGATCGAGGATCTGCGCCTGAATGGTCACGTCGAGCGCGGTCGTCGGTTCGTCCGCGATCAGGAGCTTGGGGCTGCAGGCGATCGCCATGGCGATCATCACGCGCTGGTTCATGCCGCCGGACAACTGGTGGGGAAATGCCTTCAGCCGCTCCTCGGGGGCCGGGATGCCGACCATCTCGAACAGTTCCACCGCGCGGCGCTGGCGCGCTGCCGCGTCGAGGCCGAGATGCAGGCGCAGCGCCTCCTTGATCTGGTAGCCGGCGGTGAAGCAGGGGTTGAGCGAGGACATCGGCTCCTGAAAGATCATCGCCATGTCCTTGCCGATGATCTTGCGCCGGGCATGGGGCGAGAGCTGGCGCAGATCCTGCCCGTTGAACTTCAGGACATCCGCGGTGATCGTGGCGGTCCAGGGCAAAAGCCCCATCATGGCCAGCATGGAGACAGACTTGCCGGAGCCGGATTCCCCGACGATGGCCAGGATTTCGCCGGTATCAACGTCGACATCGACCCCGTCCACCGCGCGGAACTGGCCCGAGGCGGTGAGGAAATCGACCGAGAGGTTGCGGATTTCAAGCAGGGGCATCGGCTCAGCTCCGCTTCAGTTTCGGGTCGAGCGCGTCGCGCAGGCCGTCGCCCATCAGGTTGATGGCCAGGACGGTGATGAGAATGGCAAGGCCGGGGAAGGTCACGACCCACCAGGCGCGCAGGATGAATTCCCGCGCCTCGGCCAGCATCGTGCCCCATTCCGGCGTCGGCGGCTGCGCCCCCATGCCGAGAAAGCCGAGCGCGGCCGCGTCGAGGATCGCGGTCGAGAACGAGAGCGCGCCCTGGACGATGATCGGCGACAGGCAGTTCGGCAGGACGGTGATGAACATCAGCCGCGCGGTGCCCGCGCCCGCGACCTTGGCCGCCGTCACATAATCCTTGCTGCGTTCCGACATGACGCTGGCCCGCGTCAGGCGCACATAGTGCGGTTGCAGGACGATGGCGATGGCGATCATCGCATTGGTCAGCGATGGCCCGAGGATCGCCACCAGCACCAGCGCCAGCAGGAGCGAGGGGAACGCCAGGATGATGTCCATCACCCGCATGATGAGCGCGTCGGCCCAGCGCGGCGCGAAACCGGCCAGAAGGCCGATCACGATGCCACCCGAGGCCGCGATGGTGACGACGACGATGCCGACGTAGAAGGAATAGCGCGCGCCGTGGATCAGGCGCGACAGCATGTCTCGGCCCAGCGCATCGGTGCCGAGCGCATAGGCAAGGCTGCCGCCGTCCTGCCAGAAGGGCGGCTGCAAGAGGTGGTCGCGGAATTGCTGGGTCGGGTCGTGCGGCGCGATCAGGGGCGCAAAAAGCGCCACCGCGACGAAGGCGACAAAGACCCAGAGACCGAAGACCGCGCCGCGATTCTCGCGGAAGTAATACCAGAATTCGCGCAGCCGGCCGGGCCGTGCGACGGCAGAGGGGGCGGAAAGAGCGGTCTCGGCCATCAGCGTTTCCGGATCTTGGGGTTGATGAAGCCGTAGAGCATGTCCACGGTCAGGTTCACGATCATCACCATGACCGCGATCAGCAGCAGCCCGCCCTGCACCACGGGGTAGTCGCGGCGGAAGATCGAATCGACCATCCACTTGCCGATCCCGGGCCAGGAAAAGATCGTTTCGGTCAGGATCGCGCCCGCAAGCAGCGTGCCGACCGACAGCCCGATGACGGTCACGACCGGGATCAGCGCGTTCCTGAGCGCATGGACGCCGTTGACGCGGAACGGCGACAGGCCCTTGGCGCGGGCGGTGCGGATATAATCCTCGCTGAGCACCTCGAGCATGGCCGAGCGGGTCTGCCGCGCGATCACGGCAAGCGGGATCGTGCCGAGGACGATGGTCGGCAGCACGAGGTGATGCAGGGCCGAGAGGAACGCGCCTTTCTGGCCGGACCGCAGGGCATCGATCAGCATGAAGCCGGTCGAATCGTCGAAGTAGTACATCAGGCTGATGCGCCCCGAGACCGGGGTCCAGCCAAGCCAGCCGGAAAACACGATGATGAGCAGAAGCGCCCACCAGAAGATCGGCATCGAGTAGCCGACCAGCGCCGAGGACATCAGCGCCCGGTCGAAGAACTTGCCGCGGTTGACGGCGGCGATCACGCCGGCGGGCAGACCGAGGGCGATGGCGAAGATGATGGCGCAGAGCGACAGCTCCAGCGTCGCCGGAAAGAGCGCGAAGAACTCGTCCCAGACCGGCTTCTTGGTCACGAAGCTTTCGCCGAGATCGCCTTGCAGCACGCCCTTGAGATAGTCCCAGTACTGCACGAGGAGCGGGCGGTCGAAGCCGAACTGCGCGACCAGCTCCTGATAGCGCTCGGGGCTGACGCCGCGCTCGCCCGCCATGACGACAATCGGATCGCCGGGCAGGACGCGGATGAAGGAGAACGAGATCAGCGTCACCCCGAAGAAGGTCGGCAGGAAGGTCAGCAGGCGTGAGAGGATATATCTGAGCATCAGCCGACGATCCTGATTTCCTTTGGGAAGCTGGTCAGCGACCGGCTGCCGGTTCCGGTGACCAGCACGTCGTCCTCGATCCGGATGCCGAAGAGGCCGGGCTTGTAAAGACCGGGTTCGTTGGTGAAGACCACGCCCGGCTCCAGAACCTGGTGATTGCCGCGCATCATGTAGGGCGCCTCATGCACGTCGCGGCCCAGCCCGTGGCCGGTCTTGGTGCGGATGCGGTCGCCGTAGGGCGAGGCTTCGAGAACCGAGATCACCGCATCGTCCACGTCATGCGCGGTCAGGCCCGGCCGCGTGACCTCGTGGCCCTTCGCATTGGCGGCGAGCACGACCTCATAGACCGCCGCCGCCTCGTCGGTCACATGGCCGACAAAGACGGTGCGGGTGATGTCGGCGCAAAGTCCGCCCCAGCGCGCGCCGAAGTCGATGAGCAAGGGGTCGCCTGCGCGGATCGCCACGTCGCGGGCATGGGCATGCGAGGCGGCGGAATGCGGCCCG
>JBGSNN010000368.1:0-2484 GCA_041739655.1 Albidovulum sp. | reverse complement strand
CGCCGTCGCCGAGCGCGACTTCCGCGACGCTCCCCGCCGCTGCGTCGGCGGCATAGAGCCGGCCTGTTTCGGACGCGATCGCCAGGTGTTCCGGTGCGCCCTCCACGATCAGGTTGCGCCGCACGATGCCACGGGCCAGGTCGACCTCGCTCACCGTGCCGTTACCGGTGTTGGAGACATAGACGACCCCCGGATCGGCGCCAAAGGCGGCATAATTCGGCGTCGGGCCGGTGGCCACATAGACCGCGAGGGTCAAGGTGGCGAGGTCGATCACCGAGATCCCGTCTCCACCGGGATGGGTGGCGACGGCAAAACGTCCGTCGGGCGACACCGCCGTGTGATGCACCGCGCCCGGCACCTCGATCCGGCGCAGGATCTCGCCATTTACCGCATCGAGGATCGTTACAATGCTGGTCCCCGCATCCGCGGGGCCGAGCGGCTTTGCGGCGGGGGCGTGGTGTGCGGCATGCTCGTCGGCCGCGACGCCTTCCGGGCGCTCTACATCGGTCGCGTCTTCTCGGGCGGTTTCAGCATAGCTGCCGGCCACAAGATACGGGACGCCAGGCGCCCCCGCCAAACCGTGCACGGCTTCGAGACCGTCGATCCGCCGGACAGTCTCGCCGGTGTCGGCGCGGACCACGAGGACCGAATTCGCGCTGCCTTCAGGAATGAACACGGTTCCGGGTTCGGCCGCGAAGGCCCCGGTGGCGAACAGGAACCCGATTACGAGCACGCACGAAGAATGTTGTTTGATTCTCATCAGATTTCCCCTGAGATGACGCACAAAGCCGACGAAATCCTTCGGTGCGGCTCGACGTAGAGAGCGGCTTCGGCCATGGGGCCCCCGCGAAGCGGGAATCAGGCCCCAATGCGCCGCCTTACGGCACGGATCAGGAGATTATCGGGGGGTGGTCGGGCGTCGGTTCAAACAAGGAATTGCGCCTGCCGTCAGCCAACCGCGGATGACTGGGGGCGCCACGATCAAGCGCAAACCCGGGCGACGCGGGCATAACCGCCACGGCGCAACTCATATGAAGACCGCAATTCCGCTCACCAATCGCGGCACCGCTGTGGTCGGTGCTTGTTGGCACATTCATGCTCGCCTCCACCGTGGGGTGGAATGCATGCCGTTCGAACGCAACAGAAACAGTCCCGAAGATCAAAGCCAGGATGATCGCCAGATGAAGCGGCGCGCGGGAAAGGCCGCTCTTCGAGATGTGCGTTCGCAACGGTGCAGACATGATCAATGATCCTACCATAACGCAATCTCGCGCGAAACGGCGGCCATGGCTTTGATCTATGTCAGACTCGGACAAACCCAGCCGGGCGCGGCCTTGGCAGCAAATCCGCCGACCGCCCCGGCCCGGGCAGGCGCCGCCTCTGTCATGCCGCCTCGATCGCCTCGATCAGCATGTCCCGGACCTGGCCGGCGATCTCCTTCAACGCGGCATTGTCGATCGCGGCCATCGAGGCGACCGGATCGATGGCGCTGACCTCGACGCCTTCCGCGACCTGCCGCAGGATGACGTTGCAGGGGAGCATCGCGCCGACGCGAGGCTCCATCCCGATTGCCTTCAGCGCCATATGGGGGTTGCAAGCCCCGAGGATGCGGTAATCGTCCATCTCGACGTCGATCTTCTTTTTCATCGTCGCCTTCACGTCGATCTCGGTCAGGACACCGAAACCCCTGTCAGCGAGTGCCGCGCGCACCAGGCTCTCCACATCGTCGAACCCGGCGTTCCGGATCAGGCGGTCATGGGTATAGGCCATGGTCGCATCTCCCTTCATTTCATCAGATACTTAGCCAAAGCCGCGATCGCGAGAATGACGAGCACTGCGACCAGCAGCATCCACAATCCGCCAAAGCCAAATCCCATCATCCGACCTCTCCTTTCCGGCAAAGGCGGATACCGGCCGGAAGCCGGTATCCGGCGGGACTCAGTTACCGTTCATCATGGTGCCGGCGCCCGCGCCCTGATCCATCGGCATCGCGTCGCCCGGATTGCCCGTGGCCTGTCCACGCAGCGCCTGCATCCGTTCCAGACGGACGGCCGGGGCGGCGATCTCCTCAGCGGTGATCCGTCCGTCGCCATCCTCGTCGAAGGCCTGGAAACGGTCCACCATCAGGCTGCGGATCATCGCGCTGTGCAGGGTCTCGAACTCATCAAGCGACAGCGCCCCGTCGCCGTTGGAATCGTTGCCGGCAAGCTGCGCCTCGAGCCCGGTGCGCAGCTCTTCGGGTTTGACGGTACCATCGCCGTCGGCATCGAATGCCCCATCGAACGCGCCGCCCATCATGCCGAAGCCCATCGGCCCGGTGCCGGCGCCACCCATCATCTGGCCGTGCATGCGCATCATCATCTGCATCATGTCGCCCATGTCGCCCGTCTGGCCCTGGCCGCCCCTCAGGCCACCCGGGCCGCCCATGCCGCCCCTCATGCCGCCACCCATCATGCCGCCGCCGTCCGTGGGCCCGGCGCCGCC
>JBGSNN010000357.1:0-1675 GCA_041739655.1 Albidovulum sp. | reverse complement strand
CATGGATGGCAATGGCCGCTGGGCCACGGCGCGCGGCTGGCCGCGTCTCGTCGGCCATCGCCGCGGGGCGGAGCGGGTCCGCGCCATCGTCGAGGCGGCCCCCGACCTCGGCATCCGATACCTCACGCTCTATGCCTTTTCGACCGAGAACTGGAAGCGCTCGACCGAGGAGGTCATCGGCCTGATGACGATCTTCGCCCGCTACATCCAGTCCGAGGCGGAACGCCTGTCGGCCGAGGGCGTGCGCCTGCGCTTCATCGGCGGCCGTGACCGGCTCGACAAGAAGCTGCAACGGCTGATGGCCGGGATCGAGGACCGGACCCGGAACAACGATCGTCTGCACCTGACCGTCGCGATCAACTACGGCGGCCGCGATGAACTCGCCCGCGTCGCAAAACGTATCGCCGCGGATGTCGCATCCGGCAAGCTCAGCGCCGAGGAGGTCGATGAAGACGCGATCGCGGCGCGGCTCGACACCCATGATCTGCCGGACCCCGACCTCGTGATCCGGACCAGCGGCGAAATGCGCACGTCGAACTATCTGCTGTGGCAGTCGGCCTATTCCGAATATGCCTTCACCGATACCCTCTGGCCCGATTTCACCGCTGAGGAGCTTGCGGGCATCCTCGAATGCTTCGTGACCCGCGACCGGCGCTATGGTGGTGCGCTGACCGCATGACCGCCTCCGCGAAATGGCACGACCTCGCCCCGCGGCTGATCTCGGGTGCGGCGATGGCGGTTGGCGGGCTCTATCTGGTCTGGATGGGTGGGCTCTGGTTCGCGGCGCTGGCGATTGTCTGCGGCGGGCTGATGATCTGGGAACTGGCGGCCATGACCGATCCGGCGCGCCGGTCCGAGGCGATGGGCCTTGGCCTGCTGGCGGCGGGCGTGCTGGCGGCGGTGCTGGTCTCGCGCAACCCTTATCTGATGCCGCTTCTGCTGCTGCCGCCCGCGCTGATCGCGCTCAGGCCGCGGCGGCCGCTGAAGCTTGAGGCGGTGGTCTATGCCGCCATGATCATGATCGCCTGCTACGGGCTCGTGGCGTTCCGCGAAGGCTATGGCGTTCTCTGGCTGCTGTGGCTGGTGCTGGTCGTCGTCGTCACCGACATTGCCGGCTATTTCGTCGGCCGGATCATCGGCGGGCCGAAGTTCTGGCCCGCGGTCAGCCCGAAAAAGACCTGGTCCGGGACCGTCGCGGGCTGGATCTGTGCCGCGGTTGTGGGCCTGATCTTTCTCGGCATCTCCACCGCCGGGATCGACCTCATCTGGATCTCCTCGGTCCTCGCCTTCGCCTCGCAACTCGGCGATATCGCCGAAAGCGCGATCAAGCGGCGGGCAGGGGTCAAGGACAGCTCGAACCTGATCCCCGGTCACGGCGGCCTGCTGGACCGGTTCGACGGATTGCTGGGGGCGGCGCTCTTCATGCTGCTTGTCGCGCAGATGACGCCCGTGCCCTCGGTCCGGTTCTGAACCATGCGCCGCGTTTCCGTATTCGGTGCGACCGGCTCGATTGGCGAAAGCACCTTCGATCTTCTGATGCGGCAGGGCGGCGCGGATCGCTATCGGACCGTCGCGCTGACCGCCGGGCGCAATGTCGCGCGGCTGGCCGAGCAGGCGCGGGCGCTGAAGGCGGACCTGGCGGTGATTGCGGACGAGTCCCTGTTGCCGGATCTGC
>JBGSNN010000340.1:0-8517 GCA_041739655.1 Albidovulum sp. | reverse complement strand
GCGGGCCTCGCACTCTCGGCCCACGATCCCGACCTGCGCTGCGCCGCGGAGGCGCTTCTGGCAGACCGCAGCAAGGGTCCGGTCCGCCGGATCTGCGGGATGCTGCGCGACAGGCTCGCCACGACTGCGGCGTTCTGACCGCCCGGCGCTCAACGAAGGGCGGCGGCGTTCCAGAAAAGGCACCAGAATGGCCATCAGCCTGTCCCCAGCGCTCCGCAATCCTGCCGCAATCCGCCGCGACATTGGGTGCGTAAGAGGTTTCACAGTGACTTTTTTAAGCGAAGGACCAGAGCGATGAAAGACGCAATTCTCCGCGTGGTGAGCAATGAAAGGCTGACCCGGATCACCCATTGGGCGGTGTTTTCCGTCGGCGCACTGACTCTCGCCTTTTCGATCGCGGCCACCGCAGCCCGCGCGCTCTGAACGCCGCCCGCCGCCGCATGAAAAAGCCGCGCCTTTCGGGGCGCGGCTTTTCGTTTCCGGAGTTCAGTCGGCGGCGCGGGTGCCATCGGCGGGCCAGAGCGGACAGGCCCCCATCAGCCGCCGCGCACAGTTGACGCAGCCCGGCGTCATGGCCGGCGTCAGCACAGCACCCGCTCCATCCGGTCCCAGTCGCCAAAGCGCCAGTCTTCACCCATCACGGCGGCAAAGAGCCCGTCAAAGACCTCGGCCGGCATCGCCTGCCGCATCCCGGTCACCATGTTGACCCGTTCGGACCGCGTGGCAGCGCCCAGCATGAACCGCATGAACCCGGCCATCGTCGCCGGCGGAATGTCCGAGACGATGCTGTGCTCGATCCCGTCGATCTCCTCGGGCGAGAAATTGGCGGCGATCAGCGGCATCAGTTCGGTCTCTTCCTCGTGCATGTGGGTCAGGTCGTCGGCCATGAAGATCGCGAAGCGCTGATAGAGCTTGCGCAACTTCGCGGCGCGGTCGGCACCGGCTATCGCCACCTCTTCGGCCATCCGCCGCAACTCGGCGAAGGCGGCGAGGTGATGCTCGTGATCCTCGCCCTGATGCGCCGATCCGCCCGGCAGCCGCGCCTCGACCACCTCGTGGATCTTGTGGTTCTCGTGCGTCAGGTGCGACAGGCTGAGATCGAGATGCGCGGCGAGTGCGCCAAGCGTCTGCATCACGCCCGCCTCATCATGGGCATCCGTCTGGCCAAGCGCGATCAACATGCGCGCATTGGCCAGCCGGATGCCCTTGTGAACCGCATAATAGAGGTCCTTGCTGGTGTCGGTCTCAAATCTGGTTTCGGCATTCATTTCCTGTCTCCATTCATTGGTGTGCAAACGAACTCTTCAATGACGGCGGAGATACAGGACTTCTCTTTCGCTGAGAATACCGGCATATTGGTTTCACTCTCTGGAATTTTCGGACAATAGATGGACCATCTTCGCGCCATGCGGCTGTTTCTTCGGGTCGCGGACCTCGGCAGCCTGACCGCCGCCTCAACCGATCTCGGGCTCGCCCGTGGTGCGGCTTCGGCCATCGTCGCCGATCTCGAACGCTATCTCGGCGTGCAGCTCCTGGAACGCACGACGCGACGGATGCGGCTGACCGAGGACGGCGCGCGCTATCTGGAGCGCGCGCGGCGCATCCTGACCGAGGTCCGGGAACTTGAGGACGATATCGGCAGCGCCGAAAAGACGCCACGCGGGCGGCTTCGCGTGCAGATCCCGCCGGGCATTGCGCGGATTGTCCTGACGCCTGCCCTGCCCGGCTTTTTCGATGCCTATCCGGGGATCGCGCTGGAAATCGTCTCGCGCGCCGACTCGCCGGATTTCGTCGGCCATCGGCTTGACGCGGCGGTTCTCAGCGGCCCGCTGCCGCAGCTTGACATCGTGGCGCGCCCCCTCGGGTGGCTGCCGCTCGTCACGGTCGCGTCACCGGCCTATCTTGAACGGATGGGAACGCCGGAGCGGCCCGAAGACCTTGACCGGCACGCCTGTCTGCCCCGCCTTGCAACGGACACGCTGCAACGTCAGCCCTGGCACTACCGCATCGACGGGCACGACGTCAGCCTGGCCGTCCACGGCCCCGTCGCCTTTGACGCCGCCGATGCGGCCGTGACCGCCGCCCGGCGTGGCCTCGGCATCCTGCAACTGGCGGGCTATCTCGTGCATGACGACATTCGCAGCGGACGGCTGGTGCCGATCCTGACAGCATTCCGTCCGGCGGGTTTGCCGCTTCACATCGTCCACCCCCGACACCGGTTGAAACCGCGCAAGCTCAGGGCGTTCGAGGAGTTTCTCGCGAGCCTCGCCCATGATTTCCGCGACCGCTGGAACATCCGGAACCCCGCAGGGCCGGACCTCACTCCTTCGGAATGACGCGCAGGCGCAACTCGCGAAGCTGCTCGTTCGTGGGCTCACTCGGCGCGCCCATCATCAGGTCCTCGGCGCGCTGGTTCATCGGGAACATTATGACCTCGCGGATGTTCGCGGTGTCGGCCAGAAGCATCACGATCCGGTCGATGCCGGCGGCACAGCCACCGTGGGGGGGCGCGCCGTATTTGAACGCCTTGACCATGCCGCCGAAGCGTTTTTCCACCTCGTCGCGGCCATAGCCGGCCAGCTCGAAGGCCTTGAACATGATCTCGGGCTGGTGGTTGCGGATCGCGCCACTGACGAGTTCATAGCCGTTGCAGGCAAGATCATACTGGAAGCCGAGGACCTTCAGCGGATCGCCCATGAGCGCCGCCAGCCCGCCCTGCGGCATCGAAAACGGGTTGTGGGAAAAATCGATCTTTCCCTCGTCGGTCTTCTCGTACATCGGGAAATCCACGATCCAGGCGAACTTGAACGCGCTCTCGTCGATCAGCCCCAGCTCGCGCCCGATCTCCATCCGCGCGCGTCCCGCGACGGCTTCGAACTGCTCCGGCTTGCCGGCGACGAAGAAGACGGCGTCGCCGATGCCGAGACCAAGCTCGACCCTGAGCGCCTCGGTCGCCTCCGCCCCGAGCGCCTTGGCGATCGGCCCCGCCGCCTCGGTCGAGCCATCCTCGGCCTTGCGCCAGAAGATATAGCCCATCCCCGGCAGGCCCTGCTGCTGGGCAAAGGCGTTCATCCGGTCGGCAAACTTGCGCGACCCACCACCCGGCGCCGGGATGGCGCGGACCTCCGTCCCCTCCTGCTCCAGCAGCTTGGCGAAGATCGCGAAGCCCGAGCCGCGGAAGTGGTCGGAGACCACCTGCATCCGGATCGGGTTCCTCAGGTCCGGCTTGTCGGTGCCGTACCAGAGCGCGCTATCGGCGTAGGAAATCAGCGGCCAGTCGGGATCGACCCGACGATCGCCGCCGAACTCCTCGAACACCCCCTGGATGACGGGTTGAACGGCCGCGAAAACATCGGCTTGCGTGACGAAGCTCATCTCCACGTCCAACTGGTAGAAGTCGGTCGGCGAACGGTCGGCGCGCGGGTCTTCGTCGCGGAAGCAGGGCGCAATCTGGAAATAGCGGTCAAAGCCCGCCACCATGATGAGCTGCTTGAACTGCTGGGGCGCCTGCGGCAGGGCGTAGAACTTGCCCGGATGGAGCCGCGAGGGCACGAGGAAGTCGCGCGCGCCCTCGGGGCTGGAGGCGGTGATGATCGGGGTCTGGAACTCGGTGAAGCCGCGCGCCCACATCCGGTCACGCAAGCTCTTCACCACCCGCGCGCGCAGCATCATGTTGCGGTGCAGCGTCTCGCGCCTGAGATCGAGGAAGCGGTAGGCAAGCCGGGTCTCCTCCGGATAGTCGGGCTCGCCGAAGACCGGCAGCGGCAGGTCCTCGGCGGGGCCGAGAACCTCAAGATCGGTCACATAGACCTCGATCTCGCCGGTCGGGATCTTCGGGTTCTCAAGACCGGCGCCCCGCACCTTCACCCGCCCGTCAACCCGCACCACCGTCTCGGCCCTGAGCCGCTCGATCGCCGCGAAGGCCGGGCTGTCGCTGTCGGCGATGACCTGGGTCACGCCGTAATGATCGCGCAGGTCGATGAAGAGCACCCCGCCGTGGTCGCGCACCCGATGCACCCAGCCCGCCAGCCGCACGGTCTGCCCGGCGTGGGCGGTGTTCAGATCAGCGCAGGTATGGCTGCGATAGGCGTGCATGATGCTCCCCTTTCAAGGGCGGAAATCCGGTCCGCGCCGATACACCCTGTGCGGCAGGCGAAGTCAAGGGTGGCACGTCACAGCCAAACGGGTTGCGCCGGGCGCCACGTCGGCTAGGTTCGACCGCAGACGGCGCCTGTCCGGTCCAGACCGGGCTGGTCGCGCCGGCCATGGGCGCGCGAGAGACCGTTTGAAACGTGGGTGGGACGATGTGGACTGCACTCCTCGACGGGATGCTCCGGCATCTGGTGCATTCGGGCCGGCTCGACGTGACCTTTGCCAACGGACAGACCCGCTCCTATGGGGCCGGGGCCACGCCACCGGTCCGCGTGCGGCTGAGCGGGCCGCAGACCGCGCGCAAGCTCGTCCTCAATCCCCAGCTCGCGGTCGGCGAGGCCTATATGGATGGCCACCTGACGGTCGAGAATGACGACATCGCCGCGCTCATCGCGCTCATCCTGCGCAACAACGAAACCGTGTCGCCGGGCTGGTGGGTCAGCCTCTCGATGACGGCGGCGCGCTGGTTCCGCGCCCTGACCCAGGTCAATCCCGCCCCCCGGGCCAGGCGCAACGTCGCCCATCATTACAACCTGCCGCCAGAACTCTACGCGCTCTTCCTCGATGCCGACCGGCAATATTCCTGTGCCTATTTCGCCAGTCCCGACGATACGCTGGAGATGGCGCAGGCGCGGAAGAAGGCGCTGATCGCGCGCAAGCTCTGCCTCGCGCGCGGGTTGCGCGTTCTTGACATCGGCTGCGGCTGGGGCGGGCTGGCGCTGACGCTGGCGCGCGATCACGGCGTCAAGGTGCTGGGGATCACGCTCTCCGAGGCGCAGCTTGCCGTGGCGCAAGAGCGCGCCCGCGCCGAGGGACTCGACAGCGAGGTCGAATTCCGTCTCATCGACTATCGAAAGGTCGAGGGTCAGTTCGACCGCATCGTCTCGGTCGGCATGTTCGAACACGTCGGCCTTCCGCATTACGGCACCTATTTCGATTGCATCCGGCGGCGGCTGGCACCCGACGGGGTGGCGCTGATCCATACCATCGGCAATCCCGGCCCCCCGGTCGCGACCCGTCCGTGGATTCGCAAGTACATCTTCCCCGGCGGCTATATCCCGGCCATGTCGGAATGCCTGCGCGCCATCGAGCGCTCGCACCTCTGGACCACGGATATCGAGGTCTGGCGCCTGCACTACGCCGAAACGCTGCGCCACTGGCGGGCACGGTTCGAGGCCAATCTCGACCCGATCCGGGCGCTGACCGACGACCGCTTCTGCCGGATGTGGCGCTACTATCTCGCCGGATCCGAGATGAGCTTCCGCTACGGTCCGCAATGCGTCTTTCAGTTCCAGCTTGCCCATCAGCGCGATGCGGTGCCCCTGACGCGCGACTACCTCTGTGACGCGCCCGCTCCGGCGCCGCAGCGGCCGGAAAAACCGATCTGAGGCGTTGCCCCGGCATTGTCCCCGATCGCGCCACATTCCCGCCCCAGAATCGCGTCAAAAGCCGGATCATGCACAGTGCCGACCCGACAACCGCCGCCCGGCTTCCCGGTGACATCTCGCCCGCGCAGGACCTGCGGCGGGCGCTCGTCATGCTCGCGCTCTGGACGCTCTATACGATCTGGCAGCAGTGGGGCCAATGGGGCGAGGATCTCTCGGCGCTCTACATCGCCGGCCACCTCTGGCAGAGCGGCCAGAGCGACCTGATCTATGCCGCCCCGCCGGGCTTTTTCGGCGGCGCCGCCGCAAGCTGGACGCCGGTGATGCAGGACCTCGGCATCGCCGATCAGATCGTCTTTCCCTATGTCTATCCGCCGCTCTGGGCGGCTCTCGTCGCGCCGCTGACAACCGTTCTCGGCCCGCAGGGCTTTGCCGATGCCGTCACTCTCATTCATGTGCCGCTCCTGGCCGGCTCGGTCCTCCTGGCGGCGCGCCTGCTCAAACCGGACCGGATGTCGATGCAGATCTGGGTGGTGATCGGCATCACCGGGCTGATGGCCAGCGTCCAGTCCTACCTCGTGCTCTGGCACAATCAGCCGACGATCACCGTCACCTTCCTGATCCTGCTGGCCTTTGTCTGCCTCGGCAAGGATCGCCCCGTCGCCGCCGGGGCCGCGCTGGCCCTGGCCGCCGCGATCAAGCTGACGCCCGCCGCCTTCGTGCTGATCTTCCTGATCGACCGGCAGTACCGCGCGCTTGCGGCCTTCGCGGTGATCGGCGGCGCGCTCGGGCTGCTCAGCCTCGCGCTGGCCGGGATCGACCTGCACCTGACCTTCCTCGACAGCCTGCACGCGATCCGCGGGGCGGCGCTTCTGAACGCGGTCAATGTCTCGCTCCTGCCCGCACTTCTGGCTGCGGGCTCCGCGCTTGGCCTGCGGGCGCCGGTTGACATGCAAAGCCACCTCGTGATCCTGCGCGACGTGCCGGCCTGGCTGACGACCGGCCTTTCGCTCGCCGGGGTCGCGATCTTCGTGGCGTTCCTGCGCGCGCTGAAGGATCAGCCCGCAGCACTCCGCCGCGGCATCGGCGTCTTCGCCCTGTCGCTGATCCTCGCGCTGTTCGGGCCGCTCGGCTGGCTCCACTACTATCTGCTGCCGCTCTTTCTGATGCCCGGCCTCTTCGGCCTTCTCGGCCGGCGCGCGGCGATCATGCTCGCGCTCGCCGTCGCGATCACCTCGTTCCGGCTGTGCTTCGCGGGGATCGGCAGCCTGCCCTGGCCGGTGGCGAACTACCTCTGGGCCAGCGTCGCCACCTGGCTCGCGGTACTGGCCGCGCTCTACCTGCGGGCAGGGCACCGGGGCTGAGGCCCTTCGGCCCTTGCGCCCCGGCCCGTCTTGGCTATAACCCCGGACGATTTGCGAACTGGGGGCGGGCTGATGCCGAAGAGAACCGATATCACGTCGATCATGATCATCGGAGCCGGCCCCATCGTCATCGGCCAGGCCTGCGAGTTCGACTACTCCGGCGCCCAGGCCTGCAAGGCTTTGCGCGAGGAAGGCTACCGCGTCATCCTGGTGAACTCGAACCCCGCCACGATCATGACCGATCCGGGCATGGCCGATGCCACCTATATCGAACCGATCACCCCCGAAATCGTCGCCAAGATCATCGAGAAGGAACGCCCCGACGCGCTCTTGCCGACGATGGGCGGGCAGACCGGTCTCAACACCTCCTTGGCGCTCGCCGACATGGGCGTGTTGGACAAGTACAAGGTTGAGCTGATCGGTGCCAATCGGCACGCCATAGAAATGGCAGAAGATCGCAAACTGTTCCGAGAGGCGATGGACCGGATCGGGCTTGAGAACCCCAAGGCGACCATCGTTGCGGCGCCGAAGAAGGCCGATGGCAAGTACGACATCAATGCCGGCGTCGCCGAGGCGCTGGCGGCGATCGAGCATGTCGGCCTGCCGGCCATCATCCGCCCCGCCTTCACCCTCGGCGGCACCGGCGGCGGCGTCGCCTACAACCGCGAGGACTTTGAGCGCATCTGCAAGACCGGCCTCGCGGCCTCCCCCGTCTCTCAGATCCTGATCGACGAGAGCCTGCTCGGCTGGAAGGAATTCGAGATGGAGGTGGTCCGCGACCGCGCGGACAACTGCATCATCGTCTGCTCCATCGAGAACATCGACCCGATGGGCGTGCACACCGGCGACAGCATCACCGTCGCCCCGGCGCTCACGCTCACGGACAAGGAATACCAGATGATGCGCAACGCCTCGATCGCGGTGCTGCGCGAGATCGGGGTGGAGACCGGCGGCTCGAACGTGCAGTTCGCCGTCCACCCCGAAACCGGCCGTCTCATCGTCATCGAGATGAACCCCCGCGTCTCGCGCTCCTCCGCGCTCGCCTCCAAGGCCACCGGCTTTCCCATCGCCAAGATCGCCGCGAAACTGGCCGTGGGCTATACACTCGACGAGCTCGACAACGACATCACCAAGGTCACGCCCGCCTCCTTCGAGCCCACCATCGACTACGTGGTCACCAAGATCCCCCGCTTCGCCTTCGAGAAATTCCCCGGCGCCGAGCCGCTCCTCTCCACCGCGATGAAATCTGTGGGCGAGGCCATGGCCATCGGCCGAACCTTCCACGAGAGCGTGCAAAAGGCGCTCTGCTCCCTCGAGACCGGCCTCACCGGCTTTGACGACATCGAGATCCCCGGCGCGCCCGACAAGGCGGCCATCGTGCAAGCCCTGTCCCAACAGACGCCCGACCGCATGCGCCTCGCCGCCCAGGCCATGCGCCACGGCCTGACGGATCAAGAAATCCACGCCGTCACCCGCTTCGATCCGTGGTTCCTCGCGCGCATCCGTGAGATCATCGACGAGGAAACCGTGCTGCTGCGCACGGGCCTGCCTTGCGAGACCCATGCGCTGCGCCGGCTCAAGATGATGGGCTTTTCCGACGCCCGCCTCGCCACGCT
>JBGSNN010000338.1:0-1957 GCA_041739655.1 Albidovulum sp. | reverse complement strand
CGCCGTCGCTCGCCTGACCCGCGATGCGATCCGCGACAATACCCGCCGCGCTGCCGATCTGACGGCGCTCGGCGACCGGCTGGCGACGGCCCAGAGGATACGGCTCGACACGCTTGCGCAGACCCTTGCCGGTCTCGACCGCACGCGGCTCACGCTCGGCTACACCGAAACGCTGCGCCGTGGCTTTGCGGTGATCCGCGCCGAAGGCCGGGTCGTGACCACGAGATCCGAGGCCATGGCTGCGGCGCATCTCGACATCGAATTTGCCGACGGTCAGCTTGGCGCCACGCCCGACACGGGCACACGACCGCGCCGGACGAAGGACGGCGGCGATGCGGGGCAGGGCAGCCTGTTCTGAGCCTGCTTCTTCATTGCCGAACTACCCCGGGGGTGTGGGGGCTAGCCCCCACCCGGGCCGGATCGCGAGCGATCCCGGCCGTCTCAGACGCCGAGGTTGGGGCCCATGCAGGCCATCGGCTGCGCGCTTTCCTCGACCGCGATCAAGGGCAGGCTTGCCGGGTCGCCGCGGAACCGCGCGAGAAGACCCGAGCCGGACTGAAAGAAGGCCCAGCATTGCGGTTCGGGATTGTCTTCATAGACAAAGCAGATGTCGCTGCCGTCCGGATACCATTCGCCCTTGCGGCAATCGTCGCCGAGAAAGGCCCAGACCACCTTGCGGCCCGGCAGATATTGCTCGACCCCGTAGGGCTGGCCGCCGGAATTGTAGTAGAGCGTCCGCCCGACTGTCGCCGCGTCGAATTCCTCCGGGGTGAGCGGCTGGCCGGGTTCGGCGGCGAGGCTGGGCGTCAGCCCGGCAATGAGGGCAAGGGCGATGAGGAGGGGTCGCATCTGACGCTCCGAAGGTTGCCAAAGCAGCCTGCCAGATCGGGGACTGAAAGGCCAGAGGCCGTCAGGCCGCGCCGCGCTGCCGCAACGCGGCAAGGCGCCGATCCATGACCCGGAACCACAGTTTCGGGATCAGCGCGATCGTCGCCATCACCGGCAGCGAATAGGGCAGCAGCGGCGTGCGCCCGCCCGGCGCCAGCGCCAGTTCCGTATAGGGCCTGCCGGGATGGGCGTGATGATCGGCGTGGCGCGCGGCGTTCAGCATCATCAGCCCCGACAGCGGATGCGGCGCATCCCAGCTATGCTGCGGACCTGTCGGCATCAGCGTGCCGGACGGCAGCCTCGCGCGCTCAAGTCCGTAGTGCTGCACATAATCCGACAAGAGAAGCTGGACCTGTGCATGACCGCAGAGCAGGAGATAGGCGAGCAGTCCGTCGATCCCGAAGAGCGCCGTTGCAAGGATGACGAAGGCCAGTCCGCCGATGACATAGACGACGTAGGGATTCGCTCGCCGCCAGTCGACTCCGCCCTCGCCAAGGCGCTGCGCCTCCATCTCGTACCCCGCGACAAAGGCGCCGGGCCAGGCGCGGGCGGCGAAGACATAGAAGTTCTCGCCCTCGGCGGCGGTATTCGGATCATCGCTGGTCGCGACGAAGCGATGATGCACCAGCCGGTGGGCCGAGGTGTGATGGCCGAAGAGCAGCGAGACATAGACCCACATGCCGAGCCGGAACAACCATCGGTCGTTCCGGTGGATCAGTTCGTGCGCGTTCGAGTTCGAGACCTGACCGAACCAGAGCCCGAAGGCAATGAAGGTGCCGATCCAGCCGAGGAAGCCATGGCCCGCCGCACCGGACAGCGACCAGACCGCCAGCGCCAGCAGCGGGAAGTGCAGGACTGCAAGGGCGACCGACAGCCGGTTCGCCTCGGCCTCGGGGCGTGGCGCGGGGGCCTCGATACCCCGGCGCTGGGCGACTTCGTCGATCGCGAAGGTGAGGCCGGTCATCCACAGAAGCGCCAATGCCACCCAGCCGCCGCCCAGGGTCGCCGCAAGCAGCAGGAGCGGGACCGGCGCGAGGGTTGCGAGCGTGAAGGGCAGGAGCGGCTGCCA
>JBGSNN010000321.1:0-5725 GCA_041739655.1 Albidovulum sp. | reverse complement strand
CTGATCCGGGGGCGCCCGACCTTCAAATCACAGCAACGGCGCGCCCGGGCCCTGTCGGGGCGCGTCCTGCTGCGGCCTATCCCGCGATCAGGCGCAGCGCCTGCACCCGCGCGGGTGGAATGCGCCCGATCTCCAGCCCGGTGAAGACGTGGAGTGTTCCGAGATCGGCATCGACGACGGCATGGTCGCTGACCCACCCGCCCATGGCGAGATAGGTCCTGAGCAGCGGCGGCATCCTGATGAGCCCGAGCTTGCGGTCCGCCTGCCACGCCCGCAACTGCCGAGCGAAGCGAAAGACTTTCGGCGCCTTGACCCGAGGAAGCCAGCGCCGGGGCGCGAGATGCCCCTCCCTGAGGACGGCGAAGCTGTCGAGATAGGCCGCCGCATCCGTCCCCTTGAAGGAGGTGCAGCCGAACAGAAGCTCCGCCGCTTCGGCATCGACAAGCCGGGTGATCGCCGCCCAGGCAAGCCGCAGGATGTCGGGATCGTGCCAGTCGGGGTGCAGACAGAACCGGCCGAGTTCCACCATTCGGCCTGGGTATGATGAAAGTGCTGATAATTCATAGTATTGCGCGGCATAGCTGAGACAGAGATCGGTGCCCGACGACAGCGGCAGGATGCGAAAGGTGGCGACCAGGGTGTCGCTGGCGCGGTCCTCGATCAGCATATGCCGACAGCGGGCGTCAAAGCCGTCCGCGTCGCGCCCGTCTACCGTGCCGCGAAAGGCGATGGCCCTGAGCGCCTGCGCCCGGCGCACATCCCCGTCGCACCCGGCCGTGCGCACCCGAAAACGCCCGCTGACACCTTCCGCCATTCCGATGCCCTCCGTCCGCCCAGGGGTTGGCGAACCCCTCCGCGTCCCCTACATCTTGTCATACTGAGCCTAAAGGCCAGATATCACGAATTCTTATCCGTGCGAGGAGGAACCATGACCGGCAAAGTCGTGAAGACCGATGACGAATGGCGCAGTCAGCTTTCGGACCTTGCGTACAAAGTCACCCGCACCCATGCCACCGAACGCGCCTTCAGCCACGATGATTTCCCCAAGGGCCCGGCGACCTTCGACTGTGTCTGCTGCGGTGCGCCGTTGTTCGACGCGGCGGCGAAGTTCGACTCCGGCACCGGCTGGCCAAGCTTTTTCAAGCCGATCGACGGCGCGGCGGTGGGCGAGACCGAGGATCGCAGTTGGTTCATGCGGCGGACCGAAGTGCATTGCGCCGCCTGCGATGCGCATCTGGGCCATGTCTTCGCCGATGGTCCGCAGCCGACGGGCCTGCGCTACTGCATCAATGGCGTCGCCCTGACCCACAAACCGAAAGACTAGACCGTTCGCGGTCCAAGGTTCAATCGTGGCGCGCGGACTCAGTTGGCCGTGTCGAGGAATTGCCCGGCGGTGAAGTTGCCGATGTTGCCCAGAAGCTGACGCAGGAAGCCGACGCCCTTGACGCCGCTTTCCGTGACGCGGCGCGAGAGCACGACAACCTCGCCCTTCTCGAGGCCGAAGCGCTCCACATTCTCGACCACGCCCTTGTCATCGAAGCTGATCGCGACAACCTGGCGGTCAACCTCCTGCGGCGCGCGGCCGGCATAGTGGCGAAAGCGGCTGCCGACATAGTACCAAGCGCCGCCGGTCAGAAGGCCGGTCGAGGACGGTCGGCCGACATCGCGGCCCACGGTTTCGGTGGTGGATTCTCCGACAACCACCTTCGCCAGATCCTCGTCGCGCGGGATATATCCGTGATTGCGGTAGATCGCGGTGCAAGCCGCAAGCGCGAGCAGGCAGACAACAATCACCGCCCGTTTGATGCCGGAACCCAGCCTTGCCATCTCTGCCCTCTTGCCTCGCCCAACTCTGCCTCTTATCCGGCTTATAACACGGAGGGTGATGCCAGCAAGGCAGATGGTATCCTGTGCCCGCCACCAACATTCGGGAGAGCCCAATGGCCGAGACATCGCCCCACGTTCTGCGCCTCGCGGAACTCGCGGCACGCAAGCCGACGCGGTTTGCGCTGACACCGGACGCGGCGGACCGCGCCCGCATCGCCGAAGCGCTTGGCATCCTCGCGATCGAGCGGCTCAGCTTCAAGGGCGCGCTGACCCCACGCGGGCGCCGGGACTGGTCGCTCGAGGCCGATCTTGCCGCCCGCGTGGTCCAGGCCTGCGTCATCACCACGGAGCCTGTGACAACCGATCTTTCGGAACCGGTGGAGCGGATCTATCTGGCCGAGATGCCCAAGGTCGACGGCGACGACATCGAGATGCCCGAGGACGACCGGCTCGAGGCGCTGCCCGCCGCCGTCGATCTCGAGGCGGTCATGTGCGAGGCGCTGAGCCTCGCGTTGCCGACCTATCCGCGGGCGCCGGGGGCGGAGTTCGGCGCGGCGCAATATGCCGCGCCGGGGGTGGCGCCCTTGTCCGATGAGGCGGTCAGACCCTTCGCCGGACTTGCTGCGCTGCTGAAAAAGGACGCCGGGACAGAGGAATAGCGCGGCCCGGACGACCCGCCATCAAACCCGGCAGGCGGCCCGAGAAAACACTTGCGCCCGCCCGGAATCGCAGTATGTTCCCGGCCTCGCTTGAATGTTGGGTTCGCACCCCGGTCAGCCTCTGACCGACCCGTGTCGAGACCACAGGAAATCCGGGGCATGGCCCCAAAAATAGCCCGAGGTTGAGACATGGCAGTCCCTCAGAACAGAACCACGCGGTCCCGCCGCAACATGCGCCGCGCCCACGATGCTCTGGTCGCCGCGAATCCGCATGAATGCGCGAACTGTGGCGAGCTGAAACGCCCGCATCACGTTTGCGCCTCCTGCGGCCATTACGATGACCGCGAGGTCGTCGCGAAAGCCGCAGAAGTCGACCTGGACGAAGACGCGGCATAGGCCCGCGTCTGCGGTCCTCCCCGATGCCGTCATGGCCCGACATGCAGCCTGAAAGTCGCGAAGCCGCGCTTTCGGGGCGCATTGTCATTTCCGTGGACGCTATGGGCGGGGATCGCGGCCCATCGGTGGTGATCGACGGCCTGGTCGAAGCGGCCGGTCTCAACCCCGATGCCGGCTTCGTCCTGCATGGCCCCGCAGCCGAATTGACGCGCCTTCTGGCGCGGCATCCCGATGTTGCGGCGCGCTCGACCATCCGCGATGCCGCGGGCGTGGTGACGATGGAGGACAAGCCAAGCCAGGTCATGCGCCATGGTGCCGGCACTTCGATGTGGTCGTCGATCGAAAGCGTGCGCATCCGCGAAGCCGCCGCCGCGGTCAGTTGCGGCAATACCGGCGCGCTGATGGCGCTCTCGGTGATCCGGCTGCGCAAGCTGCCCGGCGTCAACCGGCCCGCGATCGCCTGCCTCTGGCCCTCGCGCAATCCCGGCGGCTTCAATCTCATGCTGGACGTCGGCGCCGACATCAAGGCCGAGGCCCCCGACCTTCTGCAATACGCTCTGATGGGCGCCTCCTATGCCCGCAACGGCCTTGGCATCCGGCACCCGCGCATCGGGCTGCTGAACGTGGGCACCGAGGACCACAAGGGCCGAGCCGAGCTCAAGGCCGCGCAGGATCTGATCGCAGCCGCGACCGAGGCCGGACAGTTCGACTATGTCGGCTTTGTCGAAGGCGGCGACCTGCCCTCGGCCCGTGTCGATGTCATCGTCACCGACGGCTTCACCGGAAATGTCGCGCTGAAGACCGGCGAGGGCACGGCGCGCCTTGTCGGCGACTTCCTGAAGGAGGCGTTCAACGCGAGCCTTCTGTCGAAATTCGCGGCGCTTCTCGCCCTTGGCTCGCTGAAGCGCCTGCAAACGCGGATCGACCCGCGGCGCGTCAATGGCGGCGTCTTCCTCGGCCTCAACGGCATTGTGGTGAAGTCGCATGGCGCGGCCGATGCGACCGGCGTCGCGGCGGCAATCGATCTTGCCTTCCGGCTGGCAAAATCGGGCTTCCAGGAGCGGCTCGCGGCGCGGGTTGCCTCTGCCGCACGGGCGGGGCAGGATGCGCCGCAGGGCGGGGATGGGAGCTTGATTTCCGAATGACATTGCGGTCCGTGGTACGCGGCGTCGGGCACTATCTGCCGGCGCGGGTGGTCGAGAATCACGAATTCGAGGGCAGGCTCGAAACCAGCGACGAATGGATCCGGACCCGTAGCGGCATCGAACGGCGCCATTTCGCCGCCGAGGGCGAAACCACGTCAGACATGGGCGCGGCCGCAGCCCTCGCCGCGCTGGCTGATGCCGGGCTTGAGGTGGGCGACATCGACGCGATCATCCTCGCGACCTCGACTGCCGATCTCACTTTCCCCTCCGCCGCCACCATGGTGCAGGCCAAGATCGGGCTGACCAAGGGCTTCGCCTTCGATATTCAGGCGGTCTGTGCCGGATTTGTCTTCGCGCTCGCCAATGCGAATGCGCTGATTCTCTCCGGTCAGGCGAAACGGGTTCTGGTCATTGGCGCCGAGACCTTCAGCCGCATCCTCGATTTCACCGACCGGTCCACCTGCGTCCTCTTTGGTGACGGCGCCGGCGCGCTGGTCCTTGAGGCGCAGGAGGGCACCGGCACATCGGCGGATCGCGGTATCCTCGCCAGCGACCTCAACAGCGACGGGTCGTACAAGGACCTGCTCTATGTCGATGGCGGCGTCTCCACCACCGGCGCCTCCGGGCATCTCAGGATGCAGGGCAACCAGGTCTTCCGCCACGCGGTCGAAAAGCTGGCCCAGACCGCACATGCCGCGCTCGACAAGGCCGGGCTCGGCAGCGGCGACGTGGACTGGATCGTGCCGCATCAGGCCAACCTGCGCATCATCAGCGCCACCGCCCAGCGGATGCAGGTCCCGATGGAGCGCGTCGTCGTCACGGTGCAGGATCACGGCAACACCTCGGCGGCCTCGATTCCCCTTGCGCTGTCGGTCGGCAAGCAGCGCGGACAGATCAAGGAGGGTGACTTGATCGTGACCGAGGCCATCGGCGGTGGTCTGACCTGGGGGGCGGTCGTTCTCAGGTGGTGAAAACCCGCTTGAAAGCTTGATCCCAAGCCATTGATATTGACTCGGAAATCTTATCCGCCCATCCTCACCCGAAATCAGCTGGGGGAGATGATGAGCGAAAAGACCTTGACCCGCATGGATCTGAGCGAAGCCGTCTTCCGCGAGGTGGGCCTGTCGCGCAATGAATCGGCCCAACTCGTCGAGGGTGTGCTGCAGTATATGTCCGATGCGCTGGTGCGCGGCGAGACCGTCAAGATCTCGTCCTTCGGCACCTTTTCGGTGCGCGACAAGGCCGCGCGCGTCGGCCGCAATCCCAAGACCGGGGATGAGGTTCCGATCCATCCGCGCCGCGTCCTGACGTTCCGTCCGTCACATCTGATGAAGGACCGTGTCGCTGCAGGCAACAGGGGCTGAGACCACCGGCTATGGAGAAATCGGCTGAAGCCTTCCGGACGATCAGCGAAGTCTCCGAGCTGTTGCAGACCCCTGCCCATGTGCTGCGGTTCTGGGAAAGCCGCTTTTCGCAGGTGAAGCCGGTGAAGCGGGCGGGCGGGCGGCGCTACTACCGGCCGTCGGATCTGGCGCTTCTGGGCGGCATCAAGCGGCTCTTGCACGATGACGGCATGACGATTCGCGGCGTTCAGAAGGTGCTGCGCGAACACGGGGTGCGCCATGTCGCGGCGCTGTCGCCGGTCGCGGTCGAAGCCGGAGGGCATCCGTCGGCCGCCGTGGATCGGCCCAGGCCCGG
>JBGSNN010000302.1:0-7048 GCA_041739655.1 Albidovulum sp. | reverse complement strand
GATGGCAACGGCCTCAGCCGGGGCAACCTCGGGCATAGCCGCGGCTTTCAGAGGTTCCGGCGCGGCGACGACGGGCGTTGACGCGGGCAGAGGGGCCGGGCGTGCAGGCTCGACATGGACCGCCGCGGCCGTGTCGCCCTTGCAGAAAGCCCAGACGAGAAAGACGCCAAGCAGGACCGAGATCACCGCGCCGATCACAAGCGCCCGGAAAAACCCGTGATGCGCAACCGCCATGAGCATGGCGGCCACAAGCCCCCCCGCCACAAGGGCGGCCAGCCAGGAGTTCCTTCGGCAGGTCCGTTTCGCAGTCTCGCTCATCGCCCCATCACCCTTCGAACTGATCAGTACACATCACCCTTCTTCACGCGCGACGAAAACTCCGTCTGTCCGCCCGAAGCGAGGGTCTTGGCCTGCGCGACCCAGCCATCGCGGCTGGCGCGGCCCTTGAAGCCTGCCAGATTGGCGTCAACCCAAGCCAGCTCGGCCTCGGTCCAATTGGCAATCTGGTCGAAGTGGAAGAAGCCGAGGCTGTGAAGAAGCGCCTCAAGCTTCGCCCCGACACCCTTGATTTCCTTGAGGTTGTCGGCCCCCAACTTGCGCGGCGCCTTCAGCACTTTCGGCTTCCTGGCCGCGACCGGCACGGCAGCCGATGCCGCCGGCGCGGCCGCGGAAACCGCCTGCGCCGTCGCAACAGCCTTGTCCGCCGCCGCGCCCTTGGCTGGCTTCGACGACCCCGCCTTGACGGCGCGCCACGGCGTCAGAAGCGGCACCTCGGTTCCGTCGATGCGCTTGAGCGTGTCGCCAAGATCGACCGCGCGCTGCACCGAGCCGTTGTATTGCCTGCGACCGGATTCGAACTCCTTGAGGCTGGTCAGACCCGTCTTCGGTTCGGCTGCATAGCGGCCGTTCTGCGGCCCCGGCACCGGCACCTTGCCCGCCGCCATGTCGTCGAGAAGCCGCGACAGGCTTTCGGCGGTCAGGTCCTCATAGTAGTCCTTGCCGATCTGCGCCATCGGCGCATTGGTGCAGGCACCGAGACACTCGACCTCTTCCCAGGAAAACCTGCCGTCGGCCGAAACCGTATGCGCCGTCGGCGCGATCTTTTCGCGGCAGACGCGGATCAGCTCCTCGGCGCCGCAGATCATGCAGGAGGTGGTGCCGCAGATCTGGATATGCGCAACCGAGCCAACGGGTTGCAACTGGAACATGAAGTAGAAGGTGGCAACCTCAAGCGCCCGGATATAGGCCATGCCAAGCATGTCGGCGACATGTTCGATGGCAGGGCGCGAGAGCCAGCCCTCCTGCTCCTGCGCGCGCCAGAGAAGCGGGATGATGGCGCTGGCCTGACGGCCCTCGGGGTACTTACTGATCTGCCCCTCTGCCCAGGCGAGGTTCGCGGGCGTAAAGGCAAAGTGGCTGGGTTGGTCGGCGTGAAGGCGGCGGAGCATCAGCGGCATTTTCCGGTTTTGAGGGTGAATTCAGTTTCATCGAACACCGCAAGCCCTTCGGCAACCAAGCCTTCGACGATCGGGCCGGCAATCTCAGGAGTGAACCCGGCTTTGGGCAGCAGGGTATTGGTCTCGTCCTTGGTCAGCTTGCACCCGTTGACCTCCACCACCGTTATGAACCTGGCGCGATCTGGTTTCGACGCTTCGGTCGCGGTTTCGTCCAACGCCGGGCACTTGTCGGTCAACAGATGCAGCTGATCGTAGACAACCGCAGCCTGCCCCCTCTCCATCAGCACTTGCACCGCGGCGAACATCTGATCCTGGCTTAGGTTCGTATCGGCCAGCAAAGTCGGATCGTTGCTCGAACTCAGAACGCAGCCCCGCGCTTCAATTGCTTCGGACAGTGACACGACGGCGGCGTCCGTCGTTGCCGTGTCCGCCAGTGCCGGACTTGCGGCAATCATCGCTGCAAGGCAGAAGAAGGATTTCACCGGTCCACCTCCCCGAAAACGACATCGATGGACCCGATAAGTGCGGCGACATCGGCCAGCATGTGGCCCTTGGCGAGCCAATCGATGCTTTGCAGATGCGGATAGCCCGGCGCGCGGAGCTTGGCGCGGTAGGGCCGGTTGCTGCCATCGGCGACAAGGAAGACGCCAAATTCACCCTTCGGCGCCTCGACGGCGGCATAGACCTCGCCCGCGGGGACATGGAAGCCCTCGGTGTAAAGCTTGAAGTGGTGGATGAGCGCCTCCATCGAGGTCTTCATCTCGCCCCGCGTCGGCGGCGTCAGTTTGCCGCGCGCGAGGATCTCGCCCGGTTCTGCGCGGAGCTTGGCGATCGCCTGATGGATGATCTTCGTCGATTCCCGCATCTCGGCCATGCGGCAGAGATAGCGGTCGTAGCAGTCGCCATTTTTGCCGACCGGGATCTTGAAGTCGAACTCGTCATAGCACTCGTAGGGCTGTGCGCGGCGCAGGTCCCAGGCCATGCCCGAACCGCGCACCATGACGCCGGAATAGCTCCACCGCAGCGCATCTTCCTCGGTCACGATGCCGATATCGGCGTTGCGCTGCTTGAAGATGCGGTTCTCGGTCAAGAGCGTATCGATGTCGTCGAGCACCTTCGGGAAGGCATTCGCCCAGGTCTCGATGTCGTCGATCAGGTCGGGCGGCAGATCCTGATGGACGCCACCGGGGCGGAAATAGGCGGCGTGCAGCCGCGCCCCGCTGGCCCGCTCGTAAAACACCATGAGCTTCTCGCGCTCCTCGAAGCCCCAGAGCGGCGGGGTCAGTGCACCGACGTCCATGGCCTGCGTGGTGACGTTCAAGAGGTGGTTCAGGATGCGCCCGATCTCGCAGTAAAGCACCCGGATCAGGCTCGCCCGACGCGGCACGGTCACGCCGGTCAGTTTTTCGATCGCCAGGCACCAGGCATGTTCCTGGTTCATCGTGCCGACATAGTCGAGCCGGTCGAAATACGGCAGGCACTGAAGATAGGTCCGGCTTTCCATCAGCTTCTCGGTGCCGCGATGCAAGAGCCCGATATGCGGGTCGCAGCGTTCGACAATCTCACCGTCAAGCTCCAGCACCAGCCGCAGAACGCCATGCGCCGCAGGGTGTTGCGGGCCGAAGTTGAGGTTGAAATTGCGAATCTTCTGTTCGCCGGTCAGCGCGTCGTCGAAATGGCCATCCATCATGCGAACCCCTCGCTCATTGTCTTGCGCCACGCATCCGGCAGCGACGGAAAATACCGCGCGGCGAATTCATACTGCGGCCTCAGATAGCGCCGCGCTTCGGCGCGCAGTTCCTCAGGCAGGCTGGCCCGCTTGCCCTCGTTGACAGCCTTGCCCAGATCTGCCTCAACGTGGCGGATACCCAGAAAGCTGCACAATCTGCGGACACCCTTTCGCGTCATCAGATGCTCGTAACACATGACAAGGGTCCTCTCGCGCGGCATGGACTCGGCAAGGCGCGCCACCGTCCCGGTATAGTCGGAATATTCGATCAGCGGGCGCTTGGGATCGCATCTTCCACCAAGCTCATCCGCCATCAGCTCCCTGCACCGGCGCTCGAAATCCTGCGGATCGACCTTCTCGTGCTCCACCGCCATGCGGATATGGCTCCACAGGCGTTCCACCGGTTCGCGCATGAGGTAAACGAAGCGCGTCTGCGCAGTCATGCCCGCCATCTCTTTCAGCACCTTGGTCGGCAGCCGTGAATAGGCCGGCGTGATGTCCCCCACGAGCTTTTTCGTCCCCTTGCCGCGCAGAAGAAACTGGGAGTAGCCGAAGCGGTCGTCGGTGCGCTGGTTCATCAGTTTCAGGTAGTCTCGGGAGTCCACGAGTTCGCGAAGGCTCCTCTCGCGCTCGTCACCCTCCACATGCAACACATAGGTCTCAAGATTGACGACCCGCTTCTCCAGCAACTCCAGTATCCAGTCAAAGCCGAAGTCGTTCAGCGTGTCGAAATAGTGCAACTCCTTCAGTGCGCGGAAATGGCAATCGGGATGCGCCGCCAGGTAGCGGTGCATCCAGGTGGTTCCACATTTCGGTGCCCCGATCCCGAACATGAGCGTCGGTGGCGCGGTCCGCACACCTGACGCCGGGCCCGGCCGTCTCAGTCTCTGGGGAGTCTGTACGAACATGGATCAGATCACGCCTTCTTCTCGGTCTTGGGCAGGATGGGCTGTACGCCGCGCCGCGCGCTCATGACTTCGGAATGACCGTACTTTCCGGTCGGTTTCACCGGCCCACGGACAACGCGCTTCGGCGCCGCGTCATAGTCCCTGTTGACCTCCATCGCTCAGACCCCTGCCCTGTTTGCGATCCAGGCGGGCGGCAGCCGCCCGATCCAGTCCGCGACGAAATCATACTGCGGGCGCAGGAAATCCGCCGCCCGGGCCTTCTGGTCCGGCCGCATCTCGACCGCCATACCGCGATGGGCCGGCGCCAGCGTCTCGCCCGGCAGCGGCGCGATCCCGAGAAAGTCGCAGAGCGCCTCCAGCGCCGTGCCCTCGAAGAGATCCTCGCAAGTGCAGACGAAGGTGTGCCCGGGATCGACTGCCTCCGCGAGCTTCTCGATCACGCCCCGATAGTCCCCGCGCAGGGCAATGTGGTCTTCGCCCCCGGACAGCACGCGATCAAGGATGACACCGGCCAAAGCAAAGGCGGCTTGGTCATCCGCGCTTCGCCGGCGCGCGATCATGCGGACATGGCTCCAGAGCCGGTCGACAGGGTCGCGCATCAGATAGACCAGGCGCACGTCGCGCGTCAGCCGAGCCATATGCGCCAGCCGCTGCGCGGGCAGAAGCCCGTAGGCAGGGGTGATGTCACCCACCACGCGCCCCGCGCCGCGCCGGTCCGAGAGGTAGGACAGATAGGCGGCTTCGTCATGGCTTTCCAGGATGTCGGCATAGAGCCGCAGGTCGGCCAGGTGGAGGATGTGGTCGGACTGTTCGCCCGCCTCCGCTCCGGCGATCCGGCGCTCGATCGTCTCGGCCTTGCGCGCGAGATCGCGCAGGTAGAAGTCGCGGGACTTGCGGTCATCGACGGTATCGAAGAAATGCAGTTCCTTGATCGAGCGCAGCGCACAATCGGGATGCGCCGCGAGGAAGCGGTAAAGCCAGGTGGTTCCTGCCTTGGCCGCACCGATCCCGAACAG
Organism: Albidovulum sp.; assembly: GCA_041739655.1. Taxonomy (GTDB): domain Bacteria; phylum Pseudomonadota; class Alphaproteobacteria; order Rhodobacterales; family Rhodobacteraceae; genus Albidovulum. The sequence goes on along the minus strand of JBGSNN010000302.1, from coordinate 1,938 downwards.
GAGCACCGGCTCGGACATCAGCCCTTCGCCTCCGTCGCCCCGTTACGCGCCTTCTCGTCCCCAGGAAGGATGTAATGTGCGCCTTCCCACGGGCTCATGAAGTCGAACTGACGATATTCCTGGGTCAGCTTCACAGGCTCATAGACGACGCGCTTCAGCGCCTCGTCATAGCGCACCTCGGTATAGCCCGTGGTCGGGAAATCCTTGCGCAACGGATGGCCGCGGAAGCCGTAGTCGGTCAGAAGACGGCGCAGGTCCGGGTGGCCCGAGAAGATGATGCCGAAGAGGTCATAGACCTCACGCTCGTACCAGTTGGCGGCGGGATAGACATCGGTGATCGAGGGCACGAAATCCTCTTCCCGCACAGCGACCTTCACGCGGATGCGGGCGTTCTGGTACATCGACAGGAAGTGATACACGACATCGAACCGCGCCGACCGTTCGGGGTAGTCGACCGCGGTGATATCGACCAGCGTGGAGAAGCGGCAGTTCCGGTCCGAACGCAGGAATTCCACGAAATCGACGAGGCCGGCGAGCGTGACGGTGACCGAGAGTTCGCCAAGGGTGATGGTATGCGCGATCACCACATCGGGGCGCCGCTGTTCGACGTGGGCGGCAAGCTCTTGCAAGGCTTCGGACATGTGTTTCCCCCCTCAGCGCACCAGCGTGCCGGTGCGGCGGATCTTCCGCTGCAGTTGCAGGATGCCGTAGAGCAGCGCCTCGGCCGTGGGCGGGCAGCCCGGAACGTAGATGTCCACCGGAACGATCCGGTCGCAGCCGCGCACCACGGAATAGCTGTAGTGATAGTAGCCGCCGCCATTGGCGCAGGAGCCCATGGAGATCACGTAGCGCGGCTCGGGCATCTGGTCATAGACCTTGCGCAATGCCGGGGCCATCTTGTTGGTGAGCGTGCCCGCGACGATCATCAGGTCCGACTGGCGCGGCGAGGCGCGTGGCGCGGTGCCGAAGCGTTCAAGGTCATAACGCGGCATCGCGGAGTGCATCATCTCGACCGCACAGCAGGCGAGGCCGAAGGTCATCCAGTGCAAGGAGCCGTTGCGCGCCCAGTTGATGATGTCCTCGGTCGTGGTCAGGAGAAAGCCCTTGTCCTGCAACGCGCGGCCGATCGCGGCCGTCGCGACCTCGCGGTCCGGCCCGGCGGTGTTGGCACCCGTCATCACGCCCATTCCATCGCCCCCTTCTTCCACTCGTAGGCAAATCCGATCGTCAGCACGGCGATAAAGACCATCATCGACCAGAAGCCGACCATGCTCACATCCTTGAAGGCCACCGCCCAGGGAAACAGGAACGCCACCTCGAGGTCGAAGATGATGAAGAGGATCGAGACGAGGTAGAATCGCACGTCGAACTTCATCCGCGCATCGTCGAAGGCGTTGAAGCCGCATTCATAGGCCGAGACCTTTTCGGGGTCGGGATTGCGCACCGCGAGGATCGCCGCCGCAAGGATCAGGACGAGGCCGAGAGCGGTGGCAATCGCCAGAAAGATCAGGATGGGCAGGTATTCGCGCAAGAGGATGTCCAAGGATCTGCTCCTTCGTGTGGCGCCCGTCGGGGCTGCGCGGTCGATTGGCTCACGCCCGTTTACTCCGCAGCCCTGACCGGGTCAACCGAAGGCGGTGCGGAAAGCGTCTTGCCGCGGCGCGGAAAGCGCAAAAATCCGACGCCGAAAATCCCTACGGAATCAGTCAGCGCGACCGATGCCACGCCGCAGCATTGATGCGCCGCGCGCGGTCACCCTGCCCAGCCGGGCTTGCGCTTGTCGAAGAAGGCGGCGATGCCCTCCGCCGCCTCGGCACTTTCCCAGCGCCGCACCAGCGCGTCGATGCTGTGCGCGATCGCGGCCTCGTCGATTTCGTGGAATTCCTGCGTTCGGACCGGAACTGCCGCTTCTCCACGCTGGTCGATATCACCGCGGTC
>JBGSNN010000278.1:0-2377 GCA_041739655.1 Albidovulum sp. | reverse complement strand
GGGCCGCGCAAGGGACCCGGCCGCAAGGGCTGACCCTGCCCTGCGGTGCGAGGCGCCTGCCGATCCCGGCCCGCGTCACACGACATGACAGCGGTCTGGCAGAATTGCTGCAAGGAAAGGCTTGGCCTCGGATGGCCGACGTGCCAGTCTTTGCGCGTTGATTTGGGGGCGAGTGATGACCGACAGTGGCTTGCAGCGGATCGCCTATGTCCTGCTTCTGGGCCTCATGATCTATGTCGCGGTCACGGGGGGTGTCTGATGGCCGAACGCTACCGCGGCCCGCACAGCCCCGACGCCCCGGCGGGTCCCGCGGATGCGGTGCCGACACGGCGCGTCCCGAGCGTGGCCGAACGGCGGACCCGTATCATCTTTCTCGTCAGCCTGCTCTTTGCGATCAAATCCTTCTTTCAGGACCCTGCCGACCTCTTGCGCTACCTCGCGGCCTTCGCGATCCTGCTGATCGCCACATGGCTGACGCGCGAAGGCATCCGCGCGGCAGAGGCCTTTGACGCCCGCCGGTCCGCCCGCCGCCCGGCCTTTCCGCGCAAGATCTTCGGGTCGGTGCTGACCGGACTTGGCCTCGGCCTCGCCGCCGCTTCGGTCGGCACGGCAATCGTCCTGCCGCTGCTGATCGGGGTTGCGGGCGCGGTGCTGCATCTCGCGACCTTCGGTGCGGACCCGATGAAGGACAAGGGCATGGAGGGCGTCGATACCTTCCAGCAGGACCGCGTGGCGCGGATCGTGGCGGAAGGCGAAGGCTATCTGAAGGAAATGCGCGCGGCGGGGGTGGCGCTTGGCGACCGCAGGCTGACCGCGCGGATCGACCGCTTTGCCGACACCGCGCGCACCCTCTTTCGCACCGTCGAGGAAGATCCGCGCGACCTCACCGCGGCGCGGCGCTACCTTGGCGTCTATCTCATGGGCGCGCGCGACGCGACGATCAAGTTCGCCGATCTCTGGCGGCGCGACCGGGACGCCACCGTGCGCAGCGACTATGAGACCCTGCTGACCGATCTGGAGAGCAATTTCGCCCGCCGCACCGCGGCGCTTCTCTCAGACAACCGAACCGACCTCGACGTTGAAATCTCGGTCCTGCGTGACCGGCTGAAGCGCGACGGTGTCGTGCTCGACCTCAAATCCCCGCCCGAAGAAGGAGCGTAAGCAATGTCCAAAGCCACCCGTCAGGAAGCCGCCAGGGATCTGGCAGCCGTCGAGGAAGTGACCGCCGTCGTGCTGCCCGAACCGGGCAAGGAAGTGGTGGCGCTCGATGCCGCTCCGGCCCCCGTGGCTGCGGAAATCCGCAAGCGGATGAATGAACTCGACATGTCCGACACCGGGTCGATCGTCAATTTCGGCTCGGCGGCGCAGGCGGAATTGCAGCAGATCAGCCAGGCCATGCTTGCCGATGTGCGCAACAAGGATGTCGGCCCTGCCGGCGACAGCTTGCGCGACATCGTCACCACGATCCGCGGCTTTTCGGTCTCCGAACTTGATGTGCGGCGGAAATTGTCGTGGTGGGAGCGGCTTCTGGGCCGCACCGCGCCGTTCGCGAAGTTCCTCGCCCGGTTCGAGCAGGTGCAAGGACAGATCGACCGGATCACCGGCAACCTCCTTGGCCACGAGCACAAGTTGCTCAAGGATATCAAGTCTCTGGACATGCTCTATGACAAGACGCTGAACTTCTACGATGAGCTCGCACTCTATATCGCGGCCGGGGAAGAAAAACTGAAGGAGTTGGACCGGACCGACATTCCCGCCCGCGAGGCCGCGGTCAAGGCCGCGGCCGAGGCCGATCAGGTCATGCGCGCGCAGGAGCTGCGCGACATCCGCTCGGCGCGCGACGATCTGGAGCGCCGGGTCCATGACCTCAAGCTGACGCGGCAGGTCACGATGCAGTCGCTGCCGTCCATCCGCCTCGTGCAGGAAAACGACAAGAGCCTGGTGACAAAGATCAACTCCACGCTCGTCAACACCGTGCCGCTCTGGGAAACCCAGCTTGCCCAGGCGGTGACGATCCAGCGATCGTCCGAGGCGGCAACGGCGGTGCGCGAGGCGAATGACCTGACCAATGAGCTTCTGACGGCGAATGCGAAGAACCTGCGCCAGGCGAACGAGGTCGTGCGCACCGAAATGGAACGCGGTGTCTTCGACATCGAGGCGGTGAAGGCCGCCAATGCCGAACTGATCGGCACAATAGAGGACTCCTTGCGCATCGCCGACGAGGGCAAGCGCAAGCGTGCGGCGGCCGAGCAGGACCTCAAGAAGATGGAGGCCGAACTGCGCGACACGCTCGCCGCCGCGAAGTCGCGGGCGACCGGCAGCGGCACCAATCTCGGCACCAGCGTCTGAGGCCGCCGGGGATCATGCGCGCGGGCTC
>JBGSNN010000274.1:0-7096 GCA_041739655.1 Albidovulum sp. | reverse complement strand
GACGATGGCGGCGGGGCCGAGCCGCACGAGTTCCGCTCTGAGCCAGTTGGCGGCCGCGCTATCCTTGAGGCTGGTGCTGAAAGCGCCGATGGCGTCGAAGCCGCGCGCGTCGAGCGCCGCGATCAGCGCGTCCACCGGGTCGGTGTCGGCCGCGGTGAGGTAGGAGCGGTAGAAGGTGACGACGGCGCGCGGGCGGTCTGACCGCTCCGGCGCGGCGACGACACCCTGCGCCGGGCGATACCAGCCGAAGGACGGCACGTTCTTGTCGCCCGGAACCGGACCTGCATAGAGACCGGCAGCCAGCGCCAATTGCTGAAGCGCCGCTTGCGCCGCGACCGTGCCCCCGGCATCGCAGAGCGTTTGCAAGCGGCGCAGTGCCGAGACCGGCAGCGTGGAGAGAGCGTCGAGCCGCCCGTCATCGCGCCCGTCCGCAGGCAGGATCGCCAGCGCGATGCCGCGCCTGCGCGAGAGGTCCTGCACTTGCGCAAGACCGTAGGGCCAATAGCTTTCGCCACCGATGATCCGGATCAGGATGCCCTTCGCGCCCGACAGGGTGCGCTCGGCATAGGTATCGACCGACAGGGGATGGCGCAGCGCCACAAGGTTGGCGAGCCGCAGCGTCGGCAGTCCGCCGTTCGCCCTGTGCCACCCCGCCGCGAAGGCGCCAAGGTCGCTGTCGGAAAAGGACAGCACCACCAGATCGGCCGGGTCCTGGCCGAGATCGGTGGGTATGTCGCTTTCCTCCAGCCCATGGCTTTCGCGGAAGATGACGTGCATCGGGCCTCAGACCTCCTGCGGTTCAGGCGCCAGAACGGCGCGGATCGCTGCGGGATCGACGTCGTCATGTTCCGCGATGACGACAAGCTGTGTCTCGCGCGGAGTGGCTCCCCACGGCCGGTCATACTGCGCCCGGACGCGATCGCCCACCGCCTGGACCAGCAGGCGCATCGGCTTGCCGGTGACGGCGACGTAGCCTTTCACCCGCAGGATGTTCTGCTCGCGCGCGAGGCGGATGATCGCAGCTTTCAGCGCCTCCGGATCGGCGATCTCGGGCAGGTCCATCACCACCGACTCAAAATCGTCATGCTCATGGTCATCGGCGCCGTCGTGGTGCGAGGGGCGCGCATCGAGATCGTCTTCGGCGGCGGCTGCGAGGCCGAGGATCACCCTGGGGTCGATCCGGCCGTCGACCATCGCCAGGATCGGCAGCTTGCGCGGCGCTTCCGCCGCCACGATCGCGCGGGCGGCGGCAATACCCGCCTCGCCTGCAAGGTCGGCCTTTGACAAAAGCACGATGTCGGCGCAGGCAATCTGATCCTCGAACACCTCCGACAGCGGGGTTTCATGGTCAGGCGCGGCACCGGATGACCGCTGCGCCTGCACCGCCGCCGCGTCCGGCGCGAACCGGCCCGCAGCAACGGCCTCGGCATCGGCCAGCGCGATGACGCCGTCCACCGTGATCCGCGAGCGGATTGCGGGCCAGTCGAAGGCTCTCAGCAAGGGCTTCGGCAGCGCGAGGCCCGAGGTCTCGATCAGGATATGATCCGGCCTCTGCGGCAGCGCCATCAGGGCTTCGATCGTCGGAATGAAATCGTCCGCCACGGTGCAGCAGATGCAGCCATTGGCGAGTTCCACGATGTTCTCCACCGGGCAATTCTCGTCCGCGCAGGATTTCAGGATGTCGCCATCGACGCCGACCGTGCCGAATTCGTTCACCAGCACCGCCAGCCGCTTGCCTTGCGGGTTCTGCATCAGGTGGCGGATCAGCGTCGTCTTGCCCGAACCGAGAAAGCCGGTGATGACGGTGACGGGAATCTTCTTGAGGTCGGTCATTCAACTCTCCATCGGCGGGATGCGGGCCAGCGATTGCTTGCGGAAGATGACGGGGCGCTCACGCCAGGGAACCAGGCCGTCAGGCGTGGCGGCATAGGCGGCGGCACCGGCGAGAATGTCCGCGACATGTTCGTCCGGGTTCATGCCGCGGTAGACATAGGACCAGCGGCCGGGACCCGAGAGCGCGATATTGCAGCCGTGGTCGCAGGCCGAAAGGCACTCGACCGGCACGATGCGTACGCCGTCCGGCGCGCCGGCGGTCTGAAGCGCGTCGAGCAGCCGCGCTCCGGGACGCGGTTCGTCTGCGGCGACGGGGCAACCCATCGTGCAGGTGGTGCAGACATGCAGCGTTACAGTCACGCGTCTCCGGTCCTTTTCCCGATGTGGACAGAGGGCGCCTGCGAGGGGCGCTCGCGCGCCCAAAGCCGGTCGCGGAATCCCCCGTCCGCCGTCACGTCTTCGCGCTGGCAGGTCTCCCGGCTTGCGGATGTCGGGGCGGTATTGCCCCGGCGGCCCTCCCGCCTTCCCGGCTCGCGCCAGTGGCTTCGGGGGACCTCTCCGGTCACGGTCGCGGGGGCGGCTGCGCTTCGGCAATGTTCCCCGATGGGTCGCAAAGCCTGTCGCATTCCCTCTTCGCCTGCCCTAAGACAGGAACCAGCGCCGCCTCACCTGAGGCAGAAGGCGCCCCCTTGTCAAGCAACGGAAGGGACCATGGCCGCACCGAAACCGACCGACCCTGTGGAAGACGCCGCCAAGCACGCCCAGAAGATGGCCAAGAAGAAGGCCGCACGGGACAAGATCATGGCGACGAAGTCCGGCGAAAAAGGTTTGATCATCGTCCATACCGGGGCCGGGAAGGGCAAGAGCTCTGCGGGCTTCGGCATGATTCTGCGCTGCGTCGCGCATCAGATGCCCTGCGCTGTGGTGCAGTTCATCAAGGGCGCCTGGGATACCGGGGAGAGGCGGCTGCTCGAGGGTCATTTCAGCAACCTCTGCCAGTTCCACGCCATGGGCGAGGGCTTTACCTGGGAAACCCAGGACAAGACCCGCGATATCGCCGCCGCCCGCGCCGGATGGGAAAAGGCCAAGGCTTTGATCCGGGATGATCGCATCCGGATGGTGCTGCTCGATGAAATCAATGTCGCGCTGCGCTATGACTACCTACCGATCGATGAGGTGCTAGCTTTCCTGAGAGACGAAAAGCCTGAGATGACCCATGTCGTGTTGACCGGACGGAACGCCAAAGAAGAACTGATCGAAATGGCCGATCTGGTGACCGAGATGACGCTGGTGAAGCATCCATTCCGCGCCGGGATCAAGGGGCAGAGGGGCGTGGAGTTCTGAGAGCAAGGCCGGGGGCGCCGCCCCCGGACCCCCGAGGTATTTTCGGCAAGATGAAAGCGCTTACGGATTGTTAACCTTGGCACGCGAGACTGGAGGCACGGTACAGGGAGAGGTCCCGATGACCGTGCAAGGTGAAAGCGCCGCGCCCTCCCCGGATCACCGGCCCGAGGCGCGGTGCCGATCCGTCCGTTCTCTCACAGCTTTCATCTTGCTAAAAAATACCTCCGCCGGAGGCTCCCGTAGGCGACGCGACCGCATCGCCCGGAGAATGCGATGACCGCGCTGATGATCCAGGGAACCGGATCGAACGTCGGAAAGTCGCTCCTGGTCGCCGGGCTTTGTCGCGCGGCGCGTCGGCGCGGGCTGTCGGTCGCCCCCTTCAAGCCGCAGAACATGTCGAACAATGCTGCCGTGACGGTCGATGGTGGCGAGATCGGACGGGCGCAGGCGCTGCAGGCGCTCGCCTGCGGGCTGGAGCCGCATACCGATATGAATCCGGTCCTGCTGAAACCCGAGTCGGAAACCGGGGCGCAGGTCGTGGTGCAGGGACAGCGGATCGCGACGGTGCGGGCGCGGGACTATGCTGCGCTCAAACCCGACCTCATGGTCCCGGTCCAGCAGAGTTTCGCACGGCTGCGGGCGGCGCATGATCTGGTGATCGTCGAAGGCGCCGGCAGTCCGGCCGAGGTCAACCTGCGCCAGGGCGATATCGCCAACATGGGGTTTGCGCGGGCTGCGGATGTTCCGGTGATCCTTGTCGGGGATATCGACCGGGGCGGCGTGATCGCGCAGATTGTGGGCACGCAGGCGGTCCTCGACCGTGCGGATGCGGCGATGATCGGCGGGTTTGTCATCAATAAGTTCCGCGGCGATCTGAGCCTTTTTGACGATGGCTACCGGCTGATCGAGACGCGGACGGGCTGGCGCGGCTTTGGTATTCTGCCGCATTTCCCGGCCGCCGCGCGGTTGCCGGCGGAGGATGCGCTCGATCTTGGCGACAAGACCGGGGGCGGGGCGATGAAGATCGCCTGCCTCGCCCTGTCGCGGATTGCGAATTTCGACGATCTCGATCCCCTGAAGCTTGAGCCGTCGGTCAGCCTGACGATGGTGCGGGCGGGCCAGCCCATTCCGGGCGATACCGATCTCGTCATCCTGCCGGGCACGAAATCCACGGTCGGTGATCTTGCCTTCCTGCGGGCGCAGGGCTGGGATATCGACCTTGCCGCGCATGTCCGGCGCGGCGGTCATGTGCTTGGGATCTGCGGCGGCTATCAGATGCTTGGACGCTCCATCTCCGATCCTGCGGGCATCGAGGGTGCGCCCGGCGAGACGCCCGGCCTCGGGCTTCTCGATGTCGCGACAGTGATGACCCCGGACAAGCGGCTGACCCGGGTTCACGCCGTCCATGCGGCGAGCGGGGCTGCGATTGAGGGCTATGAAATTCACATCGGACACACCGAGGGTCCGGACCGCGCGCGGCCTTTCGCCCGTGTCGATGGCGCAGCGGAGGGTGCTGCCTCGCCCGATGGCCGCGTCATCGGCAGCTACTTGCACGGCATGTTCGCGGGTGACGGGTTCCGTGCGGCATTCCTCGGCCGGTTCGGGGCCGCCTCCAACAGCGCATATGACGCGTCGGTGGGTGCCGCTCTCGACGCGCTGGCCGATCACATGCAGCGGCATCTCGACGTCGCTGGTCTTTTCGCGCTGGCACGGTAGCGCTCAGCGTCTCTCCCATTCGGTCGGGGCGTTCGCCTGCCACCCCACGCGGTGCAGGAGCGGCGTGTCATCGGTGAATTCGGGCCAGCCGAGGCAGAGATAGGCGCTGAAGCGCCAGGTGTCGGGCACGGCGAAGAGCCGCTCCATCGCCAGGGGATCGAGGATTGACACCATGCCGAGCCCGAGGTTCCGGGCGCGGGCGGCAAGCCAGAGCGTATGCACCGCCATCGCCGTCGATTGCGCGAGCGTGTCCGGCATCGTCGGGCGGCCGAGGCCACGGCCGGCTGCGGGCGCCATGTCGGTGAAGACGGCAAGCTGAACCGGGGCCACGTTAAGGCCGGCGAGTTTCAGCTTCAGATAGGCGGCCCGGTCGCTGTCGGCATAGTCTGCGGCGGCGGCGGCGTTGGTGCGTTCGAAATTCGCCCGGACTGCGGCGCGCAGGTGCCGATCCTCAACCCGGATGACGCGCCAGGGGCGCGCGTTGCCGACCGAGGGGGCGCAGGCCATGGCGTCGCGCAGACCGTCGAGGACCGTCTCCGGCACCGGATCAGTGCGGAAATGCCGCACGTCGCGCCGCCAGCCGAGGATGCGGCGCAGCCCCTCTGCATCCGCTGCGCTGAATTTCATGCTCCAAGTGCCTGCGTCAGCCGATCCCATTCCGTCCCGCCGCCGGGCAGGCCAAGGCGTAGCCAGCCCGCGGCATAGGGAAAGCGCCGCGACCAGATCCGGGCTTCGGCGAGACGGGACTGTGCGGTCGCTGCATCGCCGGTGTCGTAGAGCCCGAAGAGCGCGGTGCCGCCGACCCGCCGCCAGCCCTCCGCCGTGGCCAGCCGGTCGAGGTGCTGTGTCTCGCCGATCAGGCGGCGTGTCGTTGCCTCGGCCCAGGCGCGGTCGCCAAGCGCGGCCCGGCCGATTTCGATGGCGCTGCCGCTGACGGGCCAGGGGCCAGACATCTCGCCGAAGGCGGCGATCTCTTCGGGATGGCCGATCACGAAACCGAGCCGCAGGCCTGCAAGGCCGTAGAACTTGCCGAAGGAGCGCAGGATCACGAGGCCGCGCTGCCCCGCATGAGGGGCAAGCGAGAGATGCGGCGCCGTGTCGGCGAAGCTTTCGTCAACAATCAGGCGCCCGACGGTGCCGCTCAGGCCGAGCAGGGCGTCGGGCGCATGATGCCGCCCGTCGGGATTGTTCGGGTTCACCACCACGGCGAGATCGGCGCCCGCGAGGTCGGAGAAGTCGGTGACCTCGTCCACCTGCCACCCGGCGCCGCGCAGCGCGGCAGCATGTTCATTATAGGTCGGGCCGAGGATGCGCGCCCTGCCGGGCTGCGACAGGCGCGGGATCATCTGGATCGCCATCTGGGCTCCGGCGACGGCGGCGATGGCGGCACCGGTGCCGTAGGCCTCTGCCGCAGCCCGGATCAGGTCTGCCATCGCGCTTCGGGTCGGCAGCGCCGACCAGCTGGATGCCGGAAGGTCGGGCACGGGATAGGGGCAGCGGTTGATGCCGGTCGAAAGGTCGATCCACTGCCCGGCCGCGCCCCCGAAATGCTCGATGGCCCAGTCGAGGTTGCCGCCGTGATCGCGCATGTCCCTGCCTCTCAGAACAATTCGGTTGCAGCCATTAGGCCGAGGATCGCCGCCAGAAGGAGCATCGCGCGCCGGTAGAGATCAAGGCCGCGCTGCAGGTCCGCCGGGGTCGGGTCCGCCGCCCCGGCATTCACCCAGGGCTCCTCCGCGATGCGATCGGCATAGACGCGCGGGCCCGAGAGGCGCACCCCGAGGGCGGCCGCCATCGCCGCCTCGGGCCAGCCGGCATTCGGGGAGCGGTGCAGTTTCGCATCCCGCAGCATCAGCGCGACGGCAGGGCGGAACCGTCCCGAGACGGCGGCGAAAATAACGCCGGTCAGCCGCGCCGGGATCAGGTTTGCCACATCGTCGATGCGGGCGGCGGCCCAGCCGAAGGCTTCGTGGCGCGGCGTGCGGTGGCCGATCATCGAATCGAGCGTGTTGATCGCCTTGTAGCCGACGATCCCGGGCAGGCCGAAGATCACGCCCCAGAAGATCGGCGCGACGATCCCGTCCGAGGTGTTCTCGGCCAGACTTTCCAGGCTTGCGCGTGCGACGCCCGCGTCATCGAGCCGCGCCGGATCGCGTCCGACGATCATCGCGACGGCCTGCCGCGCGCCCGGCAGGTCGCCCGC
>JBGSNN010000233.1:0-4887 GCA_041739655.1 Albidovulum sp. | reverse complement strand
CGCGCGCGGCGAGGATGGTGGCCCCGTGATCGCCCAGCACGCCGTTGACGATGACCGCATCGCCGGGCCGGATCTGCGCGGCGCCGATATCGACCCCCGGCGGGATCACACCGACGCCGGCGGTGGTGATGAACACCCCGTCGCCCTTGCCGCGGTCCACCACCTTGGTGTCGCCGGTGACGATGCGCACGCCCGCCAGCGCCGCCTCGCGCGCCATCGAGGCGACGATGCGACGCAGAAGCGCAATCTCGCAGCCTTCCTCGATGATGAAGGCCGCCGACAGCCACAAGGGCCGTGCCCCGCCAACGGCGAGGTCATTGACCGTGCCGCAGACCGCAAGCTTGCCGATGTCGCCGCCGGGAAACTCAAGCGGCGTGACGACGAAGCTGTCGGTGGTGAAGGCCAGCCGCGCGCCGGGTTCCTGCAATGCCGCGTCCATCAGGCGTGCCTGATCCTCGCTGCTGGTCGGCTGAAACACGGCGGTGAACACCTCGTCGATCAGGTCGCGCATGGCGCGCCCGCCGCCGCCATGGGCCATCGTCACATGGCTGTCGCGCAGCGCCATTACGCGACCGCCTCGCGCGCCCCGGCATATTGCCAGTAGGCGGCGCAAGCCCCTTCGGAGCTGACCATCAGCGCGCCGAGCGGCATCTCGGGCGTGCAGCCCTTGCCGAACTGCGGGCACTGGGTGGGTTTCAGCTTGCCGGTCATCACCGCGCCGCAGGCACAGCCTTCGATTTCAGGCACATTGCGGCTGGCCGCCGCATAGCCGATGCCGAATTTCTGTTCGGCGTCGAAGGCCGCGTATTTCGGGCGGATGCGCAGGCCGGAGGCGTCGATCTCGCCCAGGCCGCGCCACTCGAAGCTCGGACGACGTTCATAGACATCGGCGATGGCGGCGAGACTGACCGGGTTGCCATGCTCGGGCACCACGCGGGCATACTGGTTTTCCACCGCCGCGCGGCCCTCGGCGATCTGGGTCAGCACCATGAGGACGGATTGCAGGAGGTCGGTCGGCTCGAACCCGGCCACGACGATCGGCTTGCCGTAATCGCGCGCGATGAAGTCATAGGGATGGGTGCCGATCACCATCGACACATGCCCCGGCCCGATGAAGCCGTCGAGCACCATGTCCGGGTCGTCGAGCAGCGCCTTGATCGGTTCGGGCACCGTGATGTGGTTGCAGAACACGCTGAAACTGGTCAGCCCCTCTCGGGCCGCCTGCTGAATCGACAGCGCGGTGGAGGGCGTTGTGGTCTCGAACCCGAGGCCGAAGTACACCCCCTCGCGGTCGGGGGTGCGCCGCGCAAGTTCCAGCGCGTCGAGCGGTGAATAGACCATGCGGATATCAGCGCCGGCGGATTTCGCCTGCAAGAGGCTCTTGCGGTGCCCCGGCACCCGCATCGCGTCGCCGAAGGTGGTGAAGATCACGCCCGGCCGTTCGGCGATCTCGACACATTCGTCCACCCGCGCCATCGGCAGCACGCAGACCGGGCAGCCGGGGCCGTGGATGAACTCGATCCCCTCGTGGATCAGCTTGTCGAGCCCGTAGCGAAAGATCGAATGGGTGTGGCCGCCGCAGATTTCCATGATGTGGACTGGCTTGGCGCGGGTGGCGCCGATCGCGTCGGCCTTGGCGGCAATCTCGGCCAGAAGGGCGCGGGCGGCGGCGGGATCGCGGAATTCGGATGCGAATTTCATGCCAGGGCCTCCACACTTTGCGCCATCTGATGCACCGTTTCCTGCGCCTCGCCGAGATCGCGCAACGCCTCGAGCGTCTTTGCCGCCTCGTCCTCGTCGATGATCGCCATGGCAAAGCCGACATGGATCAGCGCCCATTTGCCGACCAGCGCCTCGAGGTCATTGCCCGCGATGCAGGCCACATTCACCGCGCGGCGCACGCCCGAGACCTCGGCCATCGCCATCAGACGGCCGGCATCGGTGATTGCGGTGATCTTGCCGGGAATACCCAGACACATGGTTCAATCCTCCTCTTCTTCAGGCACCCTGCCAGAGGGGTCGCTGATGCCATAGCGATCCAGTTTGGCGCGCAGCCCGACACGGGACAGGCCCAGTTCGGCGGCGGCGCGGCTCTTGTTCCAGCGGTGGCGCGTCAGGGTTTCGCGCAAGATGCGCATCTCGATCAGTTCCACCCGGTCTTTCAGCGTGCCATCGGCCACCAGCACCGCCTGCGCCGAGCGGTCGGCCCCGTCGTCCGATGGCAGGGCCTGAAGGATCGGGCGGCTGATGAGGTCGGCGCCCAGCACCGGGGCCTGCGCCAGCACCAGCATCCGCGTCACCTCGTTGCGCAATTCGCGCAGGTTGCCGGGCCAGTCGTAGTTTTCCAGAAACTCCAGCGCCGCGGGGGCGAATCCGTGGGCGGCCTTGCCGTGACGGGTGGCAAGGTCGGTCAGGAAATGCTGCGCCAGAAGCGCGATGTCGCCACGCCGCGCGCGCAACGGCGGGATCGGCAGTTCGGCCACGGCAAGGCCATAGTAAAGGTCCAACCGAAAGCGGCCATCGGCCACCCGCGCGGGCAGGTCGGGCCCGGCCCCGGCGATCAGCCGCAGGTTGGTCGTCAACCCCTCTTGCCCGCCGAGGGCGCTGAAGCTGCCCTCGTCGACCAGCCGCCACAGCGCCAGTTGCACCGCCGGGCTGGCATGGTCGATGCCGTCGACAAAGAGGGTGCCGCGGTCGGCCCTTTGCGCGAGGCCGATCTTGTTCACCCCGCCCGGCAGGATGCCGCGCTTGGCCCCGAAGAGTTCGATCAACGCCAATTCTTCGGTCATCCCCGCCAGATTGACCGCGTGAAACGGCTTGTCCGACCGGAGCGAGCCATAGTGCATCGCCCGCGCCAGCCGCGACCGTCCGGTGCCCGGTTCGCCCAGAAGCAGCACCGGGACGTCGAAACAGGCGTATTGGCGGGCCGCCTCGATCAGAGCGGACATCGGGCTCAGCGGGCTGCGCAGCAGGGTTTCGAACCCCATCCCGGAGCGCAGGGCGGTGCGGCGTTTGTCCAGCTTGGTCTGTGCGGTGGAGGCCAGAAACCGCATCTCCAGCGCTAGGCGTTCGTTGTCGCGCGCAAGCTGAAAGAGCCGCGCGCCATTGCGGGCTGCCATCAGAAGCTGTTCGGGATGCCAGGGCTTGGTGATGAACTGCTGGATGCCGGCATCATTGATCGCCTGCGCCATGGCGGCGGGGTCGGTGTAGCCGGTGATGATGATGCGCACCGCGTCGGGCCAGCGCTCGCGCAGGTCGGTCAGGAGTTCCACCCCGCTCTGCCCCGGCATCCGCTGGTCGCAGATCACCACCTGCACCCATTCTTCCTGCATCTTCGCCAGCGCGGCCTCGGCATCGGCGGCGGTGGCGCAATCGAACTCATCCTCCAGCGCCATCCGCATCGCCGCCAGCGAATGCGGCTCGTCATCGACCAAGAGGACGGTGGGGCGGGACCTGCTCATGCGGTTTTCTCGGCCAGACGGGCGCGCAGCCAGTCGAGCCATGCGACCATGCCCGCGCCGGTACGGGCCGACAGCGCCAGGATCTCGATCCCGGGGTTCACCCGGCGCAGGTTGGCCGCATAGGCATCAAGGTCGGCGTCGCAATGTGGCGCAAGGTCCACCTTGTTCAGGATCGCGAGCCGCGCGGCGGTGAACATGTCGGGGTATTTCAGCGGCTTGTCCTCGCCTTCCGTGACCGACAGGATGGCCACCTTGGCATCTTCGCCAAGGTCGAAGGCGGCGGGGCAGACCAGGTTGCCGACATTCTCGATGAAGAGGAAACTGTCCGGACGGGGCCGCAGGTCGTCGATCGCCTGACCCACCATCTGCGCGTCCAGATGACAGCCCTTGCCGGTGTTGATCTGGATCGCCCGCGCGCCGGTGGCGCGGATGCGGTCGGCATCGGCCGAGGTCTGCTGGTCGCCCTCGATCACGGCCAGGGGGGTGTCGCCCAGGGCCTCAATGGTCCTGCACAAGAGCGTGGTCTTGCCCGAGCCGGGCGACGATACGAGGTTGAGCGCCAGCACGCGAAGCGCCCCGAGCACGCGGCGGTTGGATGCAGCCAGCGCATCGTTCTTGGCCAGGATCGAGGTTTCCACCGCGATCAGCCGATCCTGCGTCATCCCCGGCACCGAAACCCCGGCCGCCCCGGCGCCGTAGTGGTGGTGATCGTGGCCAGGACCGGTGGCCTGAACATGCGGAAACGGCAGCGCCGTCGCGGCGGCAAAGGCCGGCGCATGGGAATGGCCAAGGCCCAGCCGATGCGCCTCGTCATGGCTCATCACCTTGCCGTCCACCGTCACCGTCTCGCCGCAGCCACAGACCGTGCACATCACACCACCTCCATATCCCTGATCCGCATGTCATCGCCGCCCTCGGGGATCAGCCTGCCGCCGCCACAAAGCGGGCAGGGGTCGAGCCGGTTGTCCAGCGGCACCACCCGCGCGCAGTCATAGCAGAGCGCCTGCCCCGGCAGGTCGATCATCTCCAGCCTTGCCCCCTCGGCGGGGCTGCCGCGCATCACCACATCGAAGGCAAATTCCAGCGCCGGTTTTTCCACCCCGGCAAAGCGCCCGATTTCAAGCCGCAGCACGGTGACGCGGGCAAAGCCATGGGCGCGGGCCTGATCCAGCACGATGCTGCGGATGCCTTCGGCAAGGCTCATCTCATGCATGGCGCACCCCCTCGACCGTCACCGGGATGCAGGGATCATGCAGCGCCACCAGCCGCCGCGCCAGATCGGTACGTCCGACCGGTAGCGTCGCCAGCGCCTGCTCCAGCGCGCCGCCGGGGGCAAGCTGATGGTCGGTCGGGGTGAGGCGGAACACCGATGTCACCCGCCCCGCAGCCTGACCGAGCCGCAAGGCATAGGCGCCGCGCGCGGCCT
>JBGSNN010000210.1:0-18392 GCA_041739655.1 Albidovulum sp. | reverse complement strand
AGCGACCCCATTCTGCCCTTGGCGGAAAACCCCCAGCCGTGGTCTATTGGCAGAGAGCAGAGATCATGCAACCCGATCAGCAGGAGCAGAGAGTAGCTTAAAAAGCGCCAGATCCTGTCCAAAGGATGGGGAGTAGCTGTCAGGGATATCACTAGAGGATATTGCCCGCTCCGATGGTCGGGCGGGCAACTAGCCATAGTCGGTTGCCTAAGGCAACATTCACGACGTGCGACAGCTCCGTTCAACCATTGATTTACGGATCGCCTCTTGCTCACCCTTGAGCCTAGCCACTTCTCCCGGCGTCCCGCCGTCGCTCGTAGGAACGCCGATCAAGAACACCATCACCGCATCGTTGCTTGCGGCCTTGTCCTGTGAAGCAGACACCCTGACTAGCGCCTTGATGTGGCCGCCCCCCGACGGCATCGCTGTGCCCCCCAATCGGAAGGTCAGTAGCACTCTCCTCCCAGCTCCCACGAAATCCCCGATCACACCGTCGCTATAGATCAAGCAAGCAGCATGAGCTGTGAGCATCAGTTGAAAGCGATGACCAATGGCAAAGAGACCCCACGCAGATTCCCGGTTGGCAAAATACCTCGACAAGCGCGTGCTGGAACTCCGGCCCCGAAAGTCCCAGGCGACGATTGCCGAGGAGGCCGGGTTCATCAACCCTAACATGATCGCAATGCTCAAGAGCGGCGCCACGAAGTTGCCCCTCGACCGCGTTTCCAGCCTGGCAGAAGCGCTCGACTGCGATCCCCGGATGCTCTTCAACCTCGCGCTCCAGCAGCTTGGTGGCGATACAACTGTGCGCGCGATCGAGGAGATCTTCGGCACGATCGTCACACGAAACGAAGTCGCCTGGATCAAGGAGATCCGTGATGCCTCCGGTCACACCGATCCTAGCCTGACCGTCCGGGCCAGGGCAGCAGTTCGCGGGATCTTCGGGAAATGACCAGCGTGACGAACACAGCCCGTTCCACTCGCCGCTCGGAGCGAGACGTAACCGAGAATGAAATGGCGTGGATCGAATTCCTGCGGCTGTTGTCGCGTGACACCGATCCACCGATTACGCTCGCTGCGATCCAGATCGTCCGAAAGCTATTGCGTCGTGGTGCGGCTCGCCGCCGCTCAAGCATGTGATGCTCGCCGCGTGCTCCATCCTGCTGATGATCGACACTTAGAAGTTCATCGTTAGAACCTTGTGCGAACCTGCTTGATCAACTCCGGCTTCACCGCCTCGACGGTCACGCCGGCCGACCTTTTCCGATCGCCGCTATCACAGATCGGTGCGCGGTGTGCATTTGGATCGACGGCGGACTCAAATTGGTAGGGCTGCCGGCTCGCGGGGGATCATGTGCCGGCACGCGACTTGCCGTCGATAAGGAATGGCCAGAGCGGTTTTGCCGCGTGGTCGGTTCATCCCATCACCGCGCAGCAACGAACGAAGCATCAGTATTCTCTAAGGATTTTTTCTAGTTCCGACGATCTGCACGAAGTCCTAGAAATTGGACGCTCCTGGCAAGGGGATGCCTTTTGGCGCCACCAAGGGGCGGCACGAACTCCTCCTCTGTGGATGTGTTCAGGCTATTACTGGAACGCCTTGTGCGTTCACTCCCACGTGAAGCGAGAAACCAGCGACACCCACCAGCCGGAGAAGTCAGGCGACGGTAAGTCTGAATAGGTTTCCTTCGCCTTGTTCCAAACTGTGCCGGGGCTGGCCTTGATACCGTCCCAGATTTCTTCCGAAGTGGGAACACGCATGCCGCAGACCTCCGTGGCGCCACTGTCCGTCACAGCGTTCGGATCTATCGCCATCTTCAGATCACGCATGTCTTTCATCGTCTCGCATGCGGACGTCATCTCATAGGTCGTCGCAGCCACGATGACCGCGATTCCCCAGAAAGGTATTCCTTCACCTGGCATCGAGCCCACGTTGGCCGCAGCGACCGTTGCTGTCCTCCGAGACACGGAACCGGAGACTTCATCCAGAACCGAGCGCATCGAGCGCTGCTTGCCACGGAACTTTACGTCAGGCCCAACAAGCCGGAGCTTGCGGGCCGCTACCTCCGCAGTTCCATATTTTTTTGCGAGGATGGCGCTTTTTCGTGTCTCGATGTTCAGCTTTGACTTCGTGGCTTTGAGTTCCGTGTCGAGACTGGCGGCACGGGCTTGCGCTTGAGCCAAACCAGTCGACTTGCGAGCGCTGACTGTGGAAATGCCAGCGAGAGACGTAATGGCCGCGGAGACTACTGAGTTGAGCCCGGAAAGCGTCAGCGTCGCAACGTTGAACAGAAGCATCAAGCAGATCAGCGCGATCGTGCTGCCTTTCAGGACAAAGGCTAACAGGCGTTTGATGACGAGCAAGAAGCGCCAGACGAACCGAATGAGAGATTTGAGCATTGGGTCGCTCCTGGCGAGTTACTGTAGGCAAACGCTAGGTCTTACTGAGCACGATGGCAACGCGGCCTATGCTTCGACAACTCGATGCAGCATGTGCTAGCAACGTTGAGGAGGAGAGGTGCGCAAATGGCAAATCGACAATGTGAATGCGGCTGCGGTCAGGAAACCAGGGGCGGAAAGTATCGGCCGGGCCACGACCAGAAGCTGCGAGCCGCGATCGAGCGAGCCGCCGGTGGGTTGGAAAGTTTGAGATTGATCATCGAGCAGCATGTCGGGCATCGGATAGAAACGGATGTCACCGAAGCCGAGAACTGAAGCCTCTACGTTCCCAATACGTCTCCCAGCCTGCGATCGACTCATGAGCTATTTGCATAGCGACGATCTGTAAAAACCACCGGAGGAGGTTTACATCTTCCCGTTTCGTCAACTCATATCGCCACGAAAACCTTTACATTTTGGCTTCCAGCTTTCCATTCGCCTTGTTTATTGAGATTTGATGTAAGGGTCCGGTTGAATTTGCGAGCTTCGGAGCTGCGAAATCGGCCCAAACCCTTCCGTAATTTAACCATAAGTTGACAAACCTTTACACTTCTGACGTGTTTTGGGGTCGGTTTTCATTTTTCTTGACGGCCATCACAGATTGCCGAGCAGCCCGAAAAGAGAGGAGCTATGCGCTTGTCTCAAGCCGGCGTTGTTGCACAACTCTGATCGTGTAGGAAGGCTCAGAGAGAAAGGACAGGTGCCGGAAATGCTTCGTGGATAGTTGAATGCGCGCACGAATACGTCTTTGCGGACTTTGCGCGTCCAGATATTTTCGCGAATTTTAACGATAACCCTCCTCTTTGTTCGCCGCCAGGTTTCCCAATATGGCGGAAGCTGGCCTTTGATCGCCGGGGCAGGCGTCAATCAGATGCGCCACCGTGTTTCGCATTTCGACCAACTCACGGATCTTCGCATCGATGCGTTCGCGGGGACCACCGACCGGACATATATCCTCGTTCGCCCACGTGGCGGATGGTCTTTGCAGCCAACGATTGCCATGCTCTGTTCCAGGTGGCGAAAGTGTGGGAGCAGCGTAGTCAAGGACTATCACGCTGTCCGCTGCGCGGGGAATGAACGACAGGTTTTTGGTCCGTGCAAGACTGATGATGGCCGGCCAACCATCTCCCGGCGCGCCTTAACTGGGTGGCCGCTATGACGTAGCCGGACCGCGCTCTTCGGGTGGTGTTGCTGCAATCGTGGGCAGTGCAGCGAAATAGAAGCCCAACATCGCATTCAGCGAGGTCGGGCCTCGGCGCAGCCGGCTCCGCAACGCAGCTCCCTCCCAGCCATCGACGATGAGATTGCTCATCGCTTGGATGTCGGCATTGGGATGAAGCCGTCCCTGCCGCTGCGCCTCGGCAAGGCAGACCGCTATGCGCTCGGCAATCGCGTTGAGACAGCCCTCGATCTTATTGCGGAACACCTCGCTAGTTGCCGCCAACTCCTGGCCGACCCCCCCCATCAGACACCCCATATACCCCTGGTTCTCATAGGCGAGGGCTGTCACTTCGAAGAAACTGCGGATTCGGACGAGCGGGTCTGTCGCCTCGTCGGAGAGGAAAGCTTCAAGTTGCTCGTGCACCCCAGAAACGTAGGCGTCAATCACCTGCAGAGCAAAATCCTCCTTGTCGCGAAAATGGTGATAGAACGAGCCTTTGGGCGTGCCAGTGGCCTCTAGAACCGCAAGGATTCCGAGCCCGCTGTAGCCGCGTTCGAGAAGGAGCTTTAGGCCGGCCTCGATCAATCGTTGCTTGGTATCTTTCGCCATCGTCTTCACTTTGAGGGGCGCGCCATGGGGCGCGCCCGGTTGGCTTAGGCTTGCAGCCGCACCTTCATGTGGTCAAGGACCTCGGTATGTTCATGCTCCGGGCTGAACATGATGATATCGGCATCGGCATCGACATGCACGTTGTGCCCCGGCGGCCAGTAGAACAGGTCCCCGCTCTTGACGGTTTCTCTCGCTCCATCGGCGTCGGTGGTGGTAATCGCGCCCTTCAGCACGTAGCCCCAATGCGGGCACTGGCAGAGGTCGCCTTCGAGCCCTTCGAACAAAGGAGCGGTATCCACTCCTGCCGAGAGCGAGAAGTATTCGCCACCGATGCGGTCGTAGCCCTTGACGGTGCCAAAGTCCCGTCGTTGGCGCAACGTGGCGCCCGGGATCTGGATCCTGACGTCGACATCATCCTTTGCAACTTTCACGGTTCCCTCCCTAAATAAAAATAGACCGGTCTGTCTATTGTTGTCCAAGATCGGTGCGCCGTCAAGGTTGACGCAGGAGAGTCCGTTGGAGAGCAAGGCTCTGTGCCGGCCAAGGCATGGAAGACGGGAACCGAGGGGAGGAGAGCCGCCAACGTCCGCGGCCTACGCAGGATGCTTACCTCTCATCCGTCATAGAGATCGATCAGCAGATCGCCCCAGCACGCTCGGCCGTCGTCCGTCCGGGTTGGCGAGACAGCCAGCGCATGGACGCGCGATCCATCTCCTGAACGCGGTCTAGCGGTGTTGGCTCGCGATGGCGACGCAGCACACGGCGGATACGCTCGCGGAACTCCTTGAGCACGGGCGTGAATGCACGCGCCTGACGCACGATTTCGGCCATCCGTGGATCTTCCTCGTGCTCAGCCCTGTCCCAGGCGGCTCGTAAGCGCGGCCAGAGAGCGGTTGGCTCGTCGAGGGCTTCTCCTAGCTCCTTCACCCGAGCAGTCACCTCGTTCATTCGCACCAACGCATTGAGCGCCGCAGGGTCCGACTCTGCTTCCTTGCCCTTCCGAGGCCGCGGCAGAAACCCTTTTCGATCGGGGCTACGGGCCGAGCCTCGCGGCGGATAGGGATGCTGGACGAGAAATCGGGGTTCCCCGTTTGTCTCGCCGCGCATGACCACAACATGCTCACCAGCCTCGGCCACGTTTGCTGTCTCCGACAGCAGGCAATCGCTCGGTCCGAAGGGATCTTCTTCCGGAATAGCCGCATCCGACCATGGAGGCGCAAGCCGCAGCATTAGCGGATTACCCCCTTCCAGAGGAACTGCCCAGTCGAAGCGCCAGCCGCCTCCACAGAGGATTGAATTGCATCCGCCAGAGGTTCGTCATCGAGTTCGGAAGCCTTCTTACGCAACTCGTCAAACTGCTGGCTCTTCTCCTCAACATCGACACCGCGAAGTTTTGGCAGCAGGCGCATCTCGATCTGGTCGGCAAGCGCGATGGAAACTCGATCACCTATGCCTTCGACTTCTGGATAGGCTGCAACGTAGGCCACCAGCCGTGACCGCGACTACATGGATCGCCACCTGATTCCGGACCGTCTCGACCTCGCCAATGCCCAGATGCTGCCGGAGTTTGTGCGGGAGCGGGAAAGGGCGATCCGGCAGCGGCTCATGCGCTATGCCTCGATGGTAGCGGCATGACGGCCAAGGTTTTCGATCGCGACGATCTGAAGCGTGCCTGCCTGACGGCGCTCGACGCGGTTGCACTGGAGCATCCCGCCGGGCACCGGGGCAAGCTGGCTGCGCGCTGCGTCTTGCACACAAGGTGTCTGGCGCGGTTTCTGGGGCCAGTATCGCGGTGCCACGCCGTCCGCGCGCCGGGCTCGAACGTGACGGCGGCGCCCGCCGCGCGGCCCGGAGGCTCGGCGGTGAAAAGCGGGTCGATGCGCACGGTTCCGGTGAACCAGTCGCCCGGCCCTTTTGCGGAGGGATGTGATCCCGCGCGTGTGATTTTCATGTCCTGTCTCTTTTGATTGAGGGTCAGACGGACGTTTGCCGTCTCCTTGGACCGGGGTTCCAAGCGTGAAAGCGGTGCTTTCCGGACAGAGTCAAAGCGCCATCAGGGTAAGTCCTCCGTCCACGACGGAGGTCACGTCAAGTTGGATGTCCAGCTTGCTAAAGGCCACGGTCCAAGGTAGCCGCGTGAGGGCTCGTGTTATAGCCTCCTATGGTATTCAGCTTGAGGAGATGCGCATGGCCGCCGTAGCAAATAAGCACGTCGAGACAGCACTTCCCGTCGACCTGGACAGAAATGCCGATACGCCATCAACACAACCAAAATACGTGGCGAGGAGGCCGTCATGACCTTCGTCTTCTACGATCTCGAGACAACCGGAATCTCGCCGGCTTTTGATCAACCCCTGCAGTTCGCCGCCATCAGGACCGATGAGAGCTTCAACGAGCTCGAGCGGGTCAACATTCGCTGCCGCCTCGCGCCCCACATCATCCCCGCACCACAGGCACTCATCGTGACGGGCGTGACACCCGATCAATTGATCGATCCGTCGCTGCCAACCTTGTTCGAGTTCAGCCAACGACTCATCGAGTTGACCGAGCGATGGGCGCCGACAACCTGGATCGGCTACAACACGATGAAGTTCGATGAGGAGGTGCTCAGGCAGACCTTCTATCAGAACCTTCAGCCCAACATCTTCGCGACCCAGTTCAGCGGGAACACGCGCCTTGATGTCCTCACGGCGGTCTATGCTGTCTGGTGCCGCAATCCGGACCTCTTCGATTGGCCTGCCGATGAGGCAGGACGCATCATCTTCAAGCTGGACCCGCTCGCCCCGGCAAATGGATTTGCGGCGCATAACGCCCACGACGCGCTTGGTGATGTCGAAGCAACGATCCACTTGGCACGACGGATCGCCAGCGAGGATCCGTTGCTCTGGTCAGAGCTTGTCGAGAACCGCGAGAAGCAAAAGGTGCAGGAGAAACTTCAGACCTTTCGCCCGGTCGAGGTTGTTCTTCGCTTCGGGGGCAAGCTGCCGCGATCTTATGTCGGGTGCTTCTGCGGCTACTCGGCCGGTAATTCCACACAAGCTGCATTCTTTGATCTGAATGCCGGCGACCCGGAAGTGCTGATACAGGCTGATGACGCAGCGTTGTTTCAAGCTGTTGACGGCACACCCAAGGTCATCCGGGGTCTCTCCACCAACAAGGCTCCGGCTCTGTTCGAGGTCCGAAACCCGGATCCTGACCACCTCCGCAAGGCGCAGGCGATTGCGGCAAACCCCGAGTTTCGGGAGCGTGTCGGACGGGCCATGGCAGCGCGTTTCGTCGAGGATCCAGATGCGCCACCGAAGCCCGTCGAGCACCAGATCTACGGAGGCTTCTATTCCGCGTCTGACAAGGCGCTCCTGAGTGAATTCCAGGAAAAGGACTGGCCTCGGCGCCAGGAGATCGTTGGGGCTCTTGAAGATGCGCGTCTGCGCCAACTCGGTCGTAGGCTGATCGCCATCCACAGCCCGGAATTGCTGACCGCGCCTGAGCGCGACCTGTTCAGCATCTTCTTGCGCGAGCGCTGGAACGCGCCTGACACGGTCGAAACCGAATGGACGAGCCTTGAAAAAGTGCGCCGAGCGCTCGATGATCTGCGACGAGAACCAGAAACCGATCCTGGTATCCTCCACGCCATTGACGCATTCATCGCAGACTGGACGCGTTGACGACCAAGGACATTGCCGTGGGCCGCACAAAACGCCAACTTTCGGAACTTTCAGGGCTGTTGCTCGACCTGCCGGTCGAGAATGACGGCATGCGCCTCGGTGAGTTTGACGGCTTCGTCGCGGGGATCCTCGTCTGTCCCGAGATGATCCGGCCAAGTGAGTGGCTTCCGGTCGTCTGGGGCGCGGAGAATGCGCCGAACTTTTCGGACATCACCCAGGCACAGGCCACGATTGATGGCGTGATGGCGCATTACAACCGTGTTGCGCGCGACCTGGCGAAAGCCGAACCGCAATATGAAGTCGTTCTCGAAGAAGATCCGAAGACCGGCAAACTCATTTGGGGGCATTGGATCCGCGGCTTTGAACGCGCAATGCAACTTCGCCCCGATTGCTGGGAAGCAACGTTGGATAGCGAGGACGACGAGGTGCAATCGTCCATTCCGATGATCCTCGCCCTTCATGACATCGAGATCGGCGTCTCGGACCTCGAGGATGGGATGAGGGGCGAGCTCAGTGATATGGCGCCAGATCTTATCCCGCTCATGGTTCTCGCGCTCAACGACACGCGGAAGAACCGGTCGGGTCAGCGCGTGGCGAATATCGACGCTCCGCCGGTGAGGCCGCAGAACGTCGACCGGAATGATCCATGTCCGTGTGGATCGGGCAAGAAGTTCAAGAAGTGCTGTGGCGCGGTGATGATCCACTGAGCTCCGGGCGCGGTATCCGGCGTCTTTGAATTGGCAAAGGGCTTCTCAGGGACCCGGTGGCTGGCTGTCTAGCTTTGGCGGGGGCAAGTCGGACCTACCGATACGATGCCTGCCAGCGGCTCTCTCTGAAGGTCTGGTGACCCATTCGGCCCTGGAGCAGGGGCGCCAATTGCTAGCGACGTCAACGTGCTTCCATACCACCGCATAAGCGTTGAACTTAGTCGGCGATGGATCCACGTGCGGAAAGATCGTTCATCACACCTGCCGCGATCTCGAAGGAGCGCAGCCTCGCAGCATGATCATGTATCTGTCCGGTAGCCCACCTCAATCGGAGCTTCGTTATTGGATCAAGGATGCGGCCACCGCCCCGCGCGGGACGGCGGCCATGCCTTGTTATTCGTAGCCTCCCTTGCCGGAAGGCCGCACCAGGAGCACCGTGATCAGGGCGTAGACCACGCCGGCCACGACGGCGGTGGGCAGTGACGCTGTCAGATAGTCGTAGGGCGAGCGGCTGACGTAGGTCACCGGGTTCAGCAGGTAGAGGTAGGTGAAGAAGCCGGCGAGCATGGCCAGGATCGCGGCGGGATTGAATCCGCCCCAATAGTGATAGTCGGTGCCGGGCCCTCCGACAAACACGGCACGGATACTTATCCTCTGGCGGCGCAGGATCAGGTAGTCGGTGATCTGGATCGCGCAGATCGGCGCGAAGAACACGCCGATGAAAGCGAGGAAGGTGCCGAAATTGTTGAAGAAGAGGTCCGGCACGAAAAGACTTACCGCCGCAACCGGAACCAGCGCGAAGAGCATCAGGACGCCCCAGTGAGTGTTCGCCAACGCAGGCACCTGCCGGAGACCGAGGGCGGTCGCGTAGACGCCCGCCAGCGTCGTGCCGAAGTTGGCCGCGATGACGAAGACAAGCGCTATGACGCCATAGGTCGGTCCGCCGAGTTCGACGAGCCAGGCCGAGGGATCGGAGACCTGCAGCGCGAGAATGGCCGCGAGCCCCACCACCGACAGGATCGGCACCGGCAGACCCATGCCAAGCATGGCGGGCAGGGTGGCGCCACCGGCATTAGGCGCCTTGCGCACCATTGCGCCGATATAGGGCCACCAACTCAGGAGACTGACGATTCCGATCTCGACCCCGGTGACATAGTCCCAGCGCAGGCTGCCCGAAGCGTATGCGGGCTTCGCTTCGGCGAGAACGCCAGCTTCGCGGGTTACGAGGATCCAGGTCATCCAGGCGCCGATTCCGACGATAAAGAAGAAGAGCACCTTCGAGACGAGCTCCAGCCCCGTGCCACCGCGCAGGAGCACGATGTAGACGAAGATGCAGGCTAGTATCGTCACGCCGCGCAGCACCCAGGCGCCCGTATCGGGCGAGATGACCCCGAGTGTCTGCAGGAGTTGGTTGACCGACTTGCCGAAGAAGATCATCAGCAGGCAGTTCCAGCCGATGATCGACGCGTATTGAAGGAAGACGGTGATGATCCAGCCCCGGTCGCCGAACTGCGGGCGCGCCGAAGCGATGGAATCGATGCCAAACCGGGTCGCGGGCGGGACGACTGCGAGCGTGACCAGCAGCATTCCGATCATACTGCCGGCCGTCATTGCGGCGAACCCCATGCGCAGGTTCAGGTAGTAGCCGACGTATTCGCCGATGATGTAGCACCATGTCGCCGCTGCGGTAACGAGAAGCACCGCAAAGAGTTGCCAGCGGTTCCAGTCGCGCTCCGCCCGGGTCAGCGGCCAACCAGTTTCGTCAGAATTGTCCTTCGCGCTCATTGCCACCCCCACAGCAGAAGAAGGCCCGGGCCGACGACACCCAGCAGGAGGAGCCAGACCCAATCGGCAGGGCCGAAACCGGCCCCCTGATTGTCCGGCCTCTCCAGCGCATCGATCCGCTGTTCAAGGTCCAGTGGAAGCTTGTCGTTCATTTTCTTTCTCCCTCGTTTTGGCCCCGTAGCGGTCTGGGCCTGCATTGCTCCGGTTCAGGTGCACCCCGGAGAAGGTGCGCCAATTCATCCTTTCAGCCTTGTGCCAACCGGGTCATACCAGGGGCGCAGCTGAAGGCGGGCGGGGTAGCGTTGCCACGCGATTTCGACTTCCCAGGTGCCACCGTCGAGCCAGTCAGCCGACACGCCGCCGGTGCAGGACACATAGCCCATGCCAAGCGACGCACCGATCCGGTGGCCATAGGCACCCGTGGTGACGGAGCCGACGATGGCTCCGTCGCGGAGGATCGGTTCATTGTGATGGAGATGCGGCGGGCTCCCGTCCGTCTCGACCCTGATCTGGACCAGTCGCCTCTCGATCGGGCCGGCATCTCTTTGCCTCAAGAGGGCGTCGCGCCCGATGAAACCGCCCAGCTTGTCGAAGGCGACGGCAAAGCCGAGGCCAGCCTGCAGGGGCGTGTCCTCCTCGCCGATGTCGTGGCCCCAGTGGCGGTAGCCCTTCTCCATCCGCAGGGAGTTGATGGCGAAGAACCCGCCCATCTTGAGCCCCAGATCTGCGCCGGCCTCGACGATCTTCTCGAAGACGTGGCCCGCGAATTCGGCGGGCATGTAAAGCTCCCACCCGAGTTCGCCGACATAGGTCAGCCGGCTGGCGCGGACGCGTGCATACCCGAGGTCGATCTCGCGGCTGGAGCCGAAGGGAAAGCCCGCGTCGCTGAAATCGTCAGGCGACAGGTGCTGCAGCAGTTCGCGCGACTTCGGCCCCATCAGCGCCAGCATCGGCAGGCCCGAGGTGATGTCCCCGACGAAGACCCGGGCACCGTCAGGCAGATGGCGCTTAAGCCACGCCAGGTCGCGCCGCTGGGAAACGGCAATGGTCACGACCATGAACTCGGTTTCCGAAAGCCGAGTGACGGTCACATCGGCCTCGATCCCGCCCTGTTCGTTCAGCCACTGGGTATAGACCACGCGGCCCGGCGCAACGTCGATGTCGTTTGCGCAGATGCGGTTCAACGCCGTGCAGGCGTCCGCGCCCGCGACGAGATATTTGATGAAGCAGGAATGGTCGAAGAGCGTCACGCTCGCGGCGGTATTCTGGCATTCCGCTGCGACGCTGCCGAACCAGGAGGGACGGCCGTAGGAATAGGCGATCTCGGGACGCGTCCCGGCCGTGCCGAAGAAGCCCGGCCGTTCCCAGCCTGCGGCCTCGGTCATCCATGCGCCCATCGCGGTCTGTCTCTCGTGGAACGGGCTTCGGCGGATACCTCGGGCCGTTTCGAACTGCTTCATCGGCCAGTGCATGTCGAACAGAGCGCCCAGAGTCTCTGTCGTGCGGTCCTCGAGATATCTACGGTTGCCTTGGAAGGCCTGCGTGCGGCGCACGTCGACATCCATCAGCTCGACCGGCGGTCGGCGGTCGCGGATCCAGTCAGCCAGCGCCTTGCCCACCCCACCCGACGACAGGATGCCGATCGAGTTGAACCCGGTGGCGCAGAACAGGCCCGGTATCTCCGGAGTCTCGCCGAGCAGGTAACGGTCGTCGGGGGTGAAGCTTTCGGGACCGTTGAAGAAAAGCTGGATGCCCGTCCGCTCCAGCACCGGCACACGCCGGGTCGCCGCTTCCAGATAGGGCACTATGTGGTCCACGTCCTCGGGCAGCGTTCCGAAGGCGAAATCCTCCGGGATGCCCTTCTGCCCCCAGGGTTTGGCGTTCGGCTCGAAGAACCCCACGAGGAGCTTGCCGGCATCCTCCTTGTAGTAGGTCCACTCGTCGCCGAGGAAGAGCACAGGCAGGTTCTTCGGCAGGCCTGGTATGGCCTCGGTGACGCAGTAGAAATGTTCCGCCGCATGCAGAGGAACGGTGACGCCCACCTTCGCTGCGAGGTCGCGCGACCACATGCCGCCGCATAGGACAACAGTCCCTGCGCG
Organism: Albidovulum sp.; assembly: GCA_041739655.1. Classification (GTDB taxonomy): domain Bacteria; phylum Pseudomonadota; class Alphaproteobacteria; order Rhodobacterales; family Rhodobacteraceae; genus Albidovulum. The sequence continues at coordinate 5,926 of JBGSNN010000210.1, read as the reverse complement.
AACCGGACCCTTGTCGGTTATCACACCGGCCGCCTTGCCGTTTTCGACAAGTATCCGCTCGACGCTTGTGTTCTCCAAAATGCGCGCCCCGCGCATCCGGGCGCCCCGTGCATAGGCCTGCGTCACGTCGGCAGGGTTCACTTGTCCGTCATGAGGAAACCAGAAACCGCCGACGATACCCTCGGTGCTGATCGGCGCCCAGCGTTCCTTGATCTCGCCTAGCGCGACCGGCTCCACCGGCAGACCGAAGTTGCGTCCCATCGAAGCGCCGCGGGCCAGTTCCTCATAGCGCGCCGGCGTGTTGGCGACCCTGAGCGATCCGTTCCGCTTGAAGCCCGTCGCCTGCCCGGTCTCGGCCTCGAGCTCTCCGAAAAGTTCGCCCGTGTATTTCGCAAGCTCCGTCATCCGCCGTGTGGCGCGAAGCTGGGTGACGAGTCCCGCCGCGTGCCAGGTCGTGCCGCTCGTCAGCTGCCTGCGCTCGAAAAGCGCGACATCGCTGATGCCGATCTTCGTCAGGTGATAGGCAACGGAACAGCCGGCCACGCCGCCGCCGATGATCGCGACTTCGACCCGCTCGGGAAAATCCGTTTCCATCCTTGCCCCCAACGCCCCGAGGTCACCGCGTGCCCGGATAGCTCTCCTCGCGCGCATAGGGGAACCACCAGAAGTCCTGGTTGCTCGCTCCGGGGTCGATCATAACGAACTTGGTGTTCTGGAACTGGTTCAGCCCTTCAGGACCAAGCTGGCGACCGTTGCCGGACAGCTTGCGCCCGCCGAAGGGAAGGGCGTCGTTGTCGAGCAGCGGCGCATTAATCCACAGTATGCCTGACTGGATCTCGCGCACGGCGCGGAATGTCTCGGTCGCGTCACAGCTGTAGAGGTTCGCACCCAGCCCGAAATCAGAACGGTTTGCCAGTTCGATGGCCTCGTCGAAGCTCTTTACCCGGCAGATTGGCGCGACCGGGCCGAAGGATTCCTCCTGAAGAATGGTCATGTCGGGGGTGACCTCGGTCAGCACCGTCGGCTCCACATACCAACCCTTGTTCAGAGACGCCGGTCGCCCGCCGCCGATCGCCACCTTCGCCCCCTGATTGCGGGCATTCGCGATCAACGCCTCGAACCGGTCGCGCTGGCGGCGCGTCGCCATCGGCCCCATGTCGACTTCTTCAAGGCCATTGCCAACGCGCAGCTTCTGTGCCTCGGCGACCAGCCGTTCCACGAACTGGTCATGGATTGCCTCGTGCACATAGAACCGTTCGGCCGAGGTGCAGACCTGACCACAGTTGAGATAGGCGGCGAAGGCCGCCCCGCGCGCGGCCATCTCGAGTGGCGCAGATGGCATGACGATGAACGGGTCGTTGCCCGACGCTTCGATCAAGCAGGGTTTGAAAGTCTCCGCGCAGGTCCGCGCCACCGCCTGGCCTACGGGAACCGAGCCGGTGTAGGCGACACCATGGGTCTTGCGGCTGGCGATCAGCCGTTGGGCGACGCGCGGCCCCCCTGTGAGACATTGCATCAGGCCCTGGGGCAGGCCGTTGAACAGCTCCATGAATTTCAGCGTGGTCACGCTCGTCTGCTCATGCGGCTTGACGATCACGGCATTGCCGGCGGCGAGCGCTGCCGCGGCCTCCCAGCAAAGCAGAACGAGGGGATAGTTGAAGGGCAGGATAATGACGACAGTGCCAAGAGGCTCCTTCACGGCGAAATGGAACTGCCCGGGAACCGTCGTGCCGGCGATGCGCCCGGCCTCGTGGCGCGCGATCTCGGCATAGTAGTCCATTGCAGTCGCGCACCACGACACTTCGTCGAGCGATTCCTTGTAGGGCTTGCCTTCCTCCCGCGTGAGGTATTCGGCATAGAGCGCCTTGTCGCGCCGCATCACTGCCGCGATCTCGTGCATGACCACGGCGCGTGACCGCATGTCGATGGCATTCCAGCGCTTGCCGGCTATCAGCGCAGCTTCGATCGCGGCATCCACCTCGGCATCCGCCGCATCCGCAATCTCGGCGATCCGGTCCTCGGTCGCCGGGTCAATCACGTCGAGTCTGTCGGCCGAGGCGCTTGCCACGAAGGAGCCGTCTATGAAAAGCTTGCCCGAAAGCCTGTTGAAGGTTTCTACGGCGCTCATGACTGGCCCTCCCAGCAGGATGTGTTTAATTTTTCATTAATCATGTCATGAAATAGTTTACAGTCAAGCGTGAAGGACGGCGCCTCATTGACGATTGCCGAGGCATTGCGCATATCGCGGTCGAGTTAGGAAGCGCCAGACAGCCGGTCGCACGGGAGAACGATTGAAATGGGAAGGAAACCCGCCGTGAAGGACGGCCAAGCGGTCGCGTCCATGTCCGGGGGGCTCGGTATCGGAGCGCGTCTGCGGGCCGTGCGCGAACGTGCCGGCCTGTCTCAGCGAAATCTCGCGAAACGCGCAGGCGTCACCAATTCCACGATCTCGCTCATCGAGCAGGAGACGCATTCGCCCTCGCTCGCATCCCTGCACCGAATCCTGTCGGCGGTGCCGATCTCGATGGCGGACTTCTTCGCGCTGCCATCGTCGGAGCGCAACGTGATGTTCTTCGACCGCAACGATCTTGCCGTGGTCGCGCGCGGTGAGGCCGACCTGCGCGTCCTTGCCGCCGAACGGCGCGACAAGTCGCTTCAGATGTTCATAGAGCGCTACCAACCCGGTGCCGGCACCGGAGATGAGCCGATTTCCCACGATGGCGAGACCGCCGCGGTCGTTCTGACCGGGACGGTCGAGGTAAGCGTTGGATCAGAGACGCGGGTGCTTCGCCGTGGGGGCGGTTATCATCTGATCGGCCGCCAGCCCTACACTTTGCGCAACATCGGCAAGACCGTCGCCGTGGTCGCCTGCGCCTGCACCCCACCCATGTTGTGATCTGGACTTGCATTCAGGTTTTCTTCGCACGGATCGATGGTGCGATGAAAAGGCTGTGTGGCAAGTTTGTGAGTGACTTACTCCCAAGAACGCGCTCATTCAAAAGTCAGCTCCGTGCCGTTCTTGATTTCATTCTGACCGGTTGAACTACTCCGGCGGGAACAGTGCAGCTTCGCTAAGTTCTTCTTCTGGTCACCTGACATCCAGAACGCGGACCTCCTTGATGTGCGAACCGACCTGGTATTCGACCTCGTCGCCGACTTGGGCATCGAGCAAGGCCTGACTGAGCGGCGTATGGACCCCGATGGTGGCCCGGGTCCAGGACGGCTCCTACGGATGGACGTAGTCTGGGATGGGCGATCAACGACCAGCCGTGAATCCCGGCGAATGTGTCACGTCTACTCGTCGACCAGTCTGCCATCTCGCAGGTGGATCAGCCGATCGAACCGGTCGAAGATCTTCTCGTCGTGCGTCACGGTGATGATGCAAGCCTCCTGCTCGACGGCCAGTTTGCGCAGAAGGTCCATGACCAGTTGCGCGCGCTTGCTGTCGAGCGCGGCGGTCGGTTCATCCGCCAGGATGATGCGTGGGCTATTCGCGAGCGCACGGGCGATGGCGACGCGCTGCGCCTCGCCGCCCGAGAGGAGCGCCGGCTTCACCGGGGCGCGGTGGCCGACCTCTAGATAGTCCAGCAGCTCGCGCGCGCGTGCTCGGCCCCTTTCGGGCGGCCAACCGGCGAGATCGAGCACGAGCGAGACGTTTTCCGCGGCGGTCAGGAACGGCAGGAGGTTGTGGGCCTGGAAGACAAATCCGATCTTGTCGAGCCTGAGCCGGCGCAGGTCCCGGCGAAGCCATTTTCCGTCGTAGACCGGTTCGCCGTCGAGCGCCACCCGACCCGCCGAGGGATCGAGGATGCAGCCGATGATGTTCAGGAGCGTGGTCTTGCCCGAGCCGGACGGCCCCAGAAGCGCGATCACTTCGCCTGCATGGACCTGAAGGTCGACGTGACGCAGAGCATCGACCCGGGTATCGCCCTCGCCGTAATGCTTGGCCACACCCTCCACTTTGACCAGAACGTCGCCAAGCGCCATGGCTCAGCTCCCCAGCGCGGTGGCCGGGTCAACCTTCATCGCTGCGCGCACACCAAGACCGCTGGCGGCCAGACAGACGACCGCGATTATGCCGGCCAGCACCATCACGTTGAACGGCTCAAGCACAACGCGGCGCGGAAAGCCGTCCTTGACCAGAAGGATCAGCACCAGCCCGATCCCCCAGCCCGAGGTGCCGAGGATCAGTGCCTGCTGGACGATCAGCCCGACGATGGCGCGGTCCGGCGCGCCGATCAGCTTGAGCGTGGCGATCTGTTTCAGCTTTTCCATCGTCATCGTGTAGATGATGAGGGCGATGACCACCGCCGAGACCGCCAGAAGGATGCCGAGAAAGAGCCCGATCTGGCGGCGCGCCTTGTCGACCACCGAGGCGAGCAGGATAGTTTCCTGTTCAGCCTGACTGAGCGCGGCAAGGTGCTTCCACTGGCGCAGCGTCGCGGTCAGAAGGTCGATGTCCGCGCCGGGTTCGACCCGGACGATGACCGCGGCGACGGATGCCGACTTGACCGAACCGGCGCCGCGCGCCACCTGCACGCGCTGGTCGGCGGGGTCGAGTTCCGTCTGCAGCGCCATGGCGTCGGCAAGCGTCATGTAGACGGCCGGATCGCCGCCCGAGTTCATCGCGCCCTCGGCCAGCCCGACCACGGTGAAGCGGTTGCGCCCCAGCCGGATCGTGTCGCCGGTCAGAAGGCCGGTCTTGCGATCGGCCACCAGTTCGAAATGGCTGGTGCCGATCCCGCGGCCCGCGACGATCCGCTGCGGACCCCCGGGGCGGCCAGGCTCGTAGCCGATCACGTAGAGGCGCAGAGTGCGTCCGGCATGCAGCGCCTCGACATTCTGGTAGTTGATCGCACCCGCCTCGGCCACCCCGGGCATCCGCGCGACCGCGTCACGGGTATCGGCTGGGATCGAGGAAGCCTCGGCGAAGGGGCCGCGCGTGCCCGCCTCGACCACCCAGACGTCCGCCGCCGGCGCCTTCACCACCGCCAGCGCGTCCGCAACCAGACCGTTGTAGATGCCGATCATTGCCAGCACGACCGTCATCAGAAGGCCAAGACCGAGACAGGTCAGCACGAAGCGGAAGAGCCCGTGGCGGATATCCTTGAGCGCGAGGTTCATGGCCTGTCCGCGGCGCGCGCCAGCCGGCCCTCGTCCACGCCGCCGGGTGGCAGGGCCACAATCTCGGCTCCCTCGGGCAGGCCGCCGGTCATCTCGACCCGGCCCCTGTCGTCGCGGGCGCCGAAGGTCAGTTCGGCGCGGCGCAGCCGGCCGTCCTGCACCGTCCAGACCGTGCCACGAAAGCCGTCGAACCCGGTGATTGCCATTTCCGGCACCATCAGCGCCCGGTCGCGGGTGCCGGTCAGGATGCGCACCTCGGCCTGTTCGCCCAGATACATCTCCGCCGGGCAATCGGCGCAGGTCAGCCAGATCCGGCGCTCCTCGTTCACGCGGTCGCTTTCCAGCCCGATCCGGGCAACGGTGCCGTGATATTCGGCCGCCGGCTGCGATCTGAGCCGGATCGTGCCGGGCTGGCCGAGTGCCAACTGGCCGGCGCGTTCCTCGTCCACATAGGCCTGGATCCAGATGGTTTCCGGGTCGATCAAGGTGAAGATCGGATCTCCCGCCTTGACGACGGTGCCTGGTTCGGAATGGCGGGCCACGATCCGCGCATCATAGGGCGCGACCAGCCTGTGATGCGCCAGCAGGGTCTCCTCCAGCCGCAGCGCAGCCGCCGCGTCCTCGCCCTGCGCGGCGATCACCGCCAGGTCCGCCTCGGCAAGGGCGACCTCGGCCAGTGCCACATCCTCGTCCCGCTGCGCCTCTTCCGCGCGCTGCGCCGAGGCGACATCCTGCCTGACCAGTTCCTTCTGGCGGCGGTTGGCGGCCTCGCGCTGGGACAGAACCGCCTGCGCGCGCTGAA
>JBGSNN010000199.1:0-2529 GCA_041739655.1 Albidovulum sp. | reverse complement strand
CTCTGCCTTCAAATCCTGTAGAAACTTGCGGATGTGTCTGGTCTGTTCCCTAGAAGAGGAACGCTTGTCTACGAACAGCAAAAGCTGTAAAAGCGGTGCGGGATTGGCCGGCAGTTCGGGAGACCAGCGTGCCTTCGGGGATGCTCAGGACGGCCGCCGCGTCGCGCAGGCTCATCCCCTCGACCGCCACCAGGACGAGGGCCTGGCGTTGGTCCGTCGGCAGCCGGTTCATGGCGCTCCGGACCTCGGCGAGCGCGATCCGGTCCTCGGCGGGGGCCTCGTTCGATGCAAGCTGCGGCATGTCATCCACGACGACGAGATGCGCGGCGGGGCGGCGCATCTCGTCGCGGTGAATGTTGAGCATGATCTTCCAGATCCAGGCCGCAACCGGCCCGTCGCCACGCCAATGGTGACGCCGGGCCAGCGCACGTTCGAGACTGTCCTGAACAAGATCCTCCGCAGAGGCCGCATCATGCGTCAGCGCATGTGCGGCGCGCCTGAGCCGGGGAATCGCGGCCTCGATTTCGTCCAGAACGCTCATGCTGTCCTTACGGCTTGGCGATGTGCCAGACACCGTTCACGCCATCGCCGGTGATGTCGCCGGGCTTGGCATCCTTGACCCAAGTATAAAGCGGCATGCCCTTGTAGGTCCATTGGTAGGACCCGTCGGTGCGTTGGCTGACGCCGTAGTCGCCCTCGGCGGCGTTCGGATCGGCGGCCGGAAGCGGCGGCCAGTTCTTCGCGCAGCCATCATAGCAATTCGATGTGCCGTCCTTGTCGTTGTCGAAGGTGTAAAGCGTCATGCCCTTCGCGTCGGTCAGGACGGGTCCATTGGCGCTGTCGCCGGTCATCACGTCGGTCGCGGCGAAGGCGGCGGCGGCAAGCAGGCCGAAGCCTGCGGCCAGAAGCGGTGCGGTGCGGAACATATGTTTCTCTCCCGTGGTTGGCTGGGCCGCAAGGCTGCGGCAGGCGACCTTTCTTGGAGGCCTGTCAGAGAGACGGTTCCGCGCGTGGATTCCATCCCGGTCATGCTGCGCGGTAACGCAGTCGTGATCTGGGTCCCTGCTTGCGCCGATGTGATCGTCGGCGATGTGGCGGCCTCGGTCGCCGCGCGCTATATTCGGTCCCTGACAGGCGTGGCCGTGCGCAGGGATGCGGCCACCAGACAGGAGACGGACATGCTGAGCGCGATCTTTGGCAAGAAGACCGGAATACCCTCCACGACCGAGGCACTGCCGGGGCGGCCCGAACCGATCCCGACCGCCGAGACCCATTTCCTCTCTGGCATCCCGCTGAAATCGCCTGTGCCCGAGGGGATGGAAGAGGCGATCTTCGGCATGGGGTGCTTCTGGGGCGTGGAGCGCAAGTTCTGGCAAGTGCCCGGCGTCTGGCTGACCATGGTCGGCTATGTCGGCGGCATTACGCCCAACCCCACCTACAAGGAAACCTGCACCGGCCTGACCGGCCAGAATGAGGCGGTGCGGGTGATCTACGATCCGAAGGTGGTCAGCTACGAGAAGCTCCTCAAGGTCTTCTGGGAAGGCCACGACCCGACGCAGGGCAACCGTCAGGGCAACGATGTCGGCACCCAGTACCGCTCGGGCATCTATACTGTCACTGACGCGCAGGCCGAAGCGGCGGAAGAAAGCCGCAAGGTCTATGCCGGTCGGCTTCGCGCTGCGGGCTTCGGCGTGATCACGACCGAGATCCTGCCTGCGGGCCCCTTCTACTATGCTGAGGACTACCACCAGCAGTACCTTGCCAAGAACCCCGCCGGCTACTGCGGCATCGGCGGCACCGGGGTGAGTTGTCCGATCGGCCTCAAGGCCTGACAGGGCCGCCCCGGCGCGGGATCAGCTGAGCGCGGGGCCATCGTGTCGCGGAGTGTCGCGGCGGGGTCACGGGTTGCAGGCGTCCCGGCGCGGGGGCTATAGCGCGCGCAACGCTGGCATCTGGCCCCGGAGGGACACCGCATGACGACCTACACCGCGATCACGACGCTCAGCGGGCGCGAGCGGGCCGAAAGCCTGGCCGAGGCGGTGGAGGATGTCGATCCGGCGCCAACCGGCGTCGGCATCTTCGAGATCGAGGATGGCTCCGGGCGCTGGGAAGTCGCCGCCTATTTCGAGGCGCAGCCGGATGAAATCACGCTCGCCCTGATGGCGAAGGCCTTTGATGCCGCCGCCTTCGCGATTTCGGAACTGCCCGAGACCGACTGGGTCGCCCATGTCCGCCGCGAATTGCAGCCGGTGGAGGCGGGGCGCTTCTTCGTCTATGGCAGCCACGATGCCGACCGCGTCCCCGAAGGCCGCGTGCCGCTTCTGATCGAGGCTGCGATGGCCTTCGGCACCGGCCACCACAGCACCACGAAGGGCTGCCTGCTGGCGCTGGAGCGTCTGGCGCAGGCGGGCTTCCGGGCCAGGAACGCCGTTGATATCGGCTGCGGCACCGCCGTCCTCGCCATGGCCGCCGCATCGCTCTGGCCCGATCCGGTGCTGGCCTCCGACATTGACCCGGTCGCCGTCGAGA
>JBGSNN010000057.1:0-20739 GCA_041739655.1 Albidovulum sp. | reverse complement strand
GGCGCGGACCCGGACATCACACTTCAGGCGATCTGCACCCGGCTGGAGGCGATGCGCGAGCGCACGCCGCGCGGCCGGACAAGCTGGCAACCGTCGTCGGTGAAGATGCTGCTGGAGCGGGCCAAGAAGCTCGGGTTACTCGACTGAGCACAACAACAACCTTGCAAATCTTCCACAGCGTGGGCTAATTGCAAGGTATGTACCAACGCCACACCACTCAATCCGTGCAATCCGCCCTCGACGCCCAAGCGGCTGTTGTCCTCTTGGGGCCCCGGCAGGTTGGCAAGACCACACTTGCACTTGAGATAGCCGAGCAACGCCCGTCCGTGTATCTCGACCTGGAACGCGACGCGGATCGGCAGATCCTGACGGAGCCAGACCTGTATCTGGACGAACAGGTCGGAAAGCTCGTAATTCTGGACGAGGTTCAGCAGATGCCGGACCTGTTCAAGAACCTTCGCGGGCAGATCGACATGCGGCGGCGCAAGGGGGCCAGCACAGGGCAGTTCCTCCTGCTTGGGTCTGCATCGAATGTGCTACTGCATCAATCGGCCGAGTCCCTTGCCGGGCGCGTTCGCTACATCGAGATGCCACCTCTCCTGCTGGACGAAGTAGGCGAAGACAGGTTGAACGACCTGTGGCTGAGAGGCGGTTTCCCGGACAGCTTTCAGGCGGACAGCGACCGGGACAGCCTGACCTGGCGCGAGGATTTTCTGCGCACCTACCTAGAGCGCGATATCCCCGCCCTCGGGCCGCGCATCCCGGCCGCCACTCTGCGCCGCTTCTGGACGATGCTGGCGCATGCGCAGGGTGGACTGCTGAATGCAGCCGCACTAGCCGAGGGTCTGGGCGTCTCGGGTCAATCGGTGGGCCGATACCTTGATCTGCTCGTTGATCTCATGCTGGTGCGGCGCCTGCAGCCTTGGCACGAGAATGCCGGCAAGCGCCTCGTCAAGTCGCCAAAGGTCTTCGTCCGGGATAGCGGCCTCGTCCATGCCTTGCTTGGCCTCGGTTCGCTAGAAGGCCTGCTGGGGCACCCGGTGGTCGGTGGTAGCTGGGAAGGGCTCTGCATCGAGACCTTGATCACCGCTGCGCCAACGGGGACCGAACCCTTCTTCTACCGGACTGCGGCGGGCGCTGAGCTTGACCTTGTCCTGCGGCTTCCCGGGGATGAAATTTGGGCGATCGAAATCAAACGCACCACCGCGCCCAAGGTGTCGCGCGGGTTTCATCTGGCGGTCGAAGATATTAGGGCCGACCGGAAGATGCTGGTCTACGCCGGAGAACGGGTGGTTCCTATTAGGGACGAGACGCGGGCCGTGCCCCTTGCTACGGCCATCGCGCAGTTGCGGAGGCTATAAAGAACCTTCCCCGCGGGGAAGGTCCCTGCCCTACCCGTCCAGCTGGTCCAACATCAGGCGCACGGCCTGCTCCAACCGGCGGCGGTCAATGGTGGTAAAGTCGCGGTCGAGCTGAATCTCAAGCTTGCCCACGGCGGCCACACAATTGCCGCGACCATCCTTTCGATCAAATTGAAAGCTCGTCTTGGCCTTTGCGGGCCTTTCCGGCCTTCCGGCAGGCGTGGACGGCGCATCGACCGGCGCCGCATCTGCCGCTTCTCCGGCAAGGCGCCGCAAGACGGCCATCTCATCCGCGGCGGAGCGGCTATCCCAGCCCTTCAGCTCTGCCCGGATCATCACAGCAAGGGCGTCAACCTCATCTAGCCTCCGCGCCAAGGCAAGGCCAAGCGCACGCGGGATTTCCTGTGGGTAGAGAAGGTCGTCGCCTAAGCGTTGATCTACGGTCATGAAGGTGCGGATATAGCTGAGCTTCTGGTAGCCAGCCGACTTGAAGAGGGCTGCCACCGCTTTTTCCGGATCGGTGATCGCAGTGCCTGGGTCGCTGGCATAGTCCAGCGCAAGCATCGCCATCTCGGCAAAGGAGATGTCTTTCCGCACCATGTTCTCGTCCACCATCTTGCGGTAGAGCGCCTCGAGGTCATCGCCGGGCTGGCTAACCGCCGCCGGGATCGTGCCGTAGCGGTCGGTATCGCGCGTCTCGTCCAGCAGCTCGCGATAAGCCGAAAGGCGGCGATAGCCCTGGATCAGCTCAAACCGGCCATCGGCGCGCGCCTCAAGCCGGATTGGGTTGGATAGTCCCAGTTCGGCGACAGATGCTTTCAGCTCGGCCAGCTCCGCATCAGGACCCGTCCTGCGGTCGCGGACAAGCTTGGTCATCTCGATCTGGTCCAGTGGCACGAGGTCGACCACCAGGCCAAGGCGTTTAAGCCGGACATGCTCATGCGCCAAAGCATCGTTCTCGGCGCGGATCTGCGCCTCGATCTCATGGCGCTCGCGGGTTGAGTTGGCCGTTTCGGCAATGGCCGTGGCCATCGGACCGCGACGGCCAGGTGGATCAGAAACCTTCCCCGCGGGGAAGGTATCGACTGCGGGTCCATCTGGCAGATCGATATCGAACATGCGGCGCTTCTTGGTCATCTGCTACCCCCTCAGATCTTGTCCCAGGCGGCGAGCATGCTGCCGCGGAATTCTTCATATGCCTTGTCGAAGCTGGCGCGTGCGCGGCGCCATGTCTCTCGCGTCATCTCACGGTAGTCGATCTCGTAAACTGAAGAGAGAAAGCGGCCGGACTGTTCTACAGCGCGCGTCATTTCGATCGGGCTTTCGGCGACATGTGGGCCAAAGACCTTGCGGAATGCTTCGAACATCGCGCGGTGCAGGTCATTGCCGGGCTCATAACGTGTCATCAGAAAGCGGACGTCGGCAAAGGCCTTGGGTAGGGTAATCTTCCCCGCGGGGAAGGTCGGGCCAAAGCCGGAGAGGTCCTCCAGCGCCTCGGAGAGTTGGCCGATGAAGCTGGTGGTGCTGTCATACTCCCAGTAGCCGGGGCCGGAGGGAATGTAGAGCATATCGGCGGCAAAGACCGCGTTCATCGACTGGTAGCCGATGGCGGGTGGGCAGTCGAAGAGGACGAGGTCGTAGTCGTCATCGCCGAGGCTGTCGAGATAGCGGCTGACGGCGGCGAAGAAGGACCATTCGGGGTTGAGGTGCCGGTACTGGGCGGAAGCGAACTCCACGAAGGCTGCGTTGGCGCAGGAGGGGACAATGTCGATGGTGGACCAAGCGGTGGTCTTGATGAAGTCGTTGTGGCGCAACTCACCGAGACCCAGATCGCGAATCGAGACGGGGATTTGGCGGCGGGGCAGGGTGGTGCCGCTGGCCGCTCCGGTGGTGGCAGCGTTCATCCGGTCGGTCTCGCGGATGAGGTCGCGGGCCATGATGCCCCAGACTGTGTAGTCCTCGGCCACGTCGTTGAGGCCCATCGAGTGGGATAGGGTGGCCTGCGGGTCAAAGTCGACGAGGAGGACGCGGTAGCCGTCCAGCGCGGCGGCATGCGCGAAGTGGAGGGCAACAGTCGACTTGCCGGCACCGCCCTTGAAGTTGGCGATGGCAGCCCGGAAGGCGCGTTTTCCGGCCGGGCGCGGGGGCATCAAGGTCTTGCGGTTGATCTTCATCTTGCGACGGAGAGCGTTGATCTCTTCCAAGCTGAACCAACGCTGGCGGCCGTCAGGTTCAACTTCCCCGCCGGGGAGGTCCGGCTCGGCAACAAGGCGGCCACGGAAGGTGGACTGGTTGATCTTGAAAATCAGTTCGGCGACCTCCCAAGAGGAGAAACGGCGGAGGGTCTTCTGGTTCTCGGGGCTGAAGGTTTGCTGGCGGATCCAGCTTTGCATCTTCAGCGATTGGGATTGCAGACGCGAGAGATCTTCGTGCGTGTACATGGCGCCTCATTGGAACGTTAATTCTTGCCTTTGTTGGAAATACGCCGAATTTGCCAAGAATGCAAAACCGAAGTTATTATCCAGGCAAACCTTCCCCGCGGGGAAGACTCCGACGTGGGGACAGGGAGATCGGGCCGAATCGGTCGAGGGGGCAGAGCAGGGGCGCTGCCTAGGAAGAAGCGACGCATATAGGGGACATGTTCAATGTCGCTACCGCATATTGGGGGACATTTCCCGCCCAATACGTGACAGCCAAGATGTCCCCTAATACCATTGATACCCAGTTTCTTCGAAATGGATTTGGGTTGGAAAGTGCTTCCGCTACCGGAGTGCTTGACAGAATCGTAAAGCTGGACGCAAATAGCCATCAGATGGGAAAGAGCGTTGAGTTAACGCCTTCTTCAGCAAGAGGCCACAAAAGGCCCCAGATGACACAGGCAGTCCGAGGCTCGAGTTGGCCGCGGTTCAGGACAGGAGAGAGACATGCAGCTTCCCCGGCCCGTCGGGCGCGAGGCCGCATCGCGGAAATACGACATCCTGTCGGCGCTAATGGCCTTTGCCTTGTCGAACGATAAGCACGTCCAGCGTCTGGTGCTGCGGGCTATGTCACTGATCACCACGCGCTACAACTGGCGGCGCGACGAGCTGACCATGGGGCAGGGCGAAATCGCGCGGCTATGGTCGGTGGATGAGCGCACCGTCAAGCGCGAGATGGCGCGGCTGCGGGCGCAAGGCTGGCTGATCCTGAAGCGGCAGGGGGTGCGGGGGCGGGTCAGCGTCTACGGCATGGACCTGAATCGGATGCTGGAAGACACGCGCCCGGCGTGGGCGCTGATTGGCGAGGATTTCATCAAGCGTCTGGAGCCAACCCAGTCCGCGGTGGGGCAGGGGGCTTCGAACGTGGTACCGCTGCGGGCGGTACGGGTGCCAGAGCCTGTGTCAGACGGAACGGTCTGGGCCGCAGCGCAGGCCTGGCTACACGAAGAGGACGCGGCGATCTACGGCGCCTGGTTCCATGCTCTCACGGACGCGGGGATAGAGGCCAACTGTATTACACTGGCTGCGCCAACCCGGTTCCATGCATCCTACGTCGCTACCAACCTTAAGGAGCGTCTGCTAGACGCGCTGCGGCGCTTGGAGCCGAGCCTGCGCGAGGTGCGGATCGTCGGCTGATTTGGGTCAGTCCGACCGGCATCGAGGCGACCTTGTCCCTTTCAGCCGCGCGCGGCTCGAGCGCGGGACATAGAGACCGATTCTACAGCTGCTCCGCACTCCGATCAGCCTGATCCTTGATCGAGAAACAATCGTACTGGGGAGCGATCAAGCCGGAGTGGGCGCTCGGGAGTAACGTGGACGTCGTTGGTCTGAGTTGCCGACGAGTCTGGCGACCCCCGTGAGGCGCGCCTCTGCCTGATTTCTAGCCTTTGCCATTCGCGATGCTGATTTTCTGAGCGCCTGGGGTACTGCGAGGGGACCTGGCCGGGCCAAACTGCTTGAGTTCTGTGACGGCTGATGGTCCGCAGGCGCATGACCAAGCGCCTGTCAATCCTTGTTGTCGAGAAAGACCGCGGTCGGGCGCTGACCATCGTCGATGGGTTGCGCGCTACAGGCGACCATGACGTGTTGGTCATCTCCGATGAGTTCGGCCTTGCCCGCAAGATCGCCGAGCGTAACCCCGACATCGTCCTGATCGACGCGGGCAACCCCTCGCGCGATGCCATCGAGGAATTGACGCTGGCCAGTGCGCCCCTGCAACGTCCTGTGGCGATGTTTGTCGATGAAAGCGACGGGGCACTGACCCAGGCCGCTATCGAAGCAGGGGTGTCGGCCTATGTCGTGGCGGGCCTTAGTGCGAACCGGATCCGCCCAGTGCTCGACGCAGCCATCGCCCGGTTTCACATGATGCAGAAGATGCGGGTCGAACTGGCCGAGACGCGGCGGGCGCTCGAATCGCGCAAGGTGATCGACCGGGCCAAGGGCATCGTGATGCGGGCCAAGGGAGTTGGAGAAGACGAGGCGTATGCTCTGATGCGCAAGGCGGCAATGGATCAGGGCAGGAAGCTGGTCGAAGTTGCCCAGGCCTTGGTGACGGCGGCGGAGTTGTTGAAATGACGGCGACCTTGCGCGTTGGTTTCCTGCCGCTGGTAGATGCAGCCCCGCTCATCATTGCCGAGGCAATGGGCTTTGCCGAGGAAGAGGGTCTCTCGCTGCTCCTCGATGCAGCGACCAGTTGGTCTTCGCTGCGCGATCGGCTGGCCTATGGCGCAGTGACGGCGGCACACATGCTTGCCCCGGTTCCGGTTGCCCTTGCCCTGGGGCTGGGCGGGCCTGCGCGGTTCGAGGTTCTGTCGGTGCTGAACCTGAACGGAAACGCCATTGGCGTCTCGCGTCGACTGGCAGCGCGCATGTCCGGGCATGACTTCGCGCTGGACGATGCCCGTGCGGCTGGCTTCGCCTTGCTGGACGCGGCGGGGCAGGGGCTTCGTATCGGGGTGCCCTTTGCGTTTTCGATGCATAATGATCTGGTGCGCTACTGGCTGGAGGGCCTGGGGCGTAAGCTTCCATCGTCGCTGCAGATCATCACCGTGCCGCCCCCCCTGATGCCCGATGCACTCGCCGCAGGCGAAGTGGACGCCTTCTGCGTTGGTGAGCCGCGGGGGTCGATTGCGGTGGATCGCGGGGCGGGCGCCCTCCTGTTGCCGACATCGGCGATCTGGGCGGCGGCACCGGAAAAGGTGCTGGCAGTTCGGGCGGGATGGGCAGAGGGAGATCCCGAGTTGGCTGGACGCCTGATCCGCGCTACGTGGCGCGCTGCGCGCTGGCTCGAGCAGTCGGAGAACCTCCCGGTGGCCAGCGAGGTACTGGCAAAGCCGGATTGTCTGGATGTCACGGCGGAAATCGTGGAGCGCAGCCTGACCGGACGGCTCGTCGTCTCGGCTGAGGGGCGCGAGGTGCGGGTGCCCGGTTTCCTTCGGTTTCACAACGGTGCAGCGGGTTTTCCGTGGCGCAGTCAGGCCGCCTGGATCGGGGCGCGGCTGGCAGCGCGGCATGGGCTTGATCCGGTGAGTGCCCAGACCAACGCGGCGGCGGTCTTCCGCAGCGATCTTTACCGCCAGCACCTCACGCCTGCCGGGGCCGATCTTCCTGCGGCAAGCGCCAAGCTGGAAGGGTCGCTCGGCGATCCGACGCCGGTTGCATCATCGCGCGGCCGGCTGATTCTGTCGCCTGACCGCTTCTACGATGCCCAAGTCTTCGACGCTGCCCTGCCTGCCCGCTGAAAAATTGGGCGCTGCGCTGCGGCATCGTGGAATTGTGAGCATTGTGGGCTGTCGTAGTAGCAAACCCTTTTGACGCCGCGCCGCAGCGCGGCATTCTGTTATCAAGCGCAGAGGCAATGGAGTCTCACCGCGCCGATCCCAACAAATCGGGAAAGCCGAGCAATGCCGCTCGATCCGTCGTCGCTATGACGAAGGGTCCGGGCGGCTTTTTCATTTTCAGGCCACGAGGTATCGAAGCCATGACACGCCTTTCCGCTCTTCTTCTCTCCACCGCGCTTTGCCTGCCTGCCAATGCCGAAACCCCTGGCATCGAGAAGGACGAGCTGACGCTGGGGTTCATCAAGCTGACCGACATGGCCCCGCTGGCGATTGCCAAGGAGAAGGGGTTCTTCGAGGACGAGGGGCTTTCCGTCACGCTGGTCGCACAGTCGAACTGGAAAGTGCTGCTGGATGGCGTCGTCTCGGGCGAGCTTGACGGCGCGCATATGCTG
Source organism: Albidovulum sp. (assembly GCA_041739655.1). Lineage (GTDB taxonomy): Bacteria > Pseudomonadota > Alphaproteobacteria > Rhodobacterales > Rhodobacteraceae > Albidovulum. The sequence continues at coordinate 13,168 of JBGSNN010000057.1, read as the reverse complement.
GCTGGGCAGCCGATAGCAGCGAGCATCGGCTATGGCACCAAGGCGGCGCTTGTCACACCCTTCTCGATGGACCTGAACGGCAATGCCATCACCGTGTCGAACGCAGTGTGGGAGGAGATGAAGCCCCATGTCGGGATGGCGGATGGCAAGCCCGTGCATCCGATCAAGGCCGATGCGCTGAAGCCGGTGGTCGAGGACTATGCGGCCGAAGGGACACCTTTCAACCTGGGCATGGTCTTCCCGGTTTCGACCCACAATTACGAACTGCGCTACTGGCTGGCAGCGGGCGGGATCAACCCTGGCTACTATGCGCCTGATGACGTGTCGGGCCAGATCGAGGGCGATGTCCTGATCTCGGTTACCCCGCCGCCGCAGATGCCCGCGACGATGGAGGCGGGGACGATCCTTGGCTATTCGGTGGGCGAGCCCTGGAACCAGGCGGCGGTGCAGAAGGGCATCGGCGTTCCGGTGATCGCCGACGCTGACATCTGGAAGAACAACCCGGAAAAGGTCTTCGGCCTGACCGCCGCGTTCGTCAAAGAGAATCCGCACACGACACTCGCGCTGACAAAGGCGCTGATCCGTGCGGCGATCTGGCTGGATGAGAATGACAATGCGAACCGCGCCGAGGCGGTGCAGATCCTGGCTCAACCCGAGTATGTCGGCGCCGATGCGGCGGTGATTGCCAACTCCATGACCGGGACCTTCGAGTTCGAGCCCGGTGAAAAGCGCCCCGCGCCCGACTTCAACGTATTCTTCCGCTACAACGCGACCTTTCCCTATTACTCGGACGCAGTCTGGACCCTGACGCAGATGCGTCGCTGGGGCCAAATCGCGGAAGCGAAGCCCGACGCCTGGTATGACGAGACCGCAAAGTCCGTCTACAAGCCCGAGATCTACAAGCTGGCCGCCGAAGCGGTGATCGCGGACGGCAATGCGACTGCCGACATGTTCGACTTCGACGCCGATGGCTATCGCGAGCCGACGGCCGAGTTCATCGACGGCATCGCCTATGACGGCAAGGCCCCGAACGCCTATATCGACAGCCTGCTGATCGGCCTGAAGGGCGATCAGACGGTCGTCGGCGGCGCTGTGACGAACTGAGGGGGCCGCCATGACCATGCTTGATCCCGCCGCCTTGCCAGACGAGCCCGCGCCGCAGCGTGCAGAACGGTTGGCGCGACTTTCCACCCTGATCTCGCGCTGCGCCCCCTGGTTCAAGGTGCTGGGTCTGGCATGGCTGACGCCGCTGTGGCGCCTGCTGGCCGGGGAAAATCCGAAAGGACAGCTCAAGGACCTGTGGCGGCTGGCCATCGTGCCGTTGATTGCGATCCTTGGCTTCCTCGCGGTCTGGGCCTGGGCCGCGCCCAAGGTGCAGACTTCGCTTGGCGCGATCCCCGGCCCGGCGCAGGTCTGGGAACAGGTCGGCGTGCTGCACGCCGACGCCCTCGCCGAGGGTCAGAAAGAAGCCGAGTTCTACGCCAAGCAGGCCGAGAAGAACGCGGCTCTGGTGGCCGAAGGCAAGCCGGATGAGGTGAAGGACCGCACCTATACCGGCAAGCCGACCTATTACGCGCAAATCTTCACCTCGATCCAGACGGTGTTCTTCGGATTCCTGCTGGCGACGCTGGTTGCCGTGCCACTGGGCATCCTGTCGGGCATGTCGGCCACGGCGAACGCGGCGATCAACCCCCTGGTGCAGATCTTCAAACCCGTCTCGCCGCTGGCCTGGCTGCCGATCGTGACCATGGTCGTCTCGGCGCTTTATGTCAGCGACGGCGGGATGCCGAAAAGTTTCGTGATTTCCGCCGTCACAGTGACGCTTTGCTCACTTTGGCCGACGCTGATCAACACGGCGCTGGGGGTGGCGAGCATCGACAAGGACCTGGTCAATGTCGGTCGCGTGTTGAAGCTGACGACCTGGACCAAGGTGACGCGGCTTGTGCTGCCCTCGGCGCTGCCGCTGATCTTTACCGGGCTGCGACTGTCCTTGGGCGTGGGCTGGATGGTGCTGATCGCGGCCGAAATGCTGGCGCAGAATCCGGGGCTGGGCAAGTTCGTCTGGGACGAATTCCAGAACGGATCGGAGCAATCGCTGGCGCGGATCATGGTGGCGGTGCTGACCATCGGGATCATCGGCTTCCTGCTGGACCGGGTGATGTTCGCGCTACAGCAGGCCTTTGCCTTCAGCGGAAAGCGGTGACGCGATGGGTATCCTTGAGCTGAAGGGCGTCTCGAAAGGCTATGGCGAGACGCCAGTCCTGAAGCGGCTGGAGCTGAGCGTGGAGGAGGGCGAATTCCTTGCGGTGCTGGGGTTTTCCGGCACGGGCAAGACCACGCTGATCAACCTTCTCGCCGGGCTGGATCTGCCCGATCAGGGCGAGGTCCTGTTCCGCGGTCAGCCGGTCACCGGGCCGGGGCCAGAGCGGGGTCTGGTGTTCCAGTCCTACGCACTGATGCCCTGGCTGACGGTGGCGGGGAACATCGGGCTGGCGGTGGATGCTGTGTCGAAGGGCTCACGGGTTGAGCGCGCGGCGCTGGTGGCGAAGTATATCGCGATGGTCGGGCTGGGTCATGCGATCGACCGGCGACCGGCGGAGCTTTCGGGGGGCATGCGCCAGCGAGTCGCGGTGGCGCGGGCGCTGGCGATGGAGCCCGAGGTGCTGTTGATGGACGAGCCGCTGTCGGCGCTGGATGCGCTGACGCGGGCCAATGTTGCGACCGAGATCGAGGCGATCTGGGCCGCCGAAAAACGCACGGTGGTGCTGGTCACCAATGATGTGGACGAGGCCTTGGTGTTGGCCGACCGCATCCTGTGTTTGAACCCGGACGGGACTTTGGCGCGATGTTCGGGGTGGACCTGCCGCGGCCGCGCGACCGTTCGGCAATGAACGACGATCCGGTGTTCAAGTCGCTGCGGACGGATGTGACCGCCTACCTGATGGATGTGGGCATCAAGGGCAAGGTCGAGGGCACGCGCCTTCTGCCCTCGGTCACCCCGCGCCACGCCCTGCCGCGCGCCTATGCGGAAGCGGCGAAAAGCTTCACCGACGACCGCTACTTGCAGTTTTCCCAGCTGCACAAGGTCTATGCCACGCCGAAGGGTCCGCTGACGGTGGTAAAGGACTTCAACCTGACCCTGAAGAAGGGCGAGTTTGTTTCCCTGATCGGCCATTCCGGCTGTGGCAAGTCCACCGTGCTGACCATGGCGGCAGGGCTGAACGACATCTCCAAAGGGGCGATCAAGCTGGACGGGTTGCATGTCGAAGGGGCCGATCCTGAGCGGGCAGTGGTCTTCCAGTCGCCCAGCCTGTTCCCCTGGCTGACTGCGCGCGAAAACGTGGCGATTGGCGTGGACCGGGTCTACCCCAAGGCGACGCAAGCCGAGCGGCAGGATGTGGTGGAATATTATCTGGAGCGGGTGGGCCTGGCTGATACGATGCACAAGCCTGCCGCCGAGATGTCGAACGGGATGCGCCAACGGGTGGGGATTGCGCGGGCGTTTGCTTTGTCGCCGAAGCTTCTGCTGCTGGATGAGCCCTTCGGGATGCTGGACAGCCTGACGCGGTGGGAGCTGCAAGAAGTGCTGATGGAAGTCTGGTCGCGGACGCAAGTGACAGCGATCTGCGTGACCCATGACGTGGACGAAGCGATCCTTCTGGCCGACAGGGTGGTGATGATGACCAACGGGCCCGAGGCGACCATCGGCAAGATCACCGAGGTCAAGCTGCCGAGACCCCGCACCCGCCGGGAGCTTCTGGATCACCCCGACTACTGGCACTACCGCGCCGAGGTTCTGGGCTTTCTGGAGGAATACGAACACGGCGCGACGAAGAAGGAGGCCGCGTGATGCGTTTGGTTGTCATCGGGGCCGGGATGGGCTCTGGCCGGATGCTGGAGCATCTCTTCGAGGCGGGGTTTGCGGGTCATGTCACGCTCTTCAATGGCGAGCCGCGGGGGAACTACAACCGGTTGATGCTGTCGCCGGTCCTGTCGGGCGAGAAGACTTATGAGCAGATCGTCACCCATGATGACGCCTGGTATGCCGAGAAGGGCGTGATCTGCCGGTTCGGCGAGCATGTGACCAGGATCGACCGGGAGCGGAAGGTTGTCGCCTCGAAGCAGGGAGAGACTCCTTATGACGCGCTGGTGATTGCGACCGGAAGCGCGCCGTTCATCATTCCGGTGGCGGGAAAAGAGTTGCCGGGCGTCTGCACCTACCGCGATCTGGAAGACACCAATGCGATGATTGCCGCCTCCAAGCCCGGTGCAACGGCGGTGGTGGTTGGCGGCGGGTTGTTGGGGCTGGAGGCGGCGGCGGGGATGGCGGCACGGGGGGCCGAGGTCACAGTCATCCACCTGATGGGCCACCTGATGGAGCGGCAGTTGGACCCCTCGGCCGGGTATCTCTTGCAGAAGGATCTGGAGCGGCGGGGTCTCCGCATCCACTGCAAGGGGGCGACGAAGGCGATCCTTGGGCATGACCGGGTGGAAGCGGTGCTGTTGGAGGACGGCACGGTCTATGACGCAGATCTGGTGTGCATGGCCGTCGGCATCCGGCCCGAGGTGCGGCTGGCGACGGACGCGCATCTGGAGATTGGGCGCGGGGTGGTGGTCAACGACCAGATGCAGACCAGCGACCCGGCGATCTATGCGCTGGGGGAATGTGTCGAGCATGAAAAGCAGCTCTTCGGGCTGGTCGCGCCGCTGTACGATCAAGCCAAGGTGCTGGCGGCCACGCTGATGGGTCAGGAGGCAACGTTCAAGCCGGTGCAGACCGCCACCAAGCTGAAGGTCACGGGCGTCGACCTCTTCAGCGCAGGCGACTTTGCCGATGCGCCGGGGCGGGAGGACATCGTGTTCCGCGATCCGGGGCGGGGGGTCTACAAGCGGCTGGTGCTTGAGGGTGACCGGCTGATCGGCGCGGTGATGTATGGCGATACCGGCGATGGGGCCTGGTTCTTCGACAAGATCAAGTCGGGCGAGGATGTGAGCACCCTTCGCGAGACGCTGATCTTTGGCCCGGCCTTCCAGGGAGGTGCCCAAGCGGACCCTATGGCAGCCGTTGCAGCCTTGCCGCCTGAGGCGGAGATTTGTGGCTGCAACGGCGTCTGCAAGGGAAAGATCACCACGGCGGTGCAAGGCGGGGCGGTGACGCTGGACGCGGTGCGCGCCCAGACCAAGGCCAGCGCCAGTTGTGGCTCCTGCACCGGGCTGGTGGAAAAGGTGATGGCGCTGACGCTGGGCGACAGCTTTACCGCCAACGTCAATCCGCCGATGTGCAAATGCACCGACCACACGCATGAAGACGTGCGGCGGTTGATCAAGTCGGGTGGGCTGAAAAGCATTCCGGCGGTGATGCAGGAACTGGGCTGGAAGACGGTGGGGGGCTGCGCAAGCTGCCGTCCGGCGTTGAACTACTATCTGCTTGCCGACTGGCCGCTGGACTACGTCGACGACCGGCAATCTAGGTTTGTGAACGAGCGCAACCACGCCAACATCCAGAAGGATGGAACCTATTCCGTTGTCCCGCGCATGTGGGGCGGGGTGACGACTCCTGCCGAGTTGCGGGCGATTGCCGATGCGGCGGACCGCTACGCGGTGCCGATGGTCAAGGTGACTGGCGGGCAGCGGATCGACCTGCTGGGTGTCCGCAAGGAAGACCTGCCCGCGATCTGGGCCGATCTGAACGCCGCCGGGATGGTCTCCGGCCACGCCTATTCCAAGGGCCTGCGCACGGTGAAGACCTGCGTCGGGTCGGAGTTCTGCCGCTTTGGAACGCAGGATTCCACCGGGCTGGGGGTCAAGCTGGAAAAGCTGCTCTGGGGCTCGTGGACTCCGGCCAAGGTCAAGCTTGGCGTGTCTGGGTGCCCGCGCAACTGTGCGGAGGCGACCTGCAAGGACATCGGCGTGATCTGCGTCGACAGTGGCTACCAGATCAGCGTCGCCGGGGCGGCGGGGCTGGAGGTCAAGGAGACGGAACTGCTAATCACCGTCGCCACCGAGGAGGAGGCGATAGAGGTGATCGCCGCCTTCACCCAGCTGTACCGCGAAAACAGCCGCTACCTGCACCGCATCTACAAATGGGTCGCCAAGGTGGGGCTGGACTGGTGCAAGGACCAGATCGCCGATCTGCCCAACCGCCGCGCGCTTCATGACCGATTCATGTTGTCCCAGTCGGTCTACCAGACCGATCCCTGGGCAGAACTGGCCGAATGCCCAGCCGAATGGGCCCCGCTTGCCGACCTGACCGTGAGGGCTGCCGAATGACCATGATGATCGACATCGCCGCCCTGGAGGATATCCCCCGCCAGGGCGCGCGGGTGGTGAAAACCCACGCCGGATGCGTCGCCATCTTCCGCACCGCGGAGGATCAGGTCTTTGCACTGGAGGATCGCTGCCCGCACAAGGGCGGCCCCCTGTCCGAGGGCATCGTCCACGGCACACAGGTCACCTGCCCGCTGCATGCCTGGGTCTTCGATCTTGCCACCGGCATCGCGCAGGGCGCGGACGAGGGGGCGGTGCAAACCTTCCCGGCACGGACCGAAGGCGGCAGGGTGTTTCTGGATGCGACCTTCCTGCGGCGCCGGTCGGCGGCATGACTGCCCGCGTCCGGCCCCTGCCGCAGGCGAGCGTCCACTCTACCTGTCCCTATTGCGGGGTCGGTTGTGGGGTGGTCCTGACACCGGACGGCATCGGAGGCGTGTCCGTCAAAGGCGACCCTGACCATCCGGCGAACTTCGGGCGGTTGTGTTCCAAGGGTTCGGCCTTGGGTGAAACGGTGGGGCTGGAAGGCCGGCTGCTGGCGCCGCGTGTCTTCGGACAGGAGGTGGGTTGGGACGCAGCGCTTGGCGTGGTCGCCAGGCGGTTTGCCCGGACGATTGCCGAACACGGACCGGATTCGGTGGCGCTGTATGTCTCGGGGCAGCTTTTGACCGAGGATTACTACGTCGCGAACAAGCTGGCGAAGGGCTTCTGGGGCACGGCGAACATCGACACCAACTCGCGGCTTTGCATGGCCTCCAGCGTGGCGGGGCATCGCCGGGCCTTTGGCAGTGACACCGTTCCCGGCCAATACGAGGACCTGGAACTGGCCGACCTGGTGGTGCTGGTCGGGTCGAACCTCGCCTGGTGCCACCCGGTGCTGTTCCAGCGGCTTTCGGCCGCCAAGGCGGCGCGGCCCGAGATGAAGGTGGTCGTGGTGGACCCGCGCCGTACGGCAACCTGCGAGATCGCCGACCTCCACCTGTCGATCGCGCCCGGCGGGGACGTGGCCCTCTTCAACGCGCTGCTAGCCGAGATCGAGCGCAGCGGTGGAGCCGATCCGGACTTCCTGAAGCATGTCAGCGGGGCCGAGGCAGCCTTCTCCGCAGCTCGGGCGACCCATCTTGGCAAAACTGGCCTCTCACCTGCCGACCTACGAGAGTTCCTGAGGCTCTGGACGGGAACCGAGAAGGTGGTGACCGTCTATTCGCAAGGCGTCAACCAGTCTGCCTTCGGGACCGACAAGGTCAACGCAATCCTGAACTGCCACTTGGCCACGGGCCGCATCGGCCGTCCCGGCATGGGGCCGTTCAGCGTGACGGGCCAGCCCAACGCCATGGGCGGGCGCGAGGTGGGGGGGCTCGCAAATGCGCTGACCTGCCATCTGGACATCGAGGATGCATCCCATCGGTCAGCGGTGCAGGATTTCTGGCAGTCACCCACCATCGCGCTGAAGCCCGGCCTGAAAGCCGTGGACATGTTCCGCGCTGTTGGAGACGGCCGGATCAAGGCGATCTGGATCATACATACCAACCCCGTCGTCTCGATGCCCGAAGCCGACACCGTGGCCGAAGCGCTGAAGTCTTGCCCATTCGTGGTCGTGCAGGACATCACCGGCGACACGGATACGGCGCGACTTGCCCATGTTGTGTTGCCCGCCACGGCCTGGGCGGAGAAGTCTGGCACCGTCACCAATTCCGAACGGCGGATCAGTCGTCAGCGAGCCGTCCTGGAGCCTCCGGGTCACGTCAGGGACGACTGGCGCATCCTGGCCGACGTGGCCAAACGGATGGGCTGGGGGCCGTCCTTTGACTGGGACAGTGCAGCCGCGATCTTTGCCGAATACGCCGCTCTGTCGGGCGCAGCAGGCCGGTTGGGCAGTGATTTCGACATATCGGATCATGCAGGTCTTGATCAGGCGGGCTATCAGTCCCTGGCGCCATTTACCTGGCCCGCAAATGCCCGGCAGAGCGGCGGTCGGTTCTTTGGCACGGGGCGATTCCACACGCCCGACGGCAAAGGCAGGATGCTGGCTGTTTACGCGCCTGCCGCCTCGCGAACCGAAGGATTCTGCCTCAACACCGGGCGCATCCGCGACCAGTGGCATTCCATGACGCGTACCGGGAAGAGCCCGCGGCTATCGGCCCATCTGGCGGAGCCCTTCCTGGAGCTCAACCCCTCGGACGCCGAAGCCCTAGGTCTGCGCACCGCGGATCTGGCCGAAGTGACGAACGGACTTGGCAAGGCTATCCTGCGCGTACTGGTGACAGATCGCGTGCCACCGGGACAGCCCTTTGCGCCGATCCACTGGACCGGCGAAACCGCACCGGCGGGTCGGGTCGATGTCGTGGTCGCAGCAAATCCGGATCCGGTTTCCGGTCAGCCGGACAGCAAAGCGAGCCAGGTCTTCCTTCGCAAGATTTCCGCAGCATGGCATGGCTTTGCTGTTTCAGCCAACGACTTCAGGCCAGATTGCATCTATTGGGCTAAGGCGCGCGTGTGCGGGGGCTGGCGCGTCGAGCTTGCCGGTGATCGCTTGCCCGATGACTGGGTGACACAAGCACGAACGATGTTTGCCCTCTCTGACTGCGAAGCGGTATCGGTGACGGATCGCGCGCGCGGGTTAGCCAGGGTCGCGTTTCATCGGGACGGACGCCTCATCGCAGCATTGTTCGTCGGGCCAGAGCCCGTGGCACTGGCGCGCGAGCTGGTGGTGTCCCGTTTGGGGGCAGGCGACGCGGGCGATGCATTGGCCGGGCGTGCGCGCGCTAATGTCGCGGATCCTGGGCCAACGGTCTGTGCCTGTCTCAACGTCGGGCTGAATGCAATCCGCGACGCCATCGAAAGCGGGCGGGCGCTGACAGTCGACAAACTGGGAGAGGCGCTGGGTGCAGGCACATTCTGTGGGTCCTGTCGCCCCGAATTGACGGGACTCCTCGCGCAATTCCGATACCGGGCGGCTGCGGAATGACGCGGACTGCGAGGCATTTTCCGTTGATTGTCGCCTTCAGAAGCTGGGTCGCCGATCTTGCTATTGCATTAAGGTGATTCATGATCGATTGGCTGATCCGCCGCTTCTGAAGCTCTCCCGACTTCGTGCGCTGCTGGCGAACGTGGGCAAATCCCTTTGCCACCATCCAGTGCCGAAGGACCGGCTCAATGAGCTGCTTGTTGAAGCGGCATTGTCGGGGCACCATATCGCAAGGCTGAAGTGCAGCGATCCGGGGGTGTATGGCCGCGTGACCTAAGAGGCACGCACCTTTGCTGCGGTGGGCATTCCCCGCGAGATCATCCCTGGCGTCACAGCGACAACCGGAGCCGCAGTCGCAGCGGGTGGCTACCTGTCTGAAAGAGGCCAGACTGACCGCGTTGTCCTTTTGATCGAGCGCAATGCACCGGGACCGTCAGTTCAATGGAAGGGGCTGTATGTCCCCCTGAACCACATTGATGGTCTATATGGGTGTGGCAGGCTCGGTCGGATTGCCGCGAGCCTGTTAGCTGCGGGCTGGCTCAGGGAGGCCTGGTCGAAATCGACCGACAAACGGTGCGCTCATCCAATCTCAAGAACGCTCAAATTCTTCGGCCTTCGTTGCCGGTTAAAAGTGAAAGGCTTGCTGGTTTGAGGGTGACGGGAAGTGAGATCGGGAGAGTGGCTTCCGGCGCCCGTCGTGGAGAAGATCTGATGGTGAAAGCTGTCCAGAAAATCACCCTGTCCCCATCGCGGGATATCCCCTTCGACAAGCTCGTGCTGAGCCAGTCCAACGTGCGGCGCATCAAGGCGGGCGTCTCCGTCGAGGAACTTGCCGAAGACATTGCTCGCCGCGGACTTCTGCAGGGGTTGAACGTGCGGGCTGTTCTCGATGCCGAGGGCGTCGAGACCGGCATGTTCGAGATCCCCGCCGGCGGCCGTCGTTTCCAGGCGCTGTCGCTGCTGGTGAAGCAGAAGCGGCTTGCGAAGACCGCGCCAATCCCCTGCATCGTGCGGGATGCTGCGTCGGAGATCCTAGCGGAGGACGACTCGTTGGCGGAGAACATGCAGCGAGTTGCCCTGCACCCGCTCGACCAGTTCCGCGCCTTTCAGGCCCTTCGCGAGAAGGGTCAGGGCGAGGAAGCGATCGCGGCAGCCTTCTTCGTCACGCCGCAGATCGTGAAGCAGCGCCTGAAGTTGGCTTCCGTGGCCCCTGCCCTGCTCGGGGTCTATGCCGAGGATGGCATGACGCTGGAACAGCTGATGGCCTTCACAGTGAGCCCGGATCATGTGCGTCAGGTGCAGGTCTGGGATGCGGTGAAGAACTCCTGGAACAAGGAGCCCTATGCCATCCGGCGCATGCTGACTGAGACGTCGGTCCGGGCCTCGGATCGCCGCGCGGTCTTCGTGGGTGTCGATGTCTATGAGGCGGCGGGCGGTGTCGTCCTGCTTGATCTCTTCCAGGGCGACGACGGCGGCTGGCTCGAGGACCCTGCCCTGCTCGACCGCCTTGTCACCGAGAAGCTCCAGTCTGAAGCCGAGGCGCTCGCTTCCGAAGGCTGGAAGTGGATCGAGGTCGCCACCGACCTGCCCTATGGCTACAGCCATGGTCTGCGGCGTCTCGCTGGTGATCCCGCGCCGATGACTGACGAGGAAAGCGCGGCCCACGCGGCGCTTCTCGACGAGTATCGTGCGCTGGAGGAGGAATACTCCGGCCAAGACGAATACCCCGAGGAGATCGACGCTCGGCTTGGTCAGCTGGAGATGGCGATGGAAGCACTCGAGCAGCGGCCTCTGATCTACGACCCGGCCGAGGTCGGGCGCGCGGGCGTCTTCGTCACGCTGGATCGGGATGGAAGCCTTGCGGTCTATCGCGGCTATGTCCGGCCCGAGGACGAGCCGCGCGAAGAGACCGCGGTCCAGGATGGCGATGGCGCGGACGCGATGGGGCAGGGGAGTGATGTCGCTGGTTCGGGCTGGAACCCGTCGGCGACCTCCACAGGGGGCACAGTCATCACCTCGGGTGGTCAGCCGAACAGCGCTGAGCCCTCCGACGAGGAAGACGACGGGGCGCTGAAGCCGCTGCCCGAGCGATTGGTCATGGAACTGACGGCCCACCGGACCCTGGCGCTGCGGGAGGCCATCGGGCGCTCGCCCGGGGTGGCGCTGACGCTCCTGCTCCTGAAACTGGTGACGGATACCTTCCGCACCTCCTCTGCCTCAGGCAGCTGTCTCGAGGCGTCGGTGCGTCATGTCTACATGTCGGCGCAGGCGCCCGACCTGAAGGACAGCGTCGTGGCCAAGCTCGTCGATGAGCGTCACGCGGCCTGGGAGTCTGATCTGCCGCTCGGCGACGATGCCGCGCTCTGGGACTATCTGACGGTGCTCGACCAGGGCAGCCGACTGTCGCTGCTGGCGCATTGCCTCAGCTTCGGGGTCAACGCACTCCATGAGAAGGTGAACCCTTACGGTGCCGGCATCTCGGCCAGCGGTCTGACCCGCCGCATGGCCCATGCCGATCTCGTAGCGCGGGCGGTCGATCTCGACATGGTCGAAGCGGGCTGGGAGCCGACGGTCGATGGCTACCTCAACCGCGTGCCCAAGGCCCGGATCCTCGAGGCCGTGCGCGAGGCGAAGGGGGAGGGGACTGCGCAGCTTCTCGATCACCTGAAGAAAGGCGAGATGGCCACCGAGGCCGAACGGCTTCTCAAGGGCAGCGGCTGGTTGCCCGAGGTCCTGCGCCGGGCCGATCTGGCGGCACGCGACGGCGGGGCGATCGCAGAAGGGCAGGGGGAAGATGCGGGCCAGCCCGAAGATGTCGATCTCCCAGCTTTCCTGACCGCCGGTCTGCCGGAGAGCGCCTCGTCGATGATGGCCGCGGAGTGATCTGAGCCATCCGAGGGCGGGGAAACCCGCCCTCAGTCTCAACAAAACACAGCAATATCAATATGATGAATGTGGATACTCGCATTCGGGATGAGGAATCATGTACGCAACGACCATCATCGACACATCCCCTCTGGGGGCGCTGATCCGCTACACCGACGGCAGTCCCAAGCCGCCGGCACGCTTCACCAAGAAGCTCGCGGCCTGGGAGCGATCGAACGGCGTCGGCCGTCTCGTGAAGAAGGAACCGCCCCGGTCCTATCCGACCTGGACAGCACCCGCCTCCTTCACGCTGCATGAGGGCAACTTCTCCTCGGACGGGGTCATCCTCGTCACCATCATGCGCAGCCATTCGGCCGACAGCCGGCTTGTCTTCGAGGTCACCGAGGAGCCGGAGCCCGGTCAGGTGCGCGTGCTTCTGGACTTCGGTGGCAACACGGAGTTGCTGCATCTGGCGGAATCCATCACCGCGGCCGAGCTCTGGATCGCACGGGAGGGCTATCGCAACGCCCGTCTCGAAATCGTCGGCACAGAGGACGGCGACAGGGCGGGGGGCGCGGACCTGGCCGCCTGAGCCGTGACAATGCGTGAGGGGCCTGCCGAACGGCGGGCCTCTCACCGACCACGACCTCGTCCCGCGATGCAGCGGGGCGCCAAGGGATCCATCCCCCAAGACGGAGGTCTTCAACAAGGAGCGCGGCCGGGAGGCTGGCGGCGTTAGAAGCATCAGCGGGACAAAAGGCTCCTGACGTTGGGGGACCATCCCCCGCTCGCCATTCCCTTCCTTGCCCCGAATCCCGTCTTCGAGATCAACCCGCGAGGGGTCGGACTACGGGCAAGCCCGTGCCGCCGGGTGGATTCGGGCGAGCCGAACGCACCCGGTGATGTCAGCCAGTCTTCGGGCCTCAAGGGGTCCTGTCGCGCGGGGGATGGTCCCCATAGGCGCTAACTTAAGGGTTGGCGTTTGAAGCCTTGCGTGATTCAACATCGGGATGAGGCATGAGATTTCTTCCGATGATGAGTGGTCCGGGCTTCTTGCGCGGATCGGGT
>JBGSNN010000373.1:0-3439 GCA_041739655.1 Albidovulum sp. | reverse complement strand
GGGCCGTGCTGGCGGACCTTTTCCATACGGGCCGCGACGTCGGCCTTGCCATCCGCACGCCGGCGCCGGACGGACGGCCGACCAACTACTACGCGCAGAACTTTCCGCTGCAACCCGGTGGGGCGCCGGTTCTTTATGTTGCCGAAGGTGCGCCGATCTGCGGCGCCGCGCCGCTGCCTGTCTTCGCACCGCTCGATACCGCGAAGGGGGCCTATGCCGGGCGCGATCTCAGGACCTATCTCGTGCCGCCGGAGTGTCTGAATGGACTTCGGTGACCACAAGCGCCTGACGCAGCTGTGGCTCGTGGCCTTCGTTCTCGCCTCCGCGATCTTCGCCCTGTGGCCCCGGATCGACCTTGTCGTGTCCGGCGCCTTCTTCACACCCGGAGAGGGGTTCACCCTGTCCCGTTCGCTGCCGATCGAGATCCTGCGGGAACTCGTCTGGAGCGTCAGCATCCTCGTCGTGCTGGCAGCGGCGGCGGCTTTTGTCGCTGCCCTGGCCGGGCGGCCGTTCCGCGCCCTCGATCTCCGGCACAGCGCCTTCATCCTGTCACTCTACCTTCTGGGGCCGGCGCTGCTGGTCGATGGTATCCTCAAGCGCTTCTGGGGCAGGGCGCGGCCCGCCAATGTCGAGGCCTTCGGCGGCACCAGTCACTTCACACCGCCCTGGCTGCCGGCGCAGGAATGCCCAGGCAACTGTTCCTTCGTTTCGGGCGAGGGCGCTGCCGCGACGGCGCTGGCCATATCGCTTGCCGTACTCGCCCCGGCCGTCCGCCGGATGGTCCCGGGTTGGGCCTACCGGACCTATCTCGCCCTGGCCGTGATCGTGCCGGCCACGGGCCTTGCGCTCAGGGTCATGCTCGGCCGCCATTTTCTGTCCGACACGGTCTTTGCCATGATCTTCGTCAGCGGCATCGCACTGATCCTCGCCCGGCTGCTGCTGAGGCCCCGTCGGCCCCGCGGGCCTTGTTGACAACCCCCGCGACTCCCCCTATACGGCGCCCACCTGAGCTGCGGGCGGGCCCCGTGTGAGCAGGTATCAGAATTGAAGTGGTCACGATCCGGGCCTTGCGCCCCGATCCTCTGGAATTCCACCGCGTCGGCCCCGCGAAGGGGACGAATGCGGTTTTGGTGTTTTGCGGACGCGCAAGGCACGACACATGTGAAAGCCCCCGGAAACGCCGCTGACGAGCGTTCGTTGATCGGGCCGCAAACGAGATAGGGCGAGATTAATGCCGACGATCCAACAGCTGATCCGCAAGCCGCGGGAAGCAAATGCGAGAAAGTCCAAGTCGCAGCACTTGGAAGGATGCCCGCAGAAGCGCGGCGTCTGCACGCGCGTCTACACGACGACACCGAAGAAGCCGAACTCGGCCATGCGGAAAGTCGCGAAGGTGCGCCTGACCAACGGCTTCGAGGTGATCAGCTACATCCCCGGCGAAAAGCACAACCTTCAGGAACACTCCGTCGTCCTGATCCGCGGCGGCCGGGTGAAAGACCTTCCGGGCGTCCGTTACCACATCCTGCGCGGTGTTCTCGATACCCAGGGTGTCAAAGATCGTCGTCAGCGTCGTTCCAAATACGGCGCGAAGCGTCCGAAATAAGGAGATCACCAGATGTCTCGTCGTCACGCCGCTGAAAAGCGCGAAGTTCTTCCCGACGCCAAGTATGGTGATCGGATTCTGACAAAATTCATGAACAACCTGATGGTCGACGGCAAGAAATCCGTCGCCGAGCGCATCGTCTACAGCGCGCTGGAGCGGGTCGAAGGCAAGCTGAAGCGTCAGCCGATCGAAGCCTTCCACGAGGCCCTCGACAACGTGAAGCCCTCGCTCGAAGTGCGCTCGCGCCGGGTTGGCGGTGCGACCTACCAGGTCCCGGTCGAGGTGCGCCCCGAGCGCCGCGAAGCTCTGGCGATCCGCTGGCTCATCACCGCTGCGAAGAACCGCAACGAGAACACGATGGAAGAGCGTCTGGCCGGCGAGCTTGCCGATGCCGTGAACGGTCGCGGCACTGCCGTGAAGAAGCGCGAAGACACCCACAAGATGGCCGATGCGAACAAGGCATTCAGCCACTACCGCTGGTAAACACTTAGCCTGAGGCAGCCCAATGGCACGCGAATTTCCCCTGACCAGATACCGCAACTTCGGTATTATTGCCCATATCGATGCGGGCAAGACCACCACGACCGAGCGGATCCTCTACTACACCGGCAAGTCCCACAAGATCGGCGAAGTCCATGATGGCGCCGCGACGATGGACTGGATGGAGCAGGAACAGGAGCGTGGCATCACGATCACCTCGGCTGCGACCACGACATTCTGGGAACGCACCGTCGATGCAGGGATCGCGCATGCCAGGGCGGACAAGTACCGCTTCAACATCATCGACACGCCGGGCCACGTCGACTTCACCATCGAGGTCGAACGCTCGCTGGCGGTTCTTGACGGTGCGGTTGTGCTCTTGGACGGCAACGCCGGGGTCGAGCCTCAGACCGAAACCGTCTGGCGTCAGGCCGACCGCTACAAGGTGCCGCGGATCGTCTTCGTCAACAAGATGGACAAGATCGGCGCCGACTTCTTCAACTGCGTGAAGATGATCCGCGACCGGACCGGCGCCAACCCGATGCCGGTTCAACTGCCGATCGGTGCCGAGGATCAGCTTGAAGGCATCATCGACCTCATCACCATGGAAGAATGGGTCTGGCAGGGCGAGGATCTTGGCGCATCATGGAAGCGTCAGCCGATCCGCGCCGAGCTGAAGGACCAGGCGGAAGAGTGGCGTCATACGATGCTTGAACTCGCCGTCGAACTCGATGACGACGTGATGGAAGCCTATCTTGACGGCAAGGAGCCGGATGCCGCAACCCTGCACGGGCTGATCCGCAAGGGCACCCTTGCAATGAAGTTCGTCCCGGTTCTCGCCGGATCGGCGTTCAAGAACAAGGGCGTCCAGCCGATGCTGAACGCGGTGATCGACTATCTGCCGAATCCGCTCGACGTGCCGCCCTACATGGGCTTCCTGCCGGGTGACGAGACCGAGACCCGCAACATCGCCCGCTCGGCCGATGATGCGCAGCCCTTCTCGGCGCTGGCCTTCAAGATCATGAACGACCCCTTCGTCGGCTCGCTCACCTTCACGCGCATTTATTCCGGTCAGCTCAAGAAGGGCGACCAGATGTTGAACGCTACCAAGGGCAAGCGTGAGCGTGTCGGCCGGATGATGATGATGCACGCCATCAACCGTGAAGAAATCGACGAAGCCTTCGCAGGCGACATCATCGCGCTGGGTGGCCTCAAGGACACCACGACCGGTGACACGCTGTGTTCGGAAAAGGATCCCGTGGTTCTCGAAACCATGACCTTCCCCGAACCGGTTATCGAAATCGCGGTTGAACCGAAAACCAAGGCCGACCAGGAAAAGATGGGCATCGCACTCGC
>JBGSNN010000180.1:0-49061 GCA_041739655.1 Albidovulum sp. | reverse complement strand
AATGGCAGGCGCCGATCCGGGGATCGTGGCCGGCCACCGTCACCGTGACCGCACCGCAGAGGCAGCGTCCCGAAAGGGTCTGCGGGGCCGCGCTCACGACGCGCCTCCCGGCGCGATCTCCAGTCGCGTCATCATCGCGTCGCAACCATATTCCGGTGTCGCGGCCAGAAACCCCGGCTCGCCGGGCGCGGCGAAGGTGATCGGCGTGTCGCGGACCGCGGTCTTGTCGCCGAAGCTGTTTTCAAAGCTCTCATGGTCGGCGAAGAACAGCCGCCAGTCCCGCTGGATCAGTTGCTCGCCGGTCCGGTGCCAGAGCATCGCGCCGTCGGCATCGGTTGCGGTCAGGTCAAAGCGGGTCCGTTCCAGCGTCACGCCGTCGATGACAACGGTTTCGCCGGTCAGCTCGTCAAAACCCTTGTAGCGGCGCATTTCGCCCGAGGAATTCCTGGTGGTGAAATCGTAGGTGTCGCGCCCTGCCGACAGCAGAGTGGAAAAGGATGCCGGATCGGTCTCTTTCAGGATCTCGTCGCGCTCGCCGGTCGTCAGGTCATAGCTTTCGATCCAGCGCGTCTCGCTGTCGATGCGGCTCATGTAGAAGGGGCCGTCGCCGTCAAGATAGACCGACCACTGATCGCCGGCCGCGTCGCCGTCGCAGCGGTAATGGTTCGAGACCTGGCAGCTGTGCATCTGCACGGTCTGAAAGACGGTGCATCCTTTCGGTGCGGCGAACTTGCCGCCAGCGACCGCCGGGACGGCCAGCAGGAGGGCCAGAGCGCCGCCCGTCACGAGGATCCGCATCTTCGTCATCTTCAGGCTTCCTTCACATTCCGGGTCAGCATTCCTGAACCTTAATCTTTCCGGGGCCGTCCCGCCGCCGCCGCTCGTCTGCACCGCATGTGCACGGTGTGTGTACAGCATGTGCATCCCGCGGATCCGGCGCCTCGGAAGGGTTAATTCACTCCGCCGCCACCGCGTCGGAGGTCGTCAGGTAGTCCAGCACGCTGTCCGCCGCCTCGCGCCCGTCGCGGATCGCCCACACCACCAGCGAAGCGCCCCGCACGATGTCGCCCACCGCGAAAACGCCCGGCAGGCTGGTCGCATGGGTGCCGAAATCCGCCTTCACCGTCCCCCAGCGCGTGACGGCCAGTTCCTCGACGCCCCAGAGCTTCGGCAGATCCTCGGGTTCGAATCCCAGGGCCTTGATGACGAGGTCGGCGGGCTCGACATAGTCCGCGCCCTCGATCACCTCCGGCGCCTGGCGACCGGTGGCATCCGGCGCGCCAAGGCGCATCCGCTCGACCATGACGCCATCGACCACATCGCTGCCGGTAAAGCCCTTGGGCTGGGTCAGCCAGACGAAATCGACGCCTTCCTCCTCGGCATTGGCGACCTCGCGCTGCGACCCCGGCATGTTCGCGCGGTCGCGGCGATACAGGCACTTGACCGATTGCGCACCCTGCCGGATCGCGGTGCGGACGCAGTCCATTGCCGTGTCGCCGCCGCCGATGACCACGACGCGCTTGCCCGAGGCATTGAGCGCGCCCGAGTCGTAGTCCGGCACCTCGTCGCCAAAGCTCTTGCGGTTCGACGCGGTGAGGTAGTCGATGGCGCGCACGATGCCCTGCGCCGTCGCACCTGGCCCAGTCAGATCGCGGCTCTTGTAAACACCCGTAGCGATGACGACGGCATCATGCTTGCCGTGGATGGCATCAAAGGTGATGTCGGTGCCGACATTGCAGTTGAGCACCATTTCGACGCCACCTGCCTCAAGCTGCCGGATGCGCTGCATCACCACGTCCTTTTCGAGCTTGAAGCCGGGGATGCCGTAGGTCAGAAGCCCGCCCGCCCGGTCGGAGCGCTCGTAGACCGTGACCTGAAGGCCGGCCCGACGCAGCGTATCGGCAGCGGCAAGGCCGCCCGGCCCGGCCCCGATGATGCCGACGCTTTCGGCGCGTTCCTGCCGCGGCTTGATCGGCTTGACCCAACCCATATCCCAGGCGGTGTCGGTGATGAATTTCTCGACCGCGCCGATGGTGACGGTCCCGTGGCCCGCCTGCTCGATGACGCAGTTGCCTTCGCAAAGCCGGTCCTGCGGGCAGATACGGCCGCAGATTTCGGGAAAGGTGTTGGTCGCCTGGCTCAGTTCATAGGCTTCCTGGAGGCGGCCCTCGGCAGTCATCCGAAGCCAGTCAGGGATGTTGTTGTGCAACGGGCAATGCGACTGGCAGTAGGGCACGCCGCACTGGCTGCAGCGCCCGGCCTGCTCTGCGGCCTTGGCGCTGGCGAACTCGCGGTAAATCTCATTGAAATCCTGAGCGCGGACATTGGCCTCGCGCTTCTCCGGCATCTCCTTCGAGACGGTCACGAATTTCAGCATCGGCTGCTTGGCCATGGGTCTTGTTCCCGCGATAAAGATGCGTTCGCATAGCTACCTCTGTCGCAGATTAAATAAAAGTCAGTAATGCTGACCTTATCGTTCGATTTTTCTGTCCAGGATAGCGATTTGTCGCCAACTCCGCTAAATTTAGGTCAGTACTTGATACCTACTTGTCAGAACCCGGAGCCAAGCGCCGCAAAAGCGGCGAGTCCGACGACGATTCGCCACCATCCGAACAAGGCGTACCCGCGGCGGCTGACATAGCCGAGCAACCAGCGCACGACGAGAAGCGCGACAATGAAAGCTGCCGCAAAACCAAGCGCAATCTCGTTCAGTGCTGACCAGTCAAGCACATCGCGATTCTTGTAGAGATCATAGGAAAACGCCCCCGCCATCGTCGGGATCGAAAGGAAGAAGGAAAACTCGGCCGCCGACCGCTTGTCGACGCCCAGCGCCAGCGCACCGACGATGGTCGAACCCGAGCGGGAAACGCCCGGAATCATCGCAAGGCACTGGATCAAGCCGATCCCCAAAGCGACCTTCAGCGGCAGCCGATCCGCCGCATGGTAGCGCGGTGTCAGCGGCAAGCGATCGACCAGCAGCAGCACGACGCCGCCGATGACGAGCATCGTCGCGATCAGCCTCGGGCTTTCGAACAGGACCTGTTTGATGATGTCATGCGCCAGCACACCGACGACAACGGCCGGCAGGAACGCAAGCAGGATCGACGCCGCGAACCGCCGCGCCTGCGGATCCGTCGGCAGGGCCGCGACGGTCGCAACAATCTTGGCCGCGTAGAGCACCAGAAGCGCAAGGACCGAGCCGAACTGGATCACGACCTCGAACGTCTTGCCGGCGCTTTCGAACCCAAGGAAGTGACTGGCAAGCAGGAGGTGCCCGGTAGAGGACACCGGGATGAACTCTGTCAGCCCTTCGAGGACCCCGAGAAACAGGGCGGTCAGCGTCGTGTCTGTCATGTGCGAAAGGGTCCTGTCGGCAGGTGTGGTCGCGGCGGACACTAGGACCGCCGCAGGCCCGATACAAGCCAGCTCAGGCGCGCCCTTGTGCCGTCTTTTTCGCCTGGCGATGCCTCGGCGCGCCCGCCTTGGCCTCCTGTCCCTTATGCGATGCGATCAACGGCCAATGCAGGTCCTGATTGATGATCGAGATCAGCTTGCGGTTGCTGTCATCGAAATGATCGACAAAGTGCCGCTCCACATAGCCGGATACCGGGCGGTAGCGGCTCAAAGCCGTCGAAAACGGCGGCTTGCGCAGTGCCGCGCCGACAAGCCGATAGATACCCTTCGGCGTAGTGCCAAAGCGGATCGTCGGCGCCGGTGTCAGCACACTTTTCTGGAACTTGTTGATCCGGCGCAGGATCGGGACAGCATATTCGGGATAACTCGGCGCATAGGCGGCGCGATGGGTCGGCAGAACCGTATCAAACCGCTCATTCCCGGCGAAGCGCGCCAGCCCACGTGCGGCTTCGTCGATGTCCCGAACCAGGCTTTCCTGCGAGATGACATAGACATTCTCGGTGCCAAAGAGCCCTTGGTAGAGGCCGACCAGCCGGTGAAATTCGAAATGCTCAGGCCGGAACCCGTAGAACCCCAGATCCGGGTCGCCCGCAAAGAATTTCTCAGGGCTCATCGTCCCGCCGCGGGACAGGTACTGCATGTAGACCGACGTCAGCATCCGGCGCTGATGACGGACAGAAATCAGTATCCTCGCATCCGGCGCGATTTCATTCAGCCGCCGGGCAAAGACGTCACTGCCCATGCCGCCGTAGAAGGGATGGCCCGACAGGATTTCGGACGACACGACCGGAACTTCGTCTTCGCGCAGATCGGACATTCCAACACGGATGGCGGACTTCATGTCCTCGGCATCGAACAAGAGCCCGTGCTTGCCGACGACATGTTGCCAGACTTCGGCATGTCGCGCGACTTGCCGATAGCCATGCTCTGGAACGAAAAGGCGTTGCTGCATCCAGGACGTTGCCGTCTTGTGATATCCGATATGCAGCAAGAGCCGCTTGGCCATGCCGTAACCCTTCCCGTCTTCTCTCACCCTGATGCGGGATTTTAGGTCAATGTCGAACAAGGTCAACTGACGGCGTCGGAAACTCCGCAATCAAAGAAACAATCGGCGGGGCCTACTGGATTTGTCGTTCTCGCGTAGGGACTGACAGGGGGTCAGCCACGCGGTCGCAAGTTCTTGGCCGAGGACATTATCGCGTCATACTGACCCGACGGCCGGAATCGCCAGAGATAGTCCGGCAAGATCGCCGCTGCCGGCGTCGCTGCGATACCAAGGTCCGCGAGGCCCCTCGTGTGCTCGGAAACCACGTTGTCAACCTTGAGCGATGTGACCTGATCCCGCGTCAGAATACGGTTCGCAACAAGACGGCCGGTCAGGGCCGAGGCAAGATCAAGCGTGGCGCCGATCACGGAGCCGAGCCAGAATGGCAGATTCACGATCAGTCGGCGGCGGTGAATCACGCCAAGAATCTGCTGAACAGCTTCGCGAAGGGTCATCACGTCCGGGCCGCCCAACTCATAGACGCCCGCGGCGCGGCCTTCGATCCCGGCGACCGCCGCCTCGGCGACATTGTCGACATAGACCGGCTGAAAGCGGGTGTTGCCACCGACGAGGTTCACCACCGGCCCCAGCTGCGCCAGACCGGCAAACCGGTTGAAGAAGCCGTCGTCAGGCCCGAACATCACCGAGGGGCGCAGGATCATGGCACCTGGGAACTGCGCCAGCACACCCGCCTCGCCTGCAGCCTTTGAGCGGGCGTATCTGCTTTCCGCCTTGGTATCTGCGCCAATCGCAGAGATATGGACAAGGGTTTGCACCCCGCTTTCGGAGGCGATCCTGGCAATCCGCGTGGCACCTTCGGCCTGAACCGCCTCAAAATTGTTGGCGCCGCCCTTGTCGAAAGTACCGACGCAATTCACGACGGAGTCCGCGCCGAGCATTGCAGCGCGAACCGACGCGTCATCGCGGATATTGCAAAGAACCGGCTCGACCTGACCGACCGCGCCATATGGCTTGACGAAAAGCGCCTCGTTCGGCCGCCGCACTGCAATACGGACGCGCCAGCCCTCTTTCGCCATACGCCGAGCGATATACCTTCCGAGAAATCCCGAACCTCCGTAGATGGTGACGAGCTTTGACATGGTTGGCCTCCGGCAGACGCATCTGGCGACCTGATTAACGCCAAGCCCGTCGTCGAACAAGGCGGAATGAACTTCGCCGCTATCCTCCAAGACCCCGTTGACACGCCTCATCGGCGCCTATACATCGCCCATCGCGACACCTGCCCAGGTGGCGGAATTGGTAGACGCGCACGGTTCAGGTCCGTGTGCCGCAAGGCGTGGAGGTTCGAGTCCTCTTCTGGGCACCATCGGTCGCAAAGGGTCTTAATGGCCCAGGTGGGTTCAGGGCTTTACCTGTTTAACCATTTTGCGGCGCGTCGCATCTTCTTCGACTGAGGGAGGGCGCGCTTGACCCTGTAGAGGGCGCCTCGCGCCCGGCCTGTGTCGGACTGCTCTCGCCTTCTCCCCGCATGTCGCCCCGGCGCTTCTGGAGCAAGTGGATAGTTCCGGCGACGGCCCTTCAGCGCAGGCGCTTTTCGGTAACGGTATCGAAGAGCAGCGCATTCGCAGGATCAAAGCTGACCTGGACGGTGGTCCCTTCCGCGATCTGCTCGTCGTTGCGGGTCTCGGCGATCAGTCGCGCGCCATGCGGCAAGTTCAGGTAATCATAGGAGACCCCGCCCAGACGTTCGCGGATATCGAGCGCGATATCCGACGGCCCGGCGACGACCGTGAGATGCTGCGGACGCAGGCCGACAAGAACGGTCCCACCGTTTGACGGCAGCCCGACCGCAGTCTCGATCATTGCTGCGCCAAGCGCTGGGATGCTGACCTTGCCGTTCACCACAACGCCCTCCAGAAAATTCATGCTGGGCGATCCGATAAAGCCCGCGACAAACTTGTTGTCGGGGTTGCGATATAGCTCCATCGGACTGCCGACCTGTTCGATCCGCCCGGCACGCAGAACGACGATCTTGTCCGCGAGGGTCATCGCCTCCACCTGGTCGTGGGTGACATAGATCATCGTCGCGCCGATCTCCTTGTGGAGCCGCGCGATCTCCACCCGCATGTCGACGCGCAACTCGGCATCGAGGTTTGACAGCGGCTCGTCGAACAGGAAAACCTCCGGTCCGCGCACGATGGCGCGGCCGATTGCGACCCGTTGGCGCTGCCCGCCGGACAGCGCCTTGGGCTTGCGCTGAAGATAGTCGTCGAGCTTGAGGATCCTGCTGGCTTCGGTGACCTTGCGCTTGATGTCGGCTTTCGCATGACCGGTCATCCTGAGGCCGAAGCCCATGTTCTCTTCAACCGTCATGTGTGGGTAAAGCGCGTAGGTCTGGAACACCATCGCGACGCCGCGTTCGGCCGGATCGACATGGGTCACATCGCGGTCACCAATGTGGATCTGGCCCGCCGTGGTCTGCTCCAACCCTGCGACCATGCGCAGAAGCGTCGATTTCCCGCAGCCTGACGGGCCGACGAAGACACAGAACTCCCCGTCGTCAATTTCAAGATCGACGCCGTGGATGACCCCTACGGGACCAAATTTCTTGACGACATTGTTGAGTGTGACACCAGTCATTCAGTCCTCCAAAGCTATGTCCGGTCAGGGAAGCGCCAGCTCTCGGCGTCCCGCGCAATCTTGCGTGCGGTCTCCTGCAACTGCCCCGCGAGCGACTCGATCTGGTCAAGGGTCGTCCGGTTTGTCGAAGAGGTGAGCGACAACGCACCGAGGGCACGCCCGGTTCGGCTCAGGATCGGCACGGCGCAGCAGATGATGCCCGCTTCATGCTCTTCACGGTCCAACGCAAAGCCGCGCGCGCGGATCTGGGCGAGATCGCGTCTCAGGTCCGTTTCATTGGTGATCGTGTTCGGTGTGTGGCGATAGAAGCTTTGCGCTTTCAACGCGTCGGCAAGCGCTTCGTCGTCCAGATAGGCAAGCATCGCCTTGCCCACGCCGGTACAATAGGCGGGCCCGACCTTGCCCGCCTGCGCAAACATCTCGATGGCGCGGACCGCATTCCGCTTGTCCACATAGAGGACCTGCCCGCGATCGAGCTGCGCCAGGTGGATGGTTTCGCCCGTCGTCCGCGACAGATCGTCGATATGGCGGCGCGCATGGGGCGCAAGTGAGCTTTGAGCCCAGGCATTGTGCGCCAGCCGGACGAGCCGCACACCAAGCGCGTAGGTCCCGGTAATCGGATCGTGACGCAACATCTGCTGCTTGGTGAGCGTTTGGATCAGACGGTAGAGCGTGGCTTTGGGAAATCGCGACGTTTCCAGAAGCTCGGAAAACCGCACGGGCTCTCCGCGCTCGGCGATCATATCGAGCACGTCTAGAGCCTTGCCTACAGTCCCATCGGCATGCCCGCCCGAAGCCATGAACCGTCCCCCGCGACTCAGTTGACAGACATCATCTTAGCGGACATATTTCTCACTATTCAAGACGTAGTTTCATCTAATGGAACCAAACGGGAGGAAACCATGGTCCATTTCGCAAAGGGTGTACTTGCCCTGACCGCTGTGCTGCTGACGAACGCAGCGGCCGTCGCGCAGGAAAAGCGCATCGTGAAGTACAACGCAGACTACGACGCCGCCCCGCTTGCGGCGATGGAGTTGATCATCGCCGATTTCGAGGCGGCCAATCCCGACATCGACATTCAGCTGAACAACTTCGACCACGAAGGCTACAAGACCGCCATCCGCAACTTCCTGACCGCCGATGCGCCGGATCTGGCCAACTGGTACGCCGGGAACCGCATGGCGCCCTTCGTCACGTCGGGTCAGTTCATGGATGTGTCCGATGTCTGGGAGGCAAACGGACTGAAGGACTCGCTTGGCTCCGCGCTCGCGTCGATGACCATCGACGGCAAGCAGTGGGGCATCCCCTATACTTATTACCAGTGGGGCATCTACTTCAACAAGGATGCCTACAAGGCGGCCGGCGTCGAGGTTCCGGGTCCGGAGGGCGTAAGCTGGGATCAGTTCGTGTCGAACTGCGAAAAGTTCGCGGCCGCCGGCATCGACTGCATCACCACCGGCACGAAGGCGCTGTGGCCGGGGGCCGGCATCTTCGACTATCTCGACCTGCGAACCAACGGTTACGAGTTCCACATGGACCTGACCGCCGGCAAGGTGGCCTGGACTGATGACAAGGTGAAGAACGTCTTTGCGGAATGGGCGAAGGTCCAGCCCTACATCACCAAGAACCACGCGGCGATTGACTGGCAGGACGCCGCAGCCCTTCTCGTGCAGGGCAAGGCCGCGAACTACGTCATGGGCAACTTCGCTGTCGCCGTCTTCAAGGAAGGCGGGATGACGAACGACAACCTTGGCTTCATGCGCTTCCCGGAAATCACGCCGGGTCTGAAGCGCGCGGAAGAGGCGCCGACGGACACGGTTCACATTCCGGCTGGTGCGAAGAACCCCGATGACGCGAAGAAGTTCCTCGCCTTCCTTGCCAGCCCCGAGGCGCAGACCGCGATCAACGCGGCGATGGGTCAGCTTCCCATCAACAAGAACTCGACCGTTGCCGACGATCCGTTCCTGACGGCGGGCTTCGAAATGCTCTCGACCGCTGAGGGTGGCATCGCACAGTTCTTCGACCGCGACGCGCCGGCCGAGATGGCCAAGGCGGGGATGGAAGGCTTCCAGGAGTTCATGGTCAAGCCCGAGAATCTCGACAAGATCCTTGATCGCCTCGAAAAGGCGCGCGCGCGCTCCTACTGATCGACGAAAGCGATTGGGGCGCCCCGTACGGGGCGCCCCGCACAGGATAAACGCGCACGGGAGGGAGTGGCATGTCTGTCTCGGCATGGAGGGCGAACCAGCGGCGCTTTGCCCCATGGCTGTTTCTGGCCCCAGGCTTGCTCATGTTCGCGATCTATGTGGTAATCCCGATCTTCCAAAGCCTGTGGATCAGTTTCTACGACTGGGACGGTTTGGGCGAAAAGACCTGGATCGGAACCGCGAACTATATTGAACTTCTTGACGACGATGCGTTCTACACCTCGCTGAAGAACAACGTGATCTGGCTGTTGCTGTATCTGCTGGCGGTCCCTGCGGGCCTGATGATCGCGATCTTTCTCAACCAGACCATCCACGGGATGCGTCTTTACAAGTCGCTCTTCTTCTTTCCCTTCGTGATCTCGCAGGTTGTCGTCGGCCTGATCTTTTCGTGGTTCTATGCGCCGAATTTTGGCCTCTTGTACAAGCTGATCGAGTTTCTGACCGGCTCAGGCGTGGCGATCCTCGCCGATGACAGATATGTCACCTACGGCATCATTGCCGCAGGGCTCTGGCCGCAGATCGCCTATGTGATGATCCTCTATCTTACCGGCCTCAACAACGTCTCGCCCGATCAGATTGAAGCGGCGCGGCTTGATGGCGCGAAGGGCTGGAAGATGCTCTGGTACGTCGTTCTGCCGCAACTTCGCCCGGCGACCTTCATCGCGGTCGTGGTGACGGTCATCGGCGCGCTGCGGTCCTTCGACCTCGTGTCGGTGATGACGGACGGCGGTCCCTACGGCTCAAGCCGCGTCCTGTCCTTCTACATGTACGAACAGGCGCTGTCGGAATACGGCTACCGGATGGGCTATGGCGCGGCGATCGCAGTCGTCCTCTTCGCGATCATGATGATCTTCATTTCCGGCTTCATCTGGAAGATGTGGCGCGACGAGACGGAGCGGTAAGATGTTTCCCAAACCGATCGAGCAAACCTCGCCCA
Organism: Albidovulum sp.; assembly: GCA_041739655.1. Taxonomy (GTDB): domain Bacteria; phylum Pseudomonadota; class Alphaproteobacteria; order Rhodobacterales; family Rhodobacteraceae; genus Albidovulum. The sequence goes on along the minus strand of JBGSNN010000180.1, from coordinate 38,857 downwards.
CCGTGCAACTTCTCTACCGGGTTGCGGTGCCGGTCGCGTTGGTTCTCTGGCTCCTGCCGCTTCTCGGTGTCGCCGTGACATCGGTGCGGCCGGCGTCCGACCTTGCGCAGGGCAACTACTTCGGCATTCCCTCCACCCTCGCCTTCTCGAACTATCGCGACGTCTTCGCGAACTCGCCGATGGCGGCCTACATGCTCAACTCGTTCAAGGTGACGATCCCGACGGTGATCGGGGCTGTGGCGCTGTCCTGCATGACCGGCTTCGCGCTGGCCGTCTACCGGTTCAAGTCCAATCTGCTGGTCTTCTTCATGTTCGTCGCGGGCAATTTCGTCCCGTTCCAGATCCTGATGGTGCCGGTCCGCGACCTGACGCTCAGTCTCGGCATGTACAACACCTGGTACGGGCTCGCGCTTTTTCACATCGCATTCCAGACCGGGTTCTGCACGCTCTTCATGCGCAACTTCATCAAGGCGCTGCCGTTCGAGCTGATCGAAGCGGCGCGGGTCGAGGGGGTGAGCGAGATCAGGATATTCTGGTTCGTCGTCCTGCCGCTGATGCGGCCGGCCATCGCGGCGCTGAGCGTCCTGATCTTCACCTTCATCTGGAACGACTTCTTCTGGGCAACGGTGCTGTCGAACTCACCCGAGTCGCAGCCGATCACGGCGGGGCTTTCGTCGCTGAACGGTCAGTGGATCGCGCAATGGCACCTTGTCAGCGCCGGGTCGATCCTGGCAGCACTTCCGCCGGTCGGGATGTTCTTCCTGATGCAACGGCATTTCATCGCCGGCCTGACGCTGGGGGCGGTCAAGTGATCCGCATCTGGTGCCTTCAGGACGCCCGGCAAAGTCTCGTACTCGCGTGCCACGACGGGCACCTTCCCTCAGTCATATACTGGGGGCCACGTTTGCCCGATGGAGAGGATCTTTCCGCAATCGCCGCCGCGGGCGAGATCGACGTGACAGGCGGGATGCTTGACCGCATCCCCGCGCTGTCGATCTGTCCCGAGGCGGTGCAGTCGTTTCCGGGCCAGCCGGGTCTTGTGTTGCGCGACGCGACAGGCCGGCCGCTTCTGCCGCGCTTTCGGTTCATTGACACCGAGGCGGCGCAAAACTCCCTGGTCGTCATCTGCCACGACGCCGCGCTCGGGCTTGATTATCGTGCCCGCTTCGCGATCGACCCCGAGACCGGCCTGATCGAGGCCTCGGCCGAGATCGAAAGCGCCGCGCCGGTGTGGCTCGACTGGCTGGCCGCGCCGGTCTTTCCCGCGCCACAGCTTTCAGCTGAGATGATCGACTTCGCCGGCCGCTGGTGCGACGAGTTCCAGATGATCCACAGTCCCTGGTCGCCGGGCATCCGCGCCCGCGAAAGCCGGACCGGGCGGACCGGGCATGAACATTTCCCCGGCCTCATCGTGCCCTGCCGCGGCGCAACGAACACCCAAGGCCAGGTCTATGGATTCCACTACGGCTGGTCGGGCGGTCACCGCATGATCGCGGAAGAACTGCCGGACGGGCGGCGGCAGATACAGTTCGGCAACGCCGCGGGCACCGAAGGCGAGGTTGGGCATCGGTTTGAGACGGCTCCCCTCTACGCCTGCTTCTCCGACGCCGGGATCAATGGCTGCGCCACGGCCTTCCAGCGCCACCTGCGCCAGCGGATCGTGTCGTTTCCCGATCCGGCCCGCGATCGGCCTGTCCACTACAACTGCTGGGAAGCGGTCTATTTCAACCACAGGCTGCCTGAGTTGAAAGAAATCGCGACCCGTGCGGCGGCGCTTGGGGCCGAGCGGTTCGTCCTTGATGACGGCTGGTTCGGCACGCGGGACGACGATACCACCTCGCTCGGCGACTGGGTCGTGGACGCGCGGAAATACCCCGATGGCCTCGGGCCGCTGATCGACCATATCCACCACCTTGGCATGACCTTCGGCATCTGGTTCGAGCCGGAGATGACCAATCTCGACAGCGACACCTGCCGCAGTCACCCCGACTGGGTTCTGGGCGCGGCAGATCAGATTCCCGGTCGGCACCAGATGGTGCTGAACATGGCGCTTGCAGAGGTGCGCGACTACCTCTTCGATCGCATCGCGGCGGTGCTTTCGGGGCATGAGGTCGATTACATCAAGTGGGACCACAACCGCGTCCTGCCGACACCTGACGCAGCCCAGACCCGCGGCACTTATGCCCTGATCGACCGGCTGCGCGCGGCCTTCCCCAAGGTCGAGATCGAAAGCTGCGCCTCGGGCGGCGGCAGGATCGACTTCGGCATTCTCAAGCGCACGCACAGAGTCTGGCTCTCCGACAGCAACGATGCGCGCGAACGGCTGAAGATCCAGCACAATGCAGCGATCTTCCTGCCCCTCGTCGTCACCGGGAGCCATGTCGGCCCGCGCCAAAGCCACACCTCCGGTCGCGTGCTTGACATCCGGTTCCGGGCCTGGGTCGCCGCACAGCGCCACATGGGGTTCGAGATGGATCCACGTGAGTTGTCCGAGGAAGAGACGCATGTGCTGACCGAGGTGACCGCCTGGTGGAAGCGCAACCGCAGCTGGATGAGCCGCGCCGACATCCTGCGACTCGACAGTGCCGACCCGGCGGTGATCGCCGAACAGCAACTTGCCGAGGGTGGCGACCGCTTCGTCGTCTTCGCCGGCAAGGCCGCAGCGTCGCAGCAGGTCTCGCCCCGGCCGCTGCGGCTGACCTGCCTTCAACCGGACGCAACCTACCGCATCGAGCTTGTGAACCGGACCGATGCCGTGCGCCTGTCCCGAGGCGCGCAGGCGGTGAAGCTCGGCCCACTGGAGCTGAGCGGGCAATACCTGATGAACCATGGCATAAATCTGCCGTGGAGCTTTCCCGACCGGATGTGGGTTCTCGAAGGACGGCGCCAATGACCAAGAACCGCAGGAAGTGTGACCCGCACGACAAGCGGCCCTATCGGGGGAGACGCTGATGGACATTCCGGCTACCTTCCACGATCTGAACGGCGCCTCGGTCTTCGTCACCGGTGGCGGGTCAGGCATCGGGGCATGTCTGACCGAGGGCTTCCTGCGGCAGGGCGCGAACGTTGCCTTCGTCCAGCGATCAAACGCCGCTGCCTTCTGCGAGGAAATGGAGGAAAAGACCGGCAGACGGCCGCTTTTCATCCCCTGCGACATTACGGATACCGCCGCGTTGAGGGCGGCGGCCGATCAGGCGGCAGCGATGCATGGGACGGTGCGAGTGCTCGTAAACAACGCCGCCAACGACAAGCGGCACAAGACCCTGGAGACGGACGAGGCATTCTGGGACTGGGCGATGGCGATCAATCTCAAGGCCTATTTCTTTGCCGCCCAGGCGGTCATTCCAGGAATGCAGGCGGCAGGCGGCGGGTCGATCATCAACTTCACCTCGATCAGCTACATGATGGGAAATGGCGTCTACCCAGCTTATGTCACGGCGAATTCGGGGATCAATGGCTTGACCCGCGCACTCGCCCGTGAATTCGGGGGCGACCGTATCCGCGTAAACGCGCTCGCACCGGGCTGGGTTCTGACGCAGAAACAGAAGGACCTCTGGGTGACACCCGAGGGACTTTCCGCCCATCTGGATCGTCAGTGCCTGCGGGACGCGCTGGCGCCCGAGGATATCGTCGGCGGCGTGCTGTTCCTGGCTTCGGACCTCTCCAGGATGATGACGGGACAGGCGCTGGTCATCGACGGTGGCGTGGTGGTGACGGGATGAGTGAAGCGATCACACAGCCCTGTTGGATCGCAGTGGACTGGGGGACATCACACCTGCGCCTGTGGCGGATGGCGCCTTCGGGCGCGATCCTCGGACGCCGGGAAAGTGACCAGGGCATGAGCAAGCTTGCGCCCGCGGAGTTCGAGCCCGTTCTGCTCTCGCTTCTGACAGACGATCTGCCGACCGACGGGCATCTGACCGTCATCTGCTGCGGCATGGCCGGGTCGCGCCAGGGATGGGCCGAGGCACGCTACCTGCCGGTTCCAAGCGCGCCGCCGGGCATTGTGCAGGCGGTCCATGTGCAGACCCACAGCAAGCGGCTTTCAGTCCATATCCTCCCCGGTCTCAGCCAGACCTCGCCCGCTGACGTGATGCGGGGCGAAGAAACCCAGATTGCCGGCTTCCTTGCGACGGAGCCGGATTTTGACGGCGTCCTCTGCCTGCCTGGTACCCATTGCAAATGGGCCCATGTCAGCGCGGGTGAAGTCGTGAGCTTTCGGACCTTCATGACGGGCGAGATCTTTGCACTGTTGTCAGGCCAATCGGTCCTGCGTCACACAGTGGCCGCCTCGGGGCTGGACCGTGAAAGCTTTGGAAACGCCGTGGCCCATGCGATCTCGCATCCCCATGCTCTGGCGGGGGATCTCTTCGCGCTGCGCGCAGAAGCGCTTCTGGCCGGGCTCGATGCTGTTGTCGCGCGCTCCCGTCTTTCGGGGTTGCTCATTGGGTCGGAGCTCGCCGCCGCACGGCCCTACTGGCTCGGCCGTGACGTGGTGATCGTGGGCGCAAGCGGCATCGCGTCGGCTTACGAGAGCGCGCTGGCGGCGCAAGGGGTGGCTCCACGCGTTGTCAACGCCGAGGACATGACGCTGAATGGCCTTCGCGCCGCTTACACCGAACTGAGAGAACACGCCCTATGACCCGTGAAATCATCGCCATCCTGCGCGGCATTCGCCCCGACGAAGCGGCGCCGATCACAAAGGCGCTCATCGAGGCCGGAATCACCCGGATCGAGGTGCCGCTAAATTCGCCCGAACCCTTGGACAGTATCGCGCGCATGCGCGTCGTTGCCGGGGACAGGGCCATCGTCGGCGCGGGCACGGTTCTCACTATCGCTGAAGTCGCCGCTCTGGTCAGGATCGGTGCGCAGATGGTTGTCTCACCCGACTGCAATCCCGATGTCATCCGCGCGACAAAGGCTGCGGGCCTGCTGTCCTATCCCGGTGTCTTCACCCCGACCGAATGTTTTGCGGCACTGCGTGCGGGCGCGGACGGGATCAAGATATTTCCGGCCAGCCGATTGGGGGCGGCGGGGCTGTCTGCCATCGGCGCGGTCCTGCCGCAAGGAACGCGAACCTATGCCGTCGGTGGTGTGGGGCCAAATGACTTTGCCCAGTGGCACGAGGCGGGCATCACCGGCTTCGGCCTCGGCACGGCGATCTACAAGCCCGGCATGAACGCCGACGAAGTCGCCGAACGCGCCGGCGCCGTCGTTGGCGCCTACGACAAAGTCTTTGCATCATGAGCGTCGCGGTTTTCTCCGATATTCGCTGTGCCCTTGGCGAAGGCCCGATGTGGCATCCGGAACGGGCGGAGCTTTTCTGGTTCGACATCCTCGGCAAGCGCCTTCACGTCAAAGGCGCGGGTGGCGCGCGGCACTGGCAGTTCGATGAACATGTCTCGGCCGCCGGCCGCATTGATCGCGACACGCTCCTGATCGCGAGCGAGAGCGGGCTCTACCGCTTCGCCATCGGCACCGGCGAGCGAAACCGTGTCGTCGCGCTTGAGACGGACCGGGTCGAGACCCGGTCGAACGACGGCCGCGCCGATCCCTGGGGCGGGTTCTGGATCGGGACGATGGGCAAGAACGCCGAGCCGAAGGCGGGTGCGATCTATCGCTTCTACCGGGGTGAGTTGCGGAGACTGGTCACGCAGGTGACGATCAGCAATTCCATCTGCTTCGCCCCTGACCGAAGCGCGGCCTTTTACGCTGACACCAGGGTCGGCAAGATCATGCGCCAGCCGCTCGCCTCTGCGGACGGCTGGCCGGAGGGTGCGGCTCAGGTTTTCCTCGACCTTGGCGTGAGCGACGCGCTTGGGGTCGATGGCTCTGTCGTGGACAGCGAGGGCTGTCTCTGGAACGCGCAATGGGGGGCATCGCGCGTGGCGCGTTACGCACCGGATGGACGGCTTCTGGAAACCGTGGAGGTACCCACGCCACAGACCTCTTGCCCGGCGTTCGGTGGCACCGATCTGAAGACGCTTTACATCACCACCGCGGCCGATGGGGTCGAAGGCGATGGCGCGGGCAAGACCTACAGCACCCGAATTGCTGTCGCGGGCCTTGCCGATCCGGAGGTTCGGCTATGACCGCCATGCGCCGCACCCTCGGCGTCTGCTATTACCCCGAACACTGGCCCGAAGCGCAATGGGCCGATGATGCCCGCCGAATGGCCGACACCGGCCTGACCTGGGTGCGCATCGGCGAGTTTGCCTGGGCGCGGATCGAGCCCGAACCCGGCCACTTCGACTGGGGCTGGCTTGATCGTGCGATCGAGACGCTTGGCGCGGCGGGGCTGACCGTCGTTCTGGGTACGCCCACGGCCACACCGCCGAAATGGGTGCTGGACCGTCATCCGGACATGTTGGCGGTCGATGCCGCGGGTCGGCTGCGAAAGTTTGGCTCGCGTCGGCACTACTGCTTCAGCCACCAGGGCTACCTCGACGAATGCCGCCGCATCGTGACCGCGCTGGCACAGCGGTATGGCCGCAACCCGCATATCGGGGCCTGGCAGACCGATAACGAATATGGCTGCCATGACACCACCATCTCCTATTCCGACGCCGCACGGAGCGCGTTTCGCGACTGGCTGCGCCGTCAGTTTCCCGCAGCGGGCGGAAACGGTGGCGACATTGCTGCGCTGAACCGCGCATGGGGCAACGTCTTCTGGTCGATGGACTACGCCGATTTCGCCGATATCGACCTGCCGAACCTGACCGTCACCGAACCCAACCCGGCGCATAGCCTGGCGTTCCGTCGCTTTTCCTCGGCGCAGGTCGTGCGCTTCAACCGCGCGCAAGTTGACATCATCCGCGCGCATTCGGATGCGCCCATCGCGCACAACTACATGGGCCGGGTCACCGAATTTGACCATTTCGCGCTTGGTGCCGATCTCGATATCGCCTCATGGGACAGCTATCCCCTCGGCTTCCTTGAAGACCGGGTCGGGGCAAGTGTCGCGGATCAGCGGCATTTCGCGCGGCAGGGCGATCCGGATTTCCAGGCCTTCCACCATGACCTTTACCGCGCGGTCGGGCACGGTCGTTGGTGGATCATGGAGCAACAGCCAGGGCCGGTGAACTGGGCACCCTATAATCCTGCGCCCTTGCCAGGGATGGTCCGGCTCTGGACCTGGGAGGCTTTTGCGCATGGCGCCGAAGCGGTGTGCTACTTCCGCTGGCGACAGGCGCCTTTCGCGCAAGAGCAGATGCACGCCGGCCTTTTGCGCCCCGACAGCGCCGACGCCCCGGCGCTGGCTGAGGCGCGGCAGGTCGCCGGTGAGCTTGCCGACGCGCCTGAGGTTGCGCCCGTGCAGGCACCCGTCGCGGTGATCTTCGACTACGACGCGGACTGGGCTTGGAGCGTACAGCCGCATGGGCGGGGGCTCAGTTATTTCTCGCTGGTTTTCGATCATTACAGGGCGCTGCGCCGGGCCGGTCTGTCGGTCGATATCCTTGCGCCCACTGTGCGTGACTTCTCTGGCTACCGCGCAGTTTTCGCGCCCGGGCTGATACACATGCCGGACGATCTGAAAGCCGCGCTTGCCGACAGCACTTGTGACGTCGTGATCGGCCCCAGAAGCGGCGCCCGCGACGCGCATTTCTCGATACCGGTGCCGCTTCCGCCGTCTTTCCCCGGTCTCGACGTGAGGGTATCGCGGGTGGAAAGCCTGCGTCCCGATATGCCTGTACAGGTTCGGGGCGGCGGCGCGGTGACAGGTTATCGCGAGGGCCTTGAAACCGCACTTGCGCCGATCCTGATCGATGCCTCCGGCGCGACGGTCGCCGTGCGGCAGGATCACATCACCTATGTCGGCGGCTGGGGCGATGCGGAACTGCTCGACCGGATTGTCGCCGATGTCGCGTGCCGCACCGGGATCGATACCGTCGCGCTGCCCCACGGCGTGCGGGTCTGCGATACGGCAACCGAACGCTTCTGGTTCAACTACAACCCTCATCCTGCAGAAAGCCCCGAGGGCACCCTGCCCGCCGCCGGCGTCCTTCGCGTTCGCCGATGAAGGACCGCGAGGCCCCGGTGTGGCGTCGGAAGGCGACATCCGACCGGCCTCGCGCGCCTCAACGCGCCAGTCCGGGTATACTCATCCTTCGGACCGTCTCTGCTCCCTGGCCGGACGCGTTACACCTGCATCCAGCGTCTTGATCTTTAAGCGATGGGATGGACGCCCCCCTCGGGCGCTATCATCCGGTTGGTTTCACCATCGAGCCGTTCGATCCTTCGAGGCATGATCGAACGGCTTTTTCTCGGGGTATCGAACAGGTCGACAATTATTTCTAGAAGATGGCCAACAAGCTCATCCGGCCCCGGCGCGCGCATGGCACCATTCCGGCAGCTTGCATTTCCATGATTGGTCGCGACCAGAAGTTCCGGGGCGGCAGCTACGGGGGTGATCTGCTTGCAGATGCCTTGCGCCGGATTGCCGCTCCTGCTGAAGCGATTGGCGTCACTGTCGTCATGCGAGCCGTTCCCGACTGCGGTGGTTCTGATCGGACCTCCCGTCGCCGGGCGCTCTACGTGCACTATGGGTTTCGCCGACTCGCACCCGACCCGATTCGGGTGTTCTTGCCTGTCAGTGAATAGCCCCTGGTTTTGTAGACGCCTGCCTCGCGCCGAAGAGGTTCGCGAAGGTCCGCGCCGCTTCCAGGGCAAGCTGCCGGCTGCCAAACGCCTGAGCCCCGACGACGTGGATGGGCGCCAAGCTCGCGAAGACGCGCGTCGTCCTCACCTTCTGGATGATGGCCTGAAGGCCGATCGCGCCAAGGCAATCCTGGGGCCGGGGCCCCGCATAAGACCGGAAGAAGCCGGGTGCCGCAAACCTGGCAGTCGAATCCGCATATGTGCCGTTGAGACGGCAGTCGGGCTTCGCCAGTAGTTTCCCTGACTCCTGGTTGGACCTTGATGTATGCGAGGTACTGTCGGCAAAAGCGGAAGCTTCCGCCGGTCACGGAAGGTGATGGAGTGGCGCGTGTCCGTGCCCAGGCTCACGTCAGAGCCTGCCAGTGGACACCAGCAATCGCCTCGCCGCGTGAAGAACCCGCGAAGCAATGTGATAATTGCCGTTTTGCGCCCTGAGCCTGGTCATTGGCACCTCGAGCGCGATCGGCACGCCTCCCGGCAGGCGGGCCAGAATGGATTTCAGATCTATCTGGCCCTCGCCCGGGGGAAGCCGCTCGGCGCGGCCCGCGTGCAGCAGGTCCTCGGTCGAGTAGGGCGGAGCGACCTGGGCATCGCAGAGGTGCAGGAACGGCAGGCGCAGCGGCGGGAGGGCCGCGAGATCGGCCAGTGAACTGCCAGACCGGTCGAAGTGCAGTGTGTCGACCAGGATACCCACGTCATCGGCGCCGGTCCGGTCCACTGCCGCACGGGCGGATGCGAGGTCGGGAACGTTGGTCCAAGGAAAGAACTCGAGAGCGCAGGAGAGGTCGAAGGGGCGGGCGAGCGTGTGCAGGGTGGCCAGATTGTCGGACATTCGCGACAAATCCGGGTCGTAGGGCGCGCAGATGACATGACGGGCGCCAAGCTCGGCACCAGCATCCAGAAAGGGCAGCAGGCTTTCCGCGTGGAAATCGGGTGTCAGGCGAATGAACTCGATATCGTTGACGGTGATGCCGGTGTCGGCCAGCGTCGCACTGGTGGCGCGCAGGGCGGCGGGGTCCTGGTGCAGCGGATAGCCGGGGGTGCTGTCGGTGACACGGATCAGCCGAAGGCCGACCCGGTCGTAGCCCACCTCCGCGGCCAGCCGGATCATCTCGGGCGGGGCGAGGTCGAGCACCGTCAGATGCGCCAGCGAGATCGGGGTCATGGCTTGGTCTCCAGTCGGCCCGCGACGTGCAGGCCGGCGATATGGCCAAAGGTCAGCGCGGGGCCAAGGTTGATGCCGCCTGCTGGGTAAAACCCGCCCATGACAGATGCCATGTCGGTGCCCGCAGCATAGAGGCCGGGGATTAGCGCGCCATCGCGCAGCACCCGGGCGGCGGCGTCGGTTTCAAGGCCCGCGAAGGTGCCGAAGCTGCCGGGGATGACCCTGACGGCCAGAAAGGGCGGGCGGTCGATCGGGGCCACGCAGGGGTTGGGGCGGTGGGCGGGATCGCCCTGCCGGCGCATGTAGGGTGTCGTGCCGCGGTGAAACGCGGGGTCCTGGCCCTGCGCTGCATGGCGGTTCCATTGGTCGAGCGTTGCGCGCAGGCCTGCCGGGTCGATTCCGCAGGAGGTGGCCAGGGCTTCGGGCGTGTCGCCCGACCTCAGGTATCCGCTTCGCAGCCAGCGCCGCAGGGGCAGCGGGAAGGGGCGCGAGACGCCAAGGCCAAAGCGGCGCTGAAAAGCGCGGGTGGTGATCAGCCATGCTTCGGGCGGCTGGTCTTCCGGCGTGGCGTTCAGCAGCGCCTCGACGAAATCGTGATAGCCCATCCCCTCGTTGCAGAACCTTTGCCCGTCCGGCAGCACCGCGATCAGCCCCGGCTTGCCGCGTTCGATGATATGCGGAAACGGCGCTTCGCGGCCATCCGGCCAGCGCACCACCGACACCGGGCACCAGGCGCCGGGACTGGCGGTCTGGCCCTGACGCGCACCGATGGCCTCGGCCATGCGCAGACCGTCGCCAGTGGCGGTGGGCACGGCCAGGCTGCGGTGGGTTTCGTCATGCGGGAACTGAGCGGCGCGACGGGCTTTATCCCAAGGATACCCGCCCGAGGCAAGGACCACGCCCCGGTGGGCGCGGATGGGCACCTCGGCCCCATCCTTGGACAAAACCGCCCCGATGACGCCCTCTCCCTCCGTGAGGAGCCGCACGGCGGGGCTTTGGACGTGGAACGTCACCCCCAGATCGGCGGCGATCCGGATCAGGCGGGCCGCCAGAGCGCTGCCATTCCGCAGCTGCATGGCGCGGCCATGGCGGGCAAGATCCCACAAGTGGCGGGTCATCCGGCGGGCGACATGGGCAAAGGCTTTCAGGCTGCGGGTCATGGTCATGAAGGCGCGCAGGTCCGGTCCGGACTGGATGGTCAGCCCCCAGAAGGTTGTTTCCCGCAACGGCCTGCGCAAGAGCCGGATCAGCGGCCCAAGGGCCCGTCCGTCATAGGGCGCCGCAATGATCGACCGCCCGCCAGTAGCCGCGCCGGGCAGATGGCCATAGGTGTCGGGGATATGTGTGCCGGGCTGAAACGCCAGCGCGGTCTGCGACCGGAAGAAGCCGACCATCCGGGGGGCATGGGTGAGGAATGCCTGCACGCGCGGGGCGTCGAAATGGTCGCCAAGGACGGCGCGCAGATAGGTTTCGGCGGCCTCAACGCTGTCTTTGACTCCGGCCTCCGCGCAGACCGGATTTCCTGGCGCCCAAATCCATCCGCCTGACCAGGCCGTGGTGCCGCCCAGCACGGCATCCTTCTCCGCCACGATCACCCGCAGTCCGCACTGTGCGGCAGTAACAGCGGCGGCCAGGCCAGCCGCCCCGGAACCGATGACCAGAACGTCACACTCCTCTGTCATCGCACCCTCCGGAAGAAACCCGAGGCCGGAAGAATAGCGACAATCTCGGTTGCTGCCGCTTGCAACGCGGGCAACAATTCCGCCCGGCGCTTTGCAGTCAGGCGGACCACCGGGCCTGCGATCGACAGGCAACCTGGTGCAGGTCCGTCGGCAGGCAGGGGCACTGCAATCGCGGCCATTCCGGCCAGAAAGCAATCCACAGCCTCGGCATGGCCTGCCGACCGTATGCGGATCAGTAGCTCAAGTGCCTGGTCCATCGTCAAGCTGACATTGTCTGCGGCCCCTTCGGGCGGAATAAGCCCCTGCTTCGCAATCAGCTGCCGGGCACCGCCCTGATCCAGCGTAGCCGCCCAGGCACGGCCACTGGCGCTGTAGGCCAGCGAAGCCTCTGCCCCCTGTTCGCGTGCGGGATCATAGCGCAGACCGCCGGTTGCGCCTTGGGCAAAGGCCACCCAGACCAGTCGGTCACCGTCAGCCACCGAAAGTCGCACCAGCTCGCCCGAGGTGTTCGCCAGATCGTCCAGAACCGGCTGGCAAACGTCGGGAATGCCAGTCCTCCCCAGCCAGGACAGGCCCATGGCGGCCAGCCGGATGGTCAGGCCATAGGCCCCGGTCTCCGGGTCTTGCCGCACATAGCCCGCCTGCCGCAGATCGTTCAGCAGCCGGTGGGCCGCAGAGGGCGCAATGCCAAGACCGCCGGCAACAGCCTGCACGGCAAGGCCTTGTGGGTGCCGGGACAGGAGTTCAAGGGCAGACAGGGTGCGGCTGATTGCGGCGGTCATGGCGGTCTTTCGGCAGAGAGCCCCTTAATAATGGAATGATATTCCAAAAATCAACCCTCTATGCCTCTGCGCCGGCCCTGCTAACATGACGGCATGAAGGAAATGACCCTGAGGCAAATGGAAGTGGTGCGCGCTGTGATGATCGCGGGCAGCATTCAGGGTGCGGCGAACCTCTTGCATGTCTCGGCCCCCGGCATCAGCCGCCTCATCAAGCATACCGAGGATGGTCTCGGCTTCCGCCTGTTCGAACGCCGGGCGGGGGTGTTCGTGCCCGCACCGGAGGCCCATGCCATCTTTGCCATGCTCAATCAGGTCTATCGGCAGGTCGAAAACCTGAACACTGCCGTTTCTTCCGTGCAGAAAGGGCAGGACTTTGCGCTGTCCTTTGCATCTGCCCCCTCGATCGCGCAGTTCATCGCAGCGCGGGCTATTCGCACGATCCGGGCGCGGTTTCCCGATCTGATGATCGACCTCGATATTCTCAAGATCGAAGAGACTCTGGATTACCTGCTGCTGGAACGCGGTGAGATCGTGTTCATGTCTTCACCAGTCGAAAATTCGGCCGTAGAATCGACACCGCTGGTGACGGGCCGTATCGTCGCGATCCTGCCCGAAGGCCACGCGCTGGCGGCGCAAGACACCGTGTCGGTGCATGATCTGATCCGGTTTCCGTTCGTCGGCGTCGACCCCGGCGACCCCTACGGCGAAATTCTGGCCCGGCCGTTCCGCGATGCAGGGCTTGAGCCGCACCACACCATGCGCGGGCGATTCGCGCAGACCACGGTCAGCCTGGTACGACACGGTCTTGGCGTGGCGGTGATCGACGAATTTTCGGTGGCCGAGGTGTATATGCCTGGTCTGATCCGCCGCCCGCTGCAGGAAGACGCCGCCATAACGGCCTATGTGGTTCAGAAGCGCGGGCGCCAACTGTCCAGTTTTGCTGAGTTTACGATCGATCGCTTCCGCCACGAGATGTCGGAAGCCACGGCGCGCAGGACTTGGGATCAGCCTCGCCACAAATAACATCAGGTTATGTTAATCGTAACATCGGTATTTGCCGTTAACCACGACCTGCGTGACACTGCACTCATCCGGACTGGGAAGAGAAGTCTGGCCGTAATGTCAGGGAGGACACCGACATGTTCATGAAAACCGTTTTCGGTGCGGTCGTCGCACTGGGCCTCGGGGCGCTGCCCGTGCTGGCCGAATACCCCGAGAAAGAAATCCAGGGCATCATCCAGTGGGGGGCTGGTGGGTCCACCGACACCGTGGCCCGTGCGATCACGCCGCATGCCGAAAAGATCCTCGGCGGCACCATCGTGATGCAGAACGTCACCGGCGGCGTCGGCGCGATCGGCCTGAACCAGGTCGCCGATGCCGAGGCGGATGGCTACTCGATCCTGTTCGGCGCCGAGAACCCGCTGCTCTACAAGGTGATGCAGCTCGGCGAGAAGGACTATGGCGATTTCGTTCCGGTGAACATCATCGCCCGTGGCGTGCCGATCCTGGTCGCCAATGTGGATGCGCCGTTCAACACCTTCCCCGAACTGGTGGCCTATGTGAACGCCAATCCCAAGGCGGTGAAGTTCGGCTCGACCGGGCCGGGTGGCCTGCCGTCGGTGGTGACCGCGATGATCAACCAGAAGACCACGCTCGACGTGACCTTCGTGCCCTATGACGGCGACGGCCCGGCACTGACCGCCCTGCAGGGCGGCGCCATCGACGTGATGCCCGCGGTTCTGGGTGCGGCGATCGAGGGCATCAAGGGCGGTACGATGAAACCCATTGCGCTCTTTGACGTGGAAGCCTCGCCGCAACTGCCCGATGTGCCCACGATCGTCTCGACCAACCCGGAATTTGCCGATGTGCTGCCCTGGGGCCCGTTCTTCGGCGTCTTCGTGAAGAAGGGCACGCCGGATGACGTGGTTGCCAAGCTGGTCGCCGCCTATGCCGAGGCCGCCAAGAACCCCGATTTCGTGGCGCTGATCGACGGCCGCGGCTTCAAGATGCTGTCCTTGTCTGGGGCCGAGGCCGAGGCTTTCCTGAGCGCCTGGCAGTCCACCACCGCCTGGCTGATCCACGGCGCCGGCCTGACCAAAGCCTCGCCCGCGGACTTCGGCATCGCCAAGCCCTGATCTGCCCGCTGACATGACCCGGCGCCGCCCCTTTTCCCTGAACATCGGGGCGGCGTCTTCAGTCCAGACGCCGGGAGGGAGGAGCCGACCGGCCACCAGATACTGACCCGAAGACGACCTGACCCTTGGGAGGGGGAAAGCCATGCAGACAAAGCAACCAAGACGGCCGGGCGAGTTGGTGTTCAACCTTGCCATGGTGTTGGGCAGCCTGTTTCTTCTGTGGTCGGCCTATGGCATCTCGGGGTTCGAAGCCCTGTCGGCCCCGGGCGCCGTGCCGATGGTGACCACCGCCACGATGCTGGTCTGCGCCGCCCTGATCCTGCGTCAGACCTTGGCCAAGAGCGCCATCACCGGCGAAAAGCTGGAGCGTGACATCCTGCCCCTGCCGGTGATCGTGACCATCGCTGCCATCGCCGGCTATGCAATGCTGATGAAATCTCTGGGCTTTCTTCCCACCTCTTTCCTGTTCCTCACCGGCATGATCCGCTTTCTGGGCCGCTACAGCCTGCTGCGATCAGCCCTGCTGGCGGTGCTGATCGTGGCCGGGATCTATCTGGTCTTCCGCATCGTCTTCACCGTCCTGATGCCCGCAGGCATCGTGCCCGAAGCCGAGGTCATTGCCTGGATCAAGGCCCTTTTCGCCGGAAAGGGGAACTGAAATGGAAGCCATTCACGCCCTTCTGATCCCGATCCTAGACCTGCAATTGCTGGGGCTGATCGCCCTCGGCACATTCGCCGGCATCTACGTCGGTGCCATTCCCGGCCTGTCGGTCACCATGGCCGTGTCGATCCTGATCTCCTTCACCTTCAGCTGGGAGGTTTATCCCGCCCTTGCGCTGATGATCGGCATCTACATGGGCGGGGTCTATGGCGGGTCGCGCACCGCGATCCTCTTGAACATCCCCGGCGCGCCAGCCGCCATCGCCACCGCGCTGGACGGCTATCCGCTGGCGAAAAAGGGCCACGCGGGCGAGGCTATCGGGATCGTCACCGTGGTCTCGTTCATCGGCGGCTTCATCGGCATCTTTGCGCTGGCCGCCTTTGCGCCGTCTCTGGCCGATTTTGCCATCCGCTTTCAGCCGCGCGACTACTTCCTGCTCGGGGTGCTGGGCATTCTGCTGGTGGGGTCGCTGTCGGGCGAAAGCCTGGTGAAGGGCATCTTCTCCGGCGCGCTGGGGATTGGCATCGGGGCGGTGGGCATGGACCCGCTGACCTTTACCGAACGCTTCACCTTCGACACCACGGCCCTGCGTGGCGGCGTGTCCTTCGTGGCCGTGATGATCGGCATGTTCGGAATCTCCGAAGGCCTGATGCAGTTGCACACCGTCAACACGGCGGCGGTCAAGCAGAAGATAGGCAAGATCATTCCGTCCTGGACGCTGGTGCGCAGCCACATTCCGCTGGGCCTGCAAACCTCGACCATCGGTACCATCATCGGCGCCCTGCCCGGCACCGGGGGCGATATCGCGGCACTGATGGCCTACGACCACGCCAAGCGGGTGACCAAGAACCCCGAAGTGCCGTTCGGCAAGGGTGCGATCGAAGGGCTGGTGGCGCCCGAGACCGCGAACAACGCCGCCGTGGGCGGCGCCTTCATCCCGATGCTGACACTGGGCATTCCCGGCGATGCGGTCACGGCGATCATGATCGGCGCGCTCTTCATCCACGGGCTGAACCCCGGCCCCCTGCTGATGACCACGCAGCCCGACATGTTCTGGTTCATCGTCAGCTCTCTGATGCTGGCCAATGTCTTCATGCTGATCTTCGGCCTGACCGGCATCCGCGTCTTCGTAAAGATCGTGGAACTGCCACGCACCGTCCTCTTGCCGGTAATCCTGCTTCTGTCCATCGTCGGCGCCTATGCGGTGAACAACAGCCTGACGGACGTCTACTGGATGCTGGGCTTCGGCGTCTTCGGCTATTTCATGAAGCTTTACGGCTATCCGCTTGGCCCGGTGATCCTCGGCGTGATCCTCTCGCGCTTGCTCGACGACAACTGGCGCCGGGCGATCATCTCGGATCAGGAAAGCCTGTGGATGCTGCTGAAAGGCACACTGATGAGCCCGCTGTCGCTGGTGCTGTTTTCGACCGTGATCCTGATCTTTGTTTCGAAGACCCCGCTTTGGGGCATGATCTTCGGCAGGAGGGTTGCATGACCGACACCATCCGCCTTGGCCTCATCGGCGACAACATCGCCGCCTCGCAGTCCCCCCGCCTGCACCGTCTGGCCGGGGCGCAGAACGGGCGGCGGACGACCTACGACCAACTGGTGCCGGCCACGATGGGCATGGAATTCGACGCGCTCTTCGCCCATGTCGCGAACGCGGGCTATCGCGGGATCAATGTGACCTATCCTTACAAGGAACGCGCCGCGGCCAAGGTGGTGGTGGACGATCCCATGGTGCGGGCCATCGGGGCGGTGAATACGGTGGTCTTCGACGACGGCGGGCCGCACGGGTTCAACACCGACTATTCCGGCTTCATTGCCGCCTACCGTCGGGTGCGCGGAGATGCGGCTCCCGGCCCGGCTCTGATGATCGGCGCGGGTGGGGTGGGCAAGGCGGTGGCCTTCGGACTGGTCGCCCTTGGCGTGACCGAGCTCCGCATTGTCGACCGCGACCTGCCGAAGGCCGAGGCCCTGGCCGAAGCGCTGGCGGCTGCGCGGCCGGGGCTGGTCACGCGAACAGGGACCGATGCCGCAGCCCTTTCGACGGGTTCATCCGGCATCATCAACTGCACGCCCGTCGGCATGGTGGGCCATGACGGCACGCCCCTGCCCCGCGCGGGGCTGGCGGGTGGCGCATGGGTCTTTGACGCGGTCTACACTCCGGTTGACACCCGGTTCCTGACCGATGCCGCCGCCGAGGGCCTGCAAGTCATCTCGGGCTATGAGTTGTTCTTCGGCCAGGGCGTCGATGCATGGCGCATCTTCACCGGTCTGCCGCTGGACGAAGCCCGGATGCGCCGCGAGCTGATCGAAGGAAAGGACGCCAGATGAAAACCTCGATCGCCACCGTCTCGATCTCCGGCACATTCACGGAAAAGCTTGAGGCCATCGCCAAGGCCGGGTTCGACGGGATCGAGATTTTCGAACAGGACTTCATCGCGTCGGATTTCACTCCCGCCGAGGTGGGCCGCATGGTGCGCGATCACGGCCTTGAAATCACGCTGTTCCAGCCCTTCCGCGATTTCGAGGGACTGCCCGAACCGCACCGTAGTCGCGCCTTCGCGCGTGCCGCCCGCAAGTTCGACCTGATGAACCAGCTTGGGACTGATCTGGTGCTGGTCTGCTCCTCGGTTCATCCCGCCGCAATGGGCGGAATCGACCGTATGGCAGCCGATTTCGCGGCTTTGGGTGATCTGGCCAAGTCGCATGGCATCCGCGTTGGGTTTGAGGCGCTGGCCTGGGGCCGGCATGTGAACGATCACCGCGACGCCTGGGAAGTGGTGCGCCGCGCCGATCATCCGAACGTCGGGCTGATCCTCGACAGCTTTCACACGCTGGGCCGCAAGATCGACCCCGACACCATCCGCCGCATTCCCGGCGACAAGATCTTCTTCGTGCAGTTGGCCGATGCGCCTGCCATCGACATGGACCTGCTCTATTGGTCGCGCCACTTCCGCAACATGCCGGGAGAGGGCGATCTGGATGTCACCGCCTTCATGCGGGCGGTCATGGCGGCGGGCTACAAGGGCCCATTGTCGCTCGAGATATTCAACGACCAGTTCCGCACGGGGCTTCCCCGGCTGGTGGCGCAAGACGGCCACCGCAGCCTGATTTCCCTGATGGACCGCGTCCGCCGGGCTGAACCCACCCTGCCCGTCGCCTTGCCCGATTTCCCTGCCGCCGCCCCCGTTGAGCGTGTCGAGTTCATCGAATTCGCCACCTCTCCTGCCGAAGCGCCCGGTCTGGAAAGCCTGCTGACGGCCACCGGCTTTGCCCGTGCTGGCACCCATGTGTCCAAGCCAGTCACTCAGTGGCGGCAGGGCGGCGTCAATGTGCTGGTCAACACTGACAGCACGGGTTTTGCCCGGTCTTCCTATGTTGCGCATGGCACGACCGTGTCCGAAGTGGCGCTGATGGTGCCAGATGCACAATCTGCACACTCCCGCGCGCTTGCCATGCTGGCGCAGGATCACCAGCAGCCCGCACAATCCGGAGAGTTGCAGATCCCCGCCATCCGGGGTGTGGGCGGCAGCATCCTGCGCCTGCTGGATGCCGGATCCGACCTGTCGCGCATCTGGTCGGTGGACTTCCGCAGCGATGCCGCCCCGGCACCCGGCGCGGGCCTGACCGGCATCGACCATCTGGGCCAGACCATGGCCTATGATGAAATGCTCAGCTGGGCGCTGTTCTATGCATCGATTTTCGATACCCGCAAAGCCCCAATGGTGGACGTGGCCGATCCTGATGGTTTGGTGCGCAGTCAGGCGGTGCAGTCAGGCGGCCTGCGGATCACCCTGAACGGGGCGGAGGCGCGGCGCACCCTCGCAGGGCGGTTCGTCGAGGATACCTTCGGTGCATCTGTCCAGCACGTTGCCTTTGCGACGGACGACATCTTTGCCACGGCCGCCGAACTGGCAAAGCGCGATTTTCCGCTGCTGCAGATCGGCGACAACTACTATGACGATGTCGAAGCCCGCTTTGGCCTTGACGCCGCACTTGTGGCCCGGATGCGCGCGGCAAAGGTTCTCTATGACGAAGACCCTGGCGGACAATTCTTTCAGCTGTACTCAGCCCCGCGGAGCGACGGGTTCTTCTTCGAAATCGTGCAGCGGCAAGGGAATTATCAGGGCTATGGTGCGCCCAACGCCCCCTTCCGCATCGCCGCCCAGAAACGCAGCGCACGGCCTGCGGGAATGCCCCGGCTTTAGTGTCGTCCTGCGCCGTGGCAGAGCTGCAGCAGAAGGTCGAGACCCCGCACCACTGGCCCCGCCTGTCTGCGGGTGATGCCCACCGACCCCGACAAAAACCGTGCGCCCGTTGGAAGCACGATCATGTCGCCGCGCTCTACTTCATCCGCCACCACCCCGCGAGAAATGAACCAGACGGCATCCGAGCCCGCCAGGATGCCGCGCCCCACCGCCAGCGCCACCGTCTCGAACGCCGGGCGAAGGCCGGGCAGGCCAAGGCTGACAAGGTAGTCGTTCACCGCGCGCCGAATCAGTGCGCCCTCGGGCGGGAAAATCAACGGCACTGCCTGAAGAAGATCCGGCAAGGGATTCAGGGACATGGGATGCCCGGCACGCGCGACCAGGACGATTTCCTCTTCGTAAAGATGCTCAAAGGCCAGCCCGGCCATTTCGGAGGCCACCGGCATCCGGCCGATCATCAGATCAATCTCCCCATCGCGAAGAAGCCGGAGCAGGTAGGAATGCGGGCCGGTTTCGATCTTGAGCAGCGTGTCGGGATGCGTTTCGCGGAACCGCAGGGCAACGGTCGGAAACAACCGCGTGGCCGCCGTGGGCAGGATGCCGACACGGATGGTGTCGCCCCCGGCACCGGGCCGCAGCGCCGCGGCCCCCGCCTCCAGCGCCTGCAAGCCAAGGCTGGCATGACCGCGAAACAGCGCGCCCGCCTCGGTCAGAACCAGCCGTCGCTTTTCGCGGCGAAACAGCGGCACGCCCAACAGATCCTCAATCTCGGACAGCGTGCGGCTGAGAGCGGGCTGGCTGAGCCCCTGCCGCCGCGCCACAAAGGACAGGTTTCCTTCGGCGGCAATGTCCAGAAACGCCCGGATGTGGCGCAGTTTGATGGCAGGATGCATAATCATATGATTATCAATATCGCTGTATTTCGCATTATCGCCCCTGAACTCATTGAGATAGATTATGAATGGGAGGAAACTTGATGCAAGCCCTGACACGCCCTTTTGGCACGCTTCATGTGCAGACCGTTGGCCCCGAAGGCGTGCCAGGGGTGATCTTCTCCAACTCACTCGGCACCGACCTGCGCCTGTGGGACCGGGTGCTGCCCTTGCTGCCGCCGGGCCTGCGCCATATCCGTTATGACATGCGCGGCCACGGGCTGTCCGGCACGGGCGGCGGCGCGCGGATCGACGATCACGCCGACGACGCGATTGCGGTGATCGAACAGGTGGCATGCGGCCCGGTAGTCTTTGTCGGCCTGTCGATCGGCGGGCTGATCGGGCAGGTGGTGGCCCACCGCCGCCCCGATCTGGTGCGCGCGTTGGTGCTGTCGAACACGGCGCCGAAACTGGGCGCCGCCGAAGGTTGGCAAGCCCGCATCGACGCGGTAATCGCCGGTGGGTTGGAGAGCATTGCCGACGCCGTGATGGAGCGTTGGTTCTCGCCAGCCTTCCGCGCCATGCCCGAGCTTGCCCTCTGGCGCGCCATGCTGACCCGCACGCCCGCGCGCGGCTATACCGCCGCCTGCTCCGCCCTTGCCGGCGCTGACCAGACCGCTGCCACAGCCGCGCTGCGCCTGCCGACACTTGTGATTGCGGGGTCGGAGGACGGCGCCAGCCCGTCGGCCATCGTCAAGGCCACCGCCGACCTGATCCCCGGCGCTGCATTCTACGAAATCCCCGGCGCGGGCCATCTGCCCTGCGTCGAGACCCCCGCCGCTTGGGCCGCGCTTGTGGCCCCCTTCCTGCAAGTCCACACATGACCAGCCTTTCCGAACAGGGCATGAACACCCGCCGCCGGGTGCTGGGCGATGCCCATGTCAACCGGGCCGAGGCCGCGAAAACCGACGCCGACGCGCCCTTTCAGGCGCTTATCACCGACGCCGCCTGGGGCCACGTCTGGAGCCGCGACACCATCTCGTTGCGCGAGCGCTCCATGCTGACCATCGCGCTGCTCGCGGGCCTCGGCAACTATCACGAACTGGCCATGCACATCCGCGCCACCGCCAACACGGGGGCCAGCCAGTCGGATGTGATGGAAGCCCTGCTGCACGTCGCCATCTACGCCGGCGTGCCGCGCGCCAACCACGCCGTCAAGATCGCCAAGGATACATTTGCCGCCATGGCCGAGGAGGAGAAATGAAGCCCGCCGAGTTCCATCAGCGCGACCGCCTCTGGCAGCCGCCCGCCCTGACGCCCGATTACAAGACCTCTGTCGCGCGAAGCCCGCGTCTGGCGATGCTGTCGCTGCAAGGCTCGATGTCGGAAATCACTGGGCCGACCTTTGGCCACAGCGACATTGACCCGATCGACAATGATCTGATCCGGAACTACGCCAAGTCCGGCGACCCGGTGGGCGAACGTATCATCGTCCACGGCCGCGTTCTGGATGAAAACGGGCGCCCGGTGCCGAACACTCTGGTCGAAATCTGGCAGGCCAATGCGGGCGGGCGTTACCGGCACAAGAAGGATACCTATCTGGCGCCGATCGATCCCAACTTTGGCGGCTGCGGGCGCACGCTGACCGACGATCAGGGCTACTACTACTTCCGCACCATCAAGCCCGGCGCTTATCCGTGGCGCAACTGGGTGAACAACTGGCGGCCCGCGCACATCCATGTGTCGGTGTTCGGCACGGCCTTTGCGCAGCGCCTGATCACCCAGATGTATTTCGAAGGTGACCCGCTGATCGCGCAGTGCCCAATCGTCAACACGATCCCCGACCCGCGCGCCATCGACCAGCTTATTGCGCCCCTGGATATGAACGCGGCCATCCCGCTGGATTGCCTGGCCTACAAGTTCGACATCATCCTGCGGGGCCGCCGCTCGACACTGTTCGAGAACCGGCTGGAGGGAAACTGACATGGCTCAGCCTCTGAACTATCTGAAAGAATCCGCTTCGCAGACCGCCGGGCCCTATGTTCACATCGGCCTTGCGCCGGGTGCTGCCGGCTTTGACACCTACCGTCAGGAACTGGGCCAGACCATCGCCGGGCCGGACGTGCCGGGGGAACGCATCCGCGTCGAGGGTGTGGTGCTGGATGGCACCGGCGCGCCAGTCAAGGATGTGCTGCTGGAGGTCTGGCAGGCCGATGCGGCGGGCATCTACCCCCATCCCGAAGACCCGCGCGGCGCTGAGGCCGCCCCCGGCTTTCGCGGCTGGGGCCGGGTGATTTCTGATTTTGACACCGGCCTCTGGACCTTTGACACCATCAAGCCGGGCCGTGTCATGGGGCGCAACGGGCGCACCATGGCCCCTCATATCTCCTTTTGGATTGTGGCCCGCGGCATCAACATCGGCCTCAACACCCGAATGTATTTCGAGGATGAGGACAACAGCGCCGACCCGGTCTTGAACCTCGTCGAACAGGCCCCGCGCCGCGAGACCCTGCTGGCGCGCAAGGTTAGGCCGGGCGTTTACCGCTTCGATATCCGCCTGCAAGGCGATGGCGAAACCGTGTTTCTGGATATCTGAGCCATGGCAAATCCCTGCATCATCTGCGTCGCCATCACCGGCTCCTTGCCGCGCAAGGCCGACAACCCGGCCGTGCCGATCTCGGTGTCCGAGCAGATCGAAAGCGCGCATGAGGCCTTCGAGGCGGGTGCCACCATCGCGCACTGCCATGTGCGAAACGCGGATGAAACGCCCTCGTCCGACCCTGAAAAGTTCGCCGCGCTGAAGGAAGGGCTGGAAAAGCACTGCCCCGGCATGATTGTGCAACTTTCCACCGGAGGGCGCTCCGGCGCAGGCCAGACGCGGGGCGGGATGCTGCCCTTGCGGCCCGATATGGCCAGCCTCTCGGTCGGGTCGAACAACTTTCCGACCCGCGTCTATGAAAACCCGGCCGATCTGGTCGATTGGCTGGCTGCCGAGATGGTGAAATACGGCGTCAAGCCCGAGATCGAGGCCTTTGACCTGTCGCACATCCTCAAGGCGCACGAGATGTGGAAGAAGGGCCAGATCACCGGCCTGCCTTACGTGCAGTTCGTAATGGGTGTGAAGAATGCCATGCCGGCTGACCGCGAGGTGTTCGACTACTACATCAAGACCGTTCACCGCCTGTTCGGCGAGGGTGCGCCGTGGTGCGCTGCCGGAATCGGGCCGAACCAGATCGTCCTGAACGACTGGGCGGTATCTTCGGGCGGCCATGCCCGTACGGGCCTCGAAGACAACGTGCGACTGGACAAATCCACCCTTGCGCCGTCGAACGCGGCGCTGGTGCGACGGGTGGTGGACCTGTGCAACAAATATGAACGCCCCGTGGCGACGTGGCAGCAGGCGCGTGCCATCCTTGGATTGCGCGCGCCTGCAGCATAAGACCGGGCCAGACCACGCACCCGTAACTGGAAGGACCGAGATGCCCGCCGCCCCCGCCGATTCCCAGATCTACGGCCACCTCTTCGGCGACGTCGACACGGCCCGCCTGTTCTCTGACAGCGCCGAGATACGCGCCATGCTGCTCGTCGAAGGCGCATTGGCCAGAGTTCAGGGTGCCCTTGGCATGATCCCGGCCGATGCCGCAGCCTTCATCGACCGCGCATCGCAAGAGGTGGTGATCGACCCCGCCGCACTGGCCGCGGAAACTGCGTTGAACGGCGTGCCGGTGCCAGCCCTGCTTGCCGCCTTTCGCAAGGCCGCGGGTGCAACTGAGCCGATGCAGTACCTGCACTGGGGGGCCACCAGTCAGGACATCCTGGACACCGGTCTTGCCCTGCGGCTGCGACCGATGCTCTTGCAGTGGCAGGCGCGTATCGACGGGCTGCTGTCCCGGCTGGGACAAATGTCGGAGGAATCCGCAACTGTGCCGATGGCCGCCCGCACCTATGGTCAGGCGGCCACGCCGACTAGTTTCGGCGCGGTGGTGGCAAGCTGGGGCTGGCCGGTTGTGGGATGGCGTGACCGTCTTTCGCCACTGCGTGAAAACCTGTTGCAAGTCTCGCTGTCAGGGGCCGCAGGCACACTGTCGGCCATGGGCAGGGATGGTCCGGCTGTGCGCGCAGCCTTGGCCGCTGAACTGGGTCTGAGTGACCCCGGTCACAGTTGGCATAGCGACCGTTCCGGCCCGGCGCAGCTTGCCGCCTTTGCCGCCGGGCTGGCGGGCAGTCTGGGCAAGCTGGGCGAGGATATCGTCCTGCTCTGCCAGTCGGGCATTGCCGAGCTCACGCTAGGCGACGGCGGCGTGTCGTCCACCATGCCGCAGAAGCAAAACCCCGTCGGTCCGTCGGCGCTGGTGGCGCTGGCACGGCACGTCATCGGGCTTGGCGCGATGGTCCAAGGCGCGGCCTTGCACCGCCAGCAGCGCGACGGGGCGGCGTGGTTCGGCGAATGGCTATCCCTGCCGCAAATGTGCATCTGCACGGGCCGGATGCTGTCGTTGGCGCAAGAAGTGATGGCCAGCCTTACGCCGAACGCGACTGCCATGACACAAATGCTGAACGCGGATCATGGCCAGATCCATGCTGAGGCGCTTAGTTTTGCGCTGGCCGACATCATGCCCCGTCCGGACGCACAGGCCGCAGTGAAGGAGCTGTGCGCCGAGGCAGCCGCGACTGGCTCGCCGCTGCTTACCCTCGCCGCGCGGCGCTTTCCGCAACGTGACTGGGCCGTGCAGATTGCACAATCGGGCCTTGGCCAGGCCCCGGCTGAGGCGCGGGCCTTTGCGATCCGGACGCGCTCAAGCTGACACCGTGTTCGATGTCGAAATCTTCGCGGCAATGCTTCTTGGTCTGAACGTCCCCGGTTTTCATGAGCGGTCGTTCGGTTGATCTGAGCAGTTTGCGGGCGGTTTTCTCTGTGGTTATCCGCCTCGGTCACGCCGCCACCGCTTCGGGCATCGGCTGCTTGAAGGAGGCTTGATCGGAGGGCGTTACGTCAAGCGATGAACGTGGACCGCGGCTCTTGTCGAAGGTCAGATATCGATCGAGCGCGAGGGCCTGGTGATGGGCGGTCTTCGCAGCAGATAGGGGTAGATCTTGTGCCGCAGTGAACGTTTCGACGTATTCGGCCTGCGGTAGAGCGCCTCGATACTGATCCCCAAGGATATTCGGGCAAAGCCAGATGCCGCCATTGCCATCGCCTTTGCGGAAATGCCGCCCGGCTTTCTCGGCGCGCGGTTCGCCCCCGTGAAGCGCGGCTCTGAGGAGTGCGTCTAGGTCCGGAAGACAGCGGCTGGCATCTTCAACGTCGAGGTGGCTTTGCGAGCAGCCCGCTCGACCGCGCCGACTATTTCGGCGGCCTGAAACGGCAAAAGGGCCCCGGCCACCCAACCGGGACCCCTCGCCACCCCTGTGCACCCCTGCACCACAAGTGACTCTCGAAAGGTCTCGGCCATCCTGGCCTGTCGAAGAGACGTTAGCGTAGCGACGCCACGTTCAGCAAGCGATAGTTTCAAACAATCTGATTTAAAAACAATGATTTGCGTCAACTTTTCAACCAACGGTGCCGACCGGACCAGGCGACAAGGTCGTGCGGCCCGGTCGGGAGCGCAGCCTTACTTGTAGACCGCTTCCTTGCGGAAATGCTTGGTGAGCATGTAGTACACCACAGCGCGATACTTGTTCCGCTCCGACTTGCCGTAGGTTTCGATCACGGAGTTGATTGCGGCCATGAGGTCCGGGCCGTCCTTGAGGCCGAGTTTCTTGACCAGGAAGTTGTTCTTCACGGTCTCAAGCTCGGTCGCCTGACTTGCAGCGACGGTTTCGGCATCAGCGTCATAGATCGATGGTCCGCAGCCGATCGTTACCTTCGTCAGAAGATCCATATCCGGCGTCATCTTGCACTTGTTCTTCAGATCGTCGGCGTACTTAGCGATCAGCTCGTCTCTCTTGCCCATGGGTCTATCTCCACTCTTGCGTTACACACTCCGCAGCGCGCACCTTCTGGGCCCGCCGCGATGCACGGCAGTAAACGTCTATTTTTTGCGCCGGGCAAAGTAAAAAGGCGCAGAAAGAGTGGTTTTCAGAGGCAATAGTGCCGCAGCCACCGAGTCCGAAGGCGCCAATCCGCCGACCCGTGTCGCCACGGGCCGACAGAAAGGCGGCATGGATCAATAGCGGTAGTGATCCGACTTGAACGGTCCGGCCACCGCGACGCCGATATACTCGGCCTGATCCTTGCGCAGCTCGGTCAGCTTCACACCGATCTTCTTCAAGTGCAGCCGCGCAACCTTTTCGTCGAGATGCTTCGGCAGGATGTAGACGCCCGGCGCATAGTCGCCCGACTTTGTCCAAAGCTCGATCTGGGCGAGGACCTGGTTGGTGAAGCTTGCCGACATCACGAAGGACGGGTGGCCTGTCGCGTTGCCAAGATTCAGGAGCCGCCCTTCGGACAGGAGGATGATTCGTGCGCCCGAGGGCATCTCGATCATGTCCACCTGGTCCTTGATGTTGGTCCACTTGTGGTTCTTGAGCGCAGCGACCTGAATTTCATTGTCGAAATGGCCGATGTTGCCGACGATCGCCATGTCCTTCATCTCGCGCAGGTGCTCGATGCGGATGACATCCTTGTTGCCGGTCGTGGTGATGAAGATGTCGGCGTCCTTGACCACGTCTTCCAGCACGACAACCTCAAAGCCGTCCATGGCGGCCTGAAGCGCGCAGATCGGGTCGATCTCGGTCACCTTCACGCGAGCACCCGCGCCGCGCAAGCTGGCAGCCGAGCCCTTGCCCACGTCGCCATAACCGCAAACGACGGCGACTTTGCCGGCCATCATCGTGTCAGTCGCGCGGCGGATACCGTCCACCAGCGATTCCTTGCAGCCGTACTTGTTGTCGAATTTCGACTTGGTGACCGAGTCGTTTACGTTGATTGCCGGGAAGGGCAGAAGGCCCTTCTTGTGAAGGTCGTAAAGCCGGTGAACGCCGGTCGTCGTTTCTTCAGAAACACCTTTGATCGCGTCGCGCTGGCTGGTGAACCAGCCCGGACTCTCCTTCAGACGTTTCTTGATCTGGCGGAAGAGACAGATCTCCTCTTCCGAGGTCGGAACCTCGACAAGGTCTTTCTCGCCAGCTTCGACGCGTGCGCCAAGAAGGATGTAAAGCGTCGCATCCCCGCCATCGTCGAGGATCATGTTGGCGGTGCCCTCGTCGAAATTGAAGATCCTGTCAGTGTAAGCCCAGTAGTCCTCCAGCGTCTCGCCCTTGACGGCAAAGACCGGGGTGCCACCGGCAGCAATCGCAGCCGCGGCGTGATCCTGAGTCGAGAAGATGTTGCACGAGGCCCAGCGCACATCCGCACCGAGCGCCTTCAGCGTTTCGATCAAAACCGCGGTCTGGATCGTCATATGCAGCGAACCCGCGATGCGGGCGCCCTTGAGCGGCTGCTTTGCACCAAACTCCTCACGCAGGGCCATCAGACCCGGCATTTCGGTTTCAGCAATGTCAAGTTCCTTGCGCCCGAACGCAGCCAATTCGATATCGCGAACGATGTAGTCCTTCGGCATCCGCCGTACTCCTGAATATCTGTCGTTGCCGCTCAGATACCATTGTCAGACCGGACCGGCAATCAATCAGGGCTTGGCCGTCGCAGGGTGCGCACCTTTCCACGAAGGGCGAGCTGCATTGTCGGGGGGGCGGCATCCAATAGAGAATCAAGCAGATACCCTGCGATCAAAGCCAGAACGGGCGCGAGGAGGTAGAAGGCCAGATAGCTCGCATCCATCTCGGTTCCGACAAAATGCTGCCAGACCACCCAGAGGATGCCGATCAATGGCATGTGCATGAGGTAGGCAAGGAACGTTGCCCGTCCAAGTCGCGGATGTGCGCTTCCGTCGAACGCATCAATCAGGGTCGCGCTCACTGAAAGAACGAGCAGGCAGGTCCCCACGCGCCTGAGAAGGAGAGAAAGATACGGGTACACCGCCGCGTGCGCTGCGGCGCCTTCCGCGAAACCATATCCTGCGAGAATGAAGAGGCTGCCTGCCACCAGCGCGATGACGGGGCGTGAAAGCGTCGTCAGCGACACACCTAGACGCGCCATCCCGGCGCCGAGCAGAACAAATTGCAGGATGCTGTCGCGAAAGATCAGGGGTTGTAGCCGGTCGCCAAGAACGCCCATCAGAAGGGCAATGGCAATCACCGCATAAGGTGATCGGTCGAGGATAGGCACCAGAATCCGCAGAAGTAGTGTCGAAACGAAAAGGTCCCGGATGAAGAAGAGCGAGACGTTCGCCGTTGGACCCGTGATACCCGCCCAGGCGTTGAGAGCGTCCATCGGTGCGGCATCGGTCCGGCTGAAGACTGAAGCAACCGTTCCCGTGAACGTCATCTTTGACGCCGCAAGGATAAGGTAGATAGCGCTCCAGACGAGGCAGGGCAGAAGGATGCTTTCGAACCGACGCCAGGCAACGGTCAAGAATGGCAGGCTTCGGGCGCGGACCCAGAAGAGATAGCCGCTAACAAAACTCAGCAGCGAGACACTAACCCGCCCGAGGGTGTCGCCGAGGAAAAGTCCGACAACTGCGAATTGTCCGCCCGAGACAATGCTGGGCGTGGCAATGCCTGGACTGACGTGCACCCACATCATCGCCAGAATGCAGAAGACGCGCAGATATTCGATCTGTCTGCTGTCTTGCGGCGTCATGTTCCGGCACTTGTCCCGATGGCCATCTTCTGTGTCAGGGACTATCACGCGGAAAGCCAGAAAGGGATAGCGTCGTCGGTTGAAATCGACATGATTGGGTCGGCGAGGCAGGGGAGCGCTCACATTGAAAACGACGCGTGCCTGGCAAAGGATGCTCTCCGGGCGCAGACTTGATCTTCTGGACCCGACACCCGTTGATATCGAGATGGAGGACATTGCCCATGGCCTCGCGTTCGTCGCGCGCTGGAACGGGCAGACGATCGGCGACTGGCCGTATTCGGTGGCTGAGCATTCGCTTCTTGTCGAAGAGATCTTCGCACGTGCGAACCCAGGGATTGCGGCGCGCTGGAAGCTTGCGGCGCTGCTGCACGACGCCCCGGAATATGTGATAGGCGACATGATCAGTCCGGTGAAGGCCGCCATCGGTCCGGGCTACGGCACACTTGATGAACGATTGACGGCGGCGATCCATCTTCGCTTCGGCCTGCCTGCCACGCTTCCCGCTGCGATCAAGAAAGAGATCAAGAAGGCCGACCGCGTCTCTGCTTGGCTGGAGGCCGTTCAGATCGCGGGGTTCTCACGCGATGAGGCGGACAAGTTCTTCGGCCCGATCGAAACACAGGGCGCCTTGCTCCGCGGCCTGACAATCCGGCTGCGCCCGCCGATGGACGTGCGGGCCGATTTTGTGGAGCGGCACCGTAAGCTCTTGGATGAGATCGGCTAGGAGCAACGCGGCCGCACGCCGGTTCCGAGCCATGTGCTCTCGGCTCCATCTGCCTGCCCGTAGCCAGCAAGGCTCGCTCATGATCTCTCTCCGCTTTGGGAGCTAGAATCATGGCGCCTGCCACCAACCATGCAGATTTGTGAGGCCCGGCCCTAGATCGCCAGATCGTCAAGCGACTTGCCGGACTTCAATGCCTCCTCAGCCCAACGCGGCCTGCGTCCACGACCAGTCCAGGTTTCCGATTTGTTCGCCGGATTGGCATATTTGGGTTTGGCCGGCGAGCGCTTTCGCCCAGACTTCACTCCAACAAGTTGGTCGAGGGAAAAGCCGTGCGACCGCGCAACGTCTTCAAGCGCTTTTACCGCTTCAAGCTTCTTGCGCTCGGCAAAGCCCTCAATCTCCCGAGCGACCCGAGCGTGAAGAGCCTTCAGGTCCTTTAGAGAGAGAGTCCCAAGTTCAATCGCCATCTTGCGCCCTTTCAATTCCTAGGGAGAAGATAAGTCGTATTTGACACGAAGTTCAAGCAGCGTTTTCTAAGGATCAACATTTCAATTTACTTCGGACTTCTTTTTGCAAGGATCCGCTGAAGAGTTCGACGGTGCATATTAAGACGACGCGCCGTTTCCGAGATGTTTCGGTCGCAAAGCTCATAGACCCGCTGAATATGCTCCCACCGCACCCGATCAGCCGACATCGGATTTTCCGGCGGCAGCGGACGCGCGTCACCCACGGACAGAAGTGCGCTGGCGATGTCATTGGCGTCAGCAGGCTTTGAAAGGTAGTCCACCGCACCGATCTTGACGGCTGCCACGGCGGTCGCGATGGCGCCGTAGCCGGTCAGGATGATGATCCGACAATCGGGACGATGTTCGCGAAGGGTCTCGACCACGTCGAGTCCGTTGCCGTCGCCAAGTCGCAGGTCAACGACCGCATAGGCAGGCGGGCGCATTGAGGCGGCAATTTTTCCGGCCTCGACACTTTCAGCAGTTTCGGTCTGAAACCCGCGTTTCTCCATTGCTCGGGCGAGGCGCGACACAAATGGCCCGTCATCGTCGACGAGAAGCAAACTGGGGTCAGGCCCAAGATCCGGGCGGCCGTCTTCGGACATGGAAAACCTCGCGCTGTTTCCGAGACTGTAAGGAGACAGTTCCGCGCGGTCAATTTCACTTGGCCGCAGCATCCAGAAAACAGGCGACACTCGACGCCATCTTCTCCGGATCGGTCTCGCGGTCAAAAAATTCGACGAATCCGTAGCCCGGCAGCATCAGATAGGTTTGCGTCATATGGTCGACGAGGTAATAGGGATCAGCGGTATCCGCGGGCACCCGATAGAAAGTCTTGTACTCTTTCGCAACCGCAGCAATCTCTTCTGGTGTACCGGTCAGACCAAGCATTCTGGGATGAATATAGTCTGTCCAGTCCTTCAGGACCTCGGGTTTGTCCCGGTTGGGATCGACCGAAATGAACACTGGCTGGACCAGATATCCCATTTCCTCAAGCGCATCCGTGGCTTCAGCATTGCGAGCGGTGTCGGCCGGGCAGATATCCGGGCAGAAGGTATATCCGAAATAGACCAAGCTCGGTTGCGACAGGACTTCCTTGTCAGTGACGCGGATTCCACTCTCATCAGTGAGAGTGAAAGCACCGCCGATCGCACCCGCACCGCCCGAGACAACCGAAGTGCGGCACGGCGCAAATCTGTCAGCAGAGGCTGATCTCGTGATGGCATAGAGTGCCGTCAACCCGATCGCGGCTACCGCGGCAGCCGCCAGCGCATAGGTCCGTGTCGATGTGCCCATGGTCTTTTCCCCGCGTCTCAGGTGCGCGCATTGATCGCGCATTGGCACGCGACTATCAATTGCCTAGATTCCTGATGTGACATTAAGGACGGCAATGGGAAATATCCGCCCCTCAGGGCTCTGGTCGTCTGAACGGGGTCACGATCTGAACGCGCCGAGCGACTGGGTCCGGCTCAGGACGCTTGTGCTCTTGCGCTGGATGGCGATTGTCGGGCAGTTGACGGCGATTCTGATCGCTTGGCGCTACTATGGAATTGAGCTGCATCTGACGATGTCCCTCGCTGTCGTCGGCGCGGCTGTCGTGTTCAATATTTTCTCGACGATCGCCTTTCCGCAGAGCAGGCGGTTAAGCCAGGGTGAAACATTGTTCGCCCTTATGTTCGACACGCTTCAGCTGTCGCTTCTCCTCTTTCTGACGGGAGGTATGAATAATCCCTTCGCGCTTCTGATTCTTGCGCCCGCAACTATTGCAGCAACCACGCTTCAGTCCCGCGCCACCGCCTTCATCGGGTTGACCACGATCATCCTCGTGACGCTCATCGCGCGCTTTAGCCTGCCGATGCAAACTGGCGGTGAAGTAATCTCGGTTCCCTGGATCTTTGGCTTCGGTTTCTGGCTCGCGATCGTCACGGGTGTCATCTTCCTCGGCGTCTATGCGAGGCGCGTCGCCTCCGAGATGCAGTCGATGAGCCAAGCGCTGCTGGCCACCCAGATGGCCCTCGCGCGGGAACAGAAGCTGACCGACCTCGGCGGGGTGATCGCGGCCGCCGCGCATGAGCTTGGCACCCCGCTTGCCACCATCAAACTGGTCAGCACGGAGATGATCGATGATCTGTCCGACCGACCCGAGCTGAAGGACGATGCCGCGCTGATCCGCGATCAGGCCGACCGCTGCCGGGACATCCTGCGGTCCATGGGGCGCGCGGGAAAGGACGATCTTCTGATGCGGAGCGCACCGTTTTCCGTAGTCGTCCGCGAAGCCGCCGAGCCGCATATTGCGCGCGGAAAGACACTTTTCTTTACACCTGAGGAGGCTTCGCCCGCGCTTTCCGGCCAGCCCCTGATCCTGCGAAGACCCGAGATCATTCACGGTCTGAGAAACCTCATCCAGAACGCTGTCGATTTCGCGTCCGGCCAGGTCTGGGTCGACCTCAATTGGAATGACCGTCAGATTGCTGTGCGCATCGCGGACGATGGCGTGGGCTTTCCCGGGCACCTCATCGGCCGGATCGGCGATCCCTTCGTGCGGCACCGGCGCGACGGAGAGCGCGACCCCCGCCCCGACTACGACGGCATGGGGCTTGGCCTTTTCATTGCGAAGACGCTGCTGGAGCGCACCGGCGCAACGCTTCGCTTTTCGAATGGCGCCGATCCCTTCCTGGCCGAGGATGAGCGGCTGGCGCGTTCCGGCGCTGTCGTCGATGTCGTCTGGCACCGTGAGGCCATAGAAGCGACGCCCGCCGACACCATCGGGGAGAATTTGCCGCGTCAGAGCTGATCGGAGGCCGATGTGAGGCGACATTAACCTCGGCTTAACCCATTTGCGAAAGCAGTAGTCCCAAGGGGCAAAGACGCTTAGGGAAGAACGGGTTTCGCATGGTTGCTTCTTTAATTCTGGCCGCGACAATCTTTGCCTCGTCGCTCGCGGCGGCGACACTCGCAATTGTCGTCGTGCCAAGGCTCGCCGAACATCACCGCCGCCGCCCCAGCCTTGCCGAAGGCGGCGAGGGGCCGCTCGAACAGGCCGTGTTCCTGTTTGATGACAATGAACTGGTCGATGCGACACGACCGGCACGCGCGCTCCTGGCATCTCTTCCGGGTCAGGCTTCAGAGTGGAGGCGGCTCACTGACTACCTGTCGCGCAATATCGATCATTTTCTCGGCCAGATGGCCGACCTACCCCATAGCGGAGAAGTGAACCTCAACGGTATCGCGGGCAGCGGCGTCGGGGTCCATGCCGAAAAGCTGGGCGAGCTGACGCGCCTTACCGTCAGCGACACTTCACGCGAGGGGATCGGCGTTCTGGTCGACGGTCTCAGCCTCCGCGCGCAGGAGAACGAGCTTGACGAGCTGCGCGAGTGCCTGTCGCAGGCACCGATGCTGATCTGGCGCACAGATGCCTCGGGCACCATCGTCTGGGCGAACGGTGCCTATCTTTTCAGAGTGATGGAGCGGGACCAGCTTCACGAGGATGAGCTAACCTGGCCAATCCCTGCGCTTTTCACGCCAACGCCACCGCATGAGGATGCCAAGCGGCGGCTCTCGATCCCGGCGCGGCCGCACATGACTGAGCTTTGGTATGACTGCCACAGCTTCGCGTCAGGCGCTGGTACGCTCTACTATGCCATTCCGGCGAATGCCGCCGTGCGGGCCGAACGGTCGTTGCAGGAATTCATCCAGACGCTGTCCAAGACCTTCGCACATGTGCCAATCGGGCTCGCGATCTTTGACCGCTCGCGCCAATTGCAGCTTTTCAATCCGGCACTGGTCGACCTGACGTCGCTCGGCGTCGAGTTTTTGTCGACCCGCCCAAGCCTGCCGACTTTCCTCGACCGTCTTCACGAGGCCCGCATCATTCCCGAGCCAAAGGACTACGGACTCTGGCGCCAGCAAATCGCCGAACTCGAACGTGCTGCAGCGTCTGGTCAGTACGAAGAAACCTGGGCGCTATCCTCCGGACAGACCTACCGTGTGACCGGGCATCCTCACACCGACGGTGCACTTGTCTTCCTGATCGAGGACATCAGCGCCGAGACCGCGATGACTCGCAGCTTCCGCACCGAGATTCAACTCAGTCAGGCCGTTATCGATTCGGTTGACGAGGCTATTGCCGTCTTTTCCGCCGCGGGGGAACTCATCATGTCGAACGCGGCCTACGCGACGCTTTGGAGCGTCGATCCTGCCGCGACGCTCGGAACCACACGTATCCTCGACTCCGTTCGCCATTGGCAGTCACGCGCCCGACCTGGCCCTATCTGGGGCGAGATCCGCGACTTTGTCTGCGACATCAGCGAAAGGGCGGACTGGGGCGGTGACTGCACGCTCAACGATGGGCGTCCGCTGCATTGCCATGTGCTGCCGTTGCAGGGCGGCGCAACACTCATCAGCTTCACCGTGCTTGCCGCCGCAGACTCCGCCCTCACCGGGATGGCGGCCGTCTGACGGCTGATCCTGCTTGCGGGGGCCGGGAGAGGCGCTAAAAGTCGTCGCATGACGGCGCGGGCGGCACCACCAAACTCGGCACAGGTCCGGCTTTCCTCGCCGGAGGCGACCGAACGGCTGGCCCAGCGCATTGCGGAGCAGCTTGTCCCTGGCGACGTCATCCTGATCGAAGGTCCGATCGGCGCGGGAAAGTCGCACTTCTGTCGGGCGGTGATCCGGTATCTTCTCGCGCGGGAGGGGCGGACCGAGGACATCCCCTCTCCCACGTTCACTCTGGTCCAGACCTATGACCTTCGTGACATGGAGGTCTGGCACGCCGATCTCTATCGCCTGACTGGACCAGGCCAAGCCTTGGAACTGGGCCTTGAGGAGGCGTTCGGGACCGCTGTCGTCCTGATCGAATGGCCCGACAGGCTCGGCGAGGGGGTGCCGAAGACCGCGCTGGGACTGCACCTGGCGCTCATCGACGAGGATGCCGAATCGCGACTCGCTACCCTCACAGCGACCGCTCCGCGCTGGCGGAGCCTTCTGTCGTCGCTGGATGCGCCGGATTGGGGCAGAGCGGATGGCTGATGCGGAACAAGTCGCGGCGTTTCTGCGTCGTGTCGGCTGGTCAGACGCGGCGATGCAACCGATCGCCAGCGACGCATCTGCACGAAAATTCACGCGCCTGTCACGGCGTGGGGAATCCGCCATCCTGATGGACGCTTCGGCGGATATCCCGGGCAGCAGCGCACGGTTTGCGGCCATGTCTCGGTGGCTCATCACGACCGGCTTTTCCGCTCCCGTCGTTTTCGCCGCCGATCTGCCCCTTGAGTTGCTCGTTGTCGAAGATTTCGGCGACGCACTTTTCGCGCGGGTTCTGGACACTGCCCCAGCGCGGGAGACCGAGCTTTACTCTGCAGCAGCCGAGTTTCTGGCCGATCTCCAGCGCCACGAACAGCCCCGCGACCTGCCTCGACTGCGCGGTCCGGAACTGGGGCAACTGACGGTGTTGCTTCTCGACTGGTACATTCCGGGAATGGGTGGGTCGCGACCGGCGAGCGCCACGCACATTCCCGACCTGATCGCCGAACTCTATGGGCGCTTCGCTGGCGACGCGCGCCTTGTAGCCAGCTTGCGGGACTTTCACGCTGAGAACGTTATCTGGCTGCCCGCGCGACAAGGCCCGGCGCGACTGGGGCTTCTGGACTTTCAAGACGCCGTCGCGACCCATCCCGCCTACGATCTCGTTTCATTTCTCCAGGATGCGCGTCGCGATCTGGCACCGGCAACCGAGTCTGCGACCATAGACCTCTTCTGCGAGCTGACCAGCCGCGACCCGGCAACTTTCGCGCCGATCTATGCGCTGATCGGCGCCCAGCGGGCGCTTCGGATCCTCGGGGTCTTTGCCCGCCTGATCCTGCATGCGGGCAAGCCGCGATATGCGCATCTCATGCCGCGGGTCTGGCGGCATCTGCAAAACAACCTCGCTCACCCGGCTCTATCAGAACTGGCCGGGGCGGTCGTGGACTCGGTCCCAGAGCCGACGCCCGACCGAATCGACGCATTGGTCGCAAGATGCCCGACAGCGTGATGCTCTTTGCCGCCGGGCTCGGGACGCGGATGGCGCCGCTTACCGACAACCTGCCCAAACCCCTGATCGCCGTCGGGGGCCTCGCGCTGATCGATCATGCACTTCGGCAAATTGATGCGGCGGGGGTCGCGCACATCGTCGTCAACCTGCACTACAAGCCCGAGTTGATCCGCGCGCATCTGGCGCATCGCAAAGATATCGTTTTTGCCGATGAGACGGCGGCACTTCTGGAAACCGGCGGCGGCCTCAAGTCCGCGCTGCCCCTACTACTCGGCAGCGCGGTCTACACGATGAATACCGATGCAGTCTGGACTGGCGGCAACCCCCTGAGTGAGCTTGGCGCGGACTGGGACGCCGACCGGATGGCGGCGCTCCTCCTCCTCGTACACCGTGATCAGGCCTTCGGATACCAGGGCATGGGGGATTTCGACCTCGGCACGGACGGTCGGCTGAGGCGGGGCGGGCCTTATGTCTACACCGGCGCCCAGATCATCGAGCGTGCACCCGTGGGGCGTGTTACGGACAGGGCGTTTTCGCTCAATCTGGTCTGGGACGCGTTGATAACGGAGGGTCGCCTCTTCGGCATCCTTCACAAGGGCGGCTTCTGCGATGTCGGTCGGCCTGACAGCATTGCGCTCGCCGAAGCGCATATGCGAGGCTCAGGGCATGTTTGAGCACTCCGACCGTCCCCGGCTATTCGCACTCCCCCCCGGTGCGGACTTTCCATCCGAATTGGTGCGCGGGCTCGTCGAAC
Organism: Albidovulum sp.; assembly: GCA_041739655.1. Classification (GTDB taxonomy): domain Bacteria; phylum Pseudomonadota; class Alphaproteobacteria; order Rhodobacterales; family Rhodobacteraceae; genus Albidovulum. The sequence goes on along the minus strand of JBGSNN010000180.1, from coordinate 1,972 downwards.
GATCGCGTGGCGATGCACCCGAGGCAATGGGCCAGGTGACGCTGTACCTCAATACCGGCCGCATGTTGCGCGCGGTACGGGCAGCCTTCGATCACCACGGTGCCCGAATTCTGCCGCGGCTCCGGCTTGTGACCGATCTCGCGCTTGATCCTGCGCCGGATCTGCCGCTGCCGGTGCCGCCCCTGCACAGACGGCTGGAGTTGATGCGCCTGGTTGCGGCGCTGGTTCAGTGCCGTGCCGAGTTCACCTCTGGTGCGGCCACGATCGACCTTGCCGACAGCCTCGCCCGGCTTCTCGATGAGATGCAGGGCGAAGGCGTAGACCCGGAGGTTTTCGAGGCCCCGGACTTTGCCGAGGATCACGCGCGACACTGGCAGCAGAGCCTCCGGTTCATTCGTATCGTCACCCGCTATCTTTCGGCCGATGACCGTCCTGATGCAGAGGGGCGACGCAGGAAAATCGTCAGCCGGCTTGAGGAGGTCTGGCGAAAAGCCCCGGCACAGGATCCGATCATCGTCGCAGGCTCGACCGGCTCGCGAGGCACAACGCTTGCGTTTATGCGCGCGGTGGCAAACCTGCCGCAAGGTGCGGTCGTTCTGCCCGGCTATGATTTCGAGATGCCGGAATCGGCGTGGAACAGTCTCGATTCTGGCATTTTTCGATCTGAAGACCACCCGCAGTATCGCTTTCTCACACTGCTGCGGTCGATGGATCTGCGCCCGTCCGATGTTGCGCAATGGCAGGTCGACACCGTCTCGGACAGGCGTCGCAACCGTGTACTCTCGCTGGCGTTGCGACCTGCGCCCGTGACCGACCGCTGGCTGTCCGACGGGCCGGGTCTTGGCGACCTGTCGGCGGCGATGCGCGGCGTCACTGCCCTTGAGGCGGCGACCCCGCGCGAAGAGGCGGGAGCGATTGCGCTGATCCTGAGACAGGCGGTCGAAGACGGACGGCGTGCGGCGCTCATCACTCCGGATCGGGTCCTGACGCGGCGCGTCGCCGCCGCTCTCGACCGCTGGGGGATCGTGCCGGATGACAGCGCCGGCTGGCCGCTGATCCAGTCAGCGCCCGGTCGGTTCCTGAGGCAGGTGGCCGCGCTCGGGCAGCACGGCGTTTCCGCCGAAATGCTTCTGGCACTTCTGAAGCACCCGATCACCGCGACCGGCGCAGGCGATCGGGGGCGGCATCTGCGCTTTACGCGCGAGCTTGAACTGGCGGTCAGACGGAAGGGTATCGCGATGCCCGACCGCAAATTCATCACCGGCTGGGCCAGGAGCGCCGGGGATACCGCGCTGATACGGTGGGCAGAATGGGTCGCGGATATCGTTGAGCTGTCGGACCCTATGGAAAAGCGGCCACTTTCAGACCTTCTGCAGACGCATCTGATGCGGGCAGAGCGCATCGCCGACGGCCCGGATGAACCTGTGACCCCAAGTGAGCTTTGGCGCGAGGCCGCAGGAGACCTGGCCCACCGGGTGATGCAGAACCTGGCGTCCGCCGCCGACGAAGCGCCGGAGTTCGACGCCGCCGACTACGCCGATTTCCTAGCGTCGGTCCTTGCCACCGAAACCCTTCGCCAAACGCAGTCGGCGCATCCCTTGGTTGCGATATGGGGAACGTTGGAGGCGCGTGTCCAGGGCGCCGATCTCGTCATTCTTGCGGGCTTGAATGAAGGCGTCTGGCCCGGCAAACCCGACCCGGATCCCTGGCTTTCGCGGCAGATGCGGCAGCGCGCCGGACTGTTGTCGCCCGAGCGGCAGATCGGACTTGCCGCGCATGACTTCCAGCAGGCCGCCGCCGCGTCGAATGTCGTCCTCAGCCGGGCCTTGCGGGATGATGATGCCGAAACCGTGCCGTCGCGCTGGATGTCACGGATTGACAGCCTGTTGTCCGGCCTGCCGCAGCAAGGCGGGCAAGCGGCGTTGCAGGAGATGCGGGCGCGCGGTGAGGCATGGCTGCAACTGGCGCGGGC
>JBGSNN010000156.1:0-9735 GCA_041739655.1 Albidovulum sp. | reverse complement strand
GGGTCGGTGAGGTCGTCGGCCGGCACGTAGATCGCCTGGACCGACGTGATCGAGCCCGCGCGGGTCGAGGTGATCCGCTCCTGCAGCGCGCCCATGTCGGTGGCGAGCGTCGGCTGGTAGCCCACGGCGGACGGGATGCGGCCCAGAAGCGCCGACACTTCCGACCCGGCTTGGGTGAAGCGGAAGATGTTGTCCACGAAGAACAGCACGTCCGTGCCCGACTGGTCGCGGAACTGCTCGGCCAGCGTCAGGCCGGTCAGCGCCACGCGGGCGCGCGCCCCCGGAGGCTCGTTCATCTGGCCATAGACCAGCGCCACCTTGGACTTCTCCAGGTCGTCGATGTTGATGACGCCCGATTCGATGAACTCGTGGTACAGGTCGTTCCCCTCGCGGGTCCGCTCGCCCACGCCGGCGAACACGGAATAGCCCGAGTGCACCTTGGCGATGTTGTTGATGAGCTCCTGGATCAGCACCGTCTTGCCCACGCCCGCGCCGCCGAAGAGACCGATCTTGCCGCCCTTGGCGTAAGGCGCCAGAAGGTCGATGACCTTGATGCCGGTGACGAGCACTTCCGACTCGGTCGCCTGTTCGGAGAACTCGGGCGCAGGCTGGTGGATCGCGCGGTGCTCCTTGGCGTTGACGGGGCCCTTCTCGTCGATGGCCTCGCCGACCACGTTCATGATCCGGCCGAGCGTCGCGTCGCCCACCGGCACCGTGATCGGGCTGCCGGAGTCGGAGACCGGGGCGCCGCGCACGAGACCCTCGGTCGCGTCCATCGCGATGGTGCGGACCGAGTTCTCACCAAGGTGCTGGGCCACTTCCAGCACCAGCCGCTTGCCGTTGTTCACCGTCTCGAGCGCGTTGAGGATCGCGGGCAGGGGGCCTTCGAACTGCACGTCCACGACGGCGCCGATCACCTGCGTGACTTTGCCAGTTGCTTTTGCCATGTCGTTTCTCCGGTTCCGTCAGAGCGCCTCGGCGCCCGAGATGATTTCGATGAGTTCCTTGGTGATCGAGGCCTGGCGCGAGCGGTTGTAGACGATCGTCAGCCGCTCGATCATGTCGCCCGCGTTGCGCGTCGCGTTGTCCATCGCGGACATCCGCGCACCCTGTTCCGACGCGCCGTTTTCCAGAAGCGCCGTGAAGATCTGCGTAGCGACACCACGCGGCAGAAGATCGGCCAGGATGCCTTCTTCCGACGGCTCGTAGTCGTAGAGCGGCGAAGCCCCTGCGCCATCTGCGGCGTCGAAGCTGGCCGGGATCACCTGTTTCGCGGTCGGGATCTGAGAGATCACCGACTGGAAGCGGTTGAAGAAGATCGTGGCCACATCGAACTCGCCCGCATCGAACCGCTTGAGCAGATCGCGCGCGATCGACTGCGCATTGGCATAGCCGACACGCTTGACATCGGAGAGATCGACATGCGCGACCATGAGTTTCGCAAAGTCGCGCTTCAACTGCTCGCGGCCCTTCTTGCCGACGGTCAGGATCTTGACGGTCTTGCCCTTTGCAAGCAACTCCTGCGCCTTCGCGCGGGCGAGCCGCACGATGGTCGAGTTGAAGCCGCCGCAGAGGCCGCGTTCAGCCGTCATCACCACCAGAAGGTGGGTCTGGTCCTTGCCGGTCCCGGACAGCAGCCGGGGCGCGCTCGACGACCCGGCCTGACCGGCGGCAAGGCCGGACATCACGGCGGTCATCCGCTCGGCATAGGGCCGGGCGGCTTCGGCCGCATCCTGGGCCCGGCGGAGCTTGGCCGCCGAGACCATCTGCATGGCCTTGGTGATCTTCCGCGTCGATTTGACGCTGGCGATCCGGTTCTTCAGATCCTTAAGGCTGGGCATATCCCTGTCCCTCTCCCTCGCGCGTTACGCGAAGGTCTTGGCGAATTCGTCCAGCGCGGCGCGGATCCTGTCCTCGGCCTCACCCTTGATCTTCGGATCTTCCTTGGTGATCCAATCGAGCAGGTCCTTGCGGTTCGTCCGCAGGTGCTTGAGTAGCCCCGCCTCGAACCGGCCGACATCCTTCACCGCAATGGCATCAAGATAGCCCTTGGTGCCCGCGAAGATGACGCAGACGATCTCGGCGTTGGTCAACGGCGAATACTGCGCTTGCTTCATCAGTTCCGTCAGGCGCGCGCCGCGGTTCAGAAGCCGCTGGGTCGCCGCGTCAAGGTCGGAGCCGAACTGCGCGAAGGCCGCCATCTCGCGGTACTGCGCCAGTTCCAGCTTGACCGGGCCGGCGACCGATTTCATCGCATTGGTCTGCGCCGAGGAGCCGACGCGGCTAACCGAAAGACCGGTGTTCACGGCCGGCCGGACGCCCTGATAGAAAAGCTCGGTCTCGAGGAAGATCTGGCCGTCGGTGATCGAGATCACGTTGGTCGGGATGAAGGCCGACACGTCGCCGCCTTGCGTCTCGATGATCGGCAGCGCCGTCAGCGAGCCCGCGCCGAAATCCTCGTTCAGCTTCGCCGACCGCTCGAGCAGACGGGAGTGCAGGTAGAACACGTCACCCGGATAGGCTTCGCGTCCGGGCGGACGGCGCAGCAAGAGCGACATCTGGCGGTAGGCCACGGCCTGCTTGGAAAGGTCATCATAGATGATGAGCGCGTGGCGGCCGTTATCGCGGAAATGTTCCGCAATCGCGGTCGCCGAATAGGGCGCGAGGAACTGCATCGGCGCCGGGTCCGAAGCGGTCGCAGCGACCACGATCGTATAGGCGATGGCGCCGCTCTCTTCGAGCTTCTTCACAAGCTGCGCCACGGTCGACCGCTTCTGGCCGATCGCGACATAGACGCAGTAGAGCTTCTTGCTCTCATCGTCGCCGGCGGCCTCGTTGTACGATTTCTGGTTCAGGATCGTGTCGAGCGCGATGGCGGTCTTGCCGGTCTGGCGGTCGCCGATGATCAACTCGCGCTGGCCACGGCCGATCGGGATCATCGCGTCGACGGATTTCAGGCCGGTGGCCATCGGCTCATGCACCGATTTCCGCGGGATAATGCCGGGGGCCTTCACGTCGGCAACCGCGCGCTTCTTGTTGCCCAGAGCGCCCTTGCCGTCGATCGGGTTGCCAAGGCCGTCCACGACACGGCCGAGCAGTTCGTCGCCCACCGGCACGTCCACGATCGACTTGGTGCGCTTGACGGTGTCGCCTTCCTTGATGTCCTGGTCCGAGCCGAAGATCACGACACCGACGTTGTCGACTTCGAGGTTCAGCGCCATCCCGCGGATACCGCCAGGGAATTCCACCATCTCGCCAGCCTGGACGTTGTCGAGCCCGTGCACGCGCGCGATGCCGTCACCGACGGAGAGCACACGGCCGACTTCGGCCACTTCCGCTTCCTGACCGAAGTTCTTGATCTGCTCCTTCAGGATCGCAGAAATCTCGGCTGCCTGGATTCCCATTATCCGACCTCTTTCATGATATTCTGGAGGGAAGCGAGCTTCGAGCGGATCGACGTGTCGATCATCTTCGAGCCCACCTTGACGATAAGTCCGCCGATAAGGCTGTCATCGACGGCGGTCTTGAGCTTGACGGTCTTGCCGACCGAAGCCGAAAGCGATTTCGCGAGGGCGTCCGACTGGGCCTTGGACAGCGCCTCGGGCGCGGTCACCTCGGCCGTCACTTCGCCCTTCTCGTCGGCGATCATGGCCTGAAGCGCCGTCAGAAGCTGTGGCAGGACGAACAGTCGGCGGCCCTGCCCCATGAGGCCGAGCGTGTTGCTCAGGATCGGCGACAGGTTCATCTTGGCGGCAATGGCGCTGACGGCACGGGTCTGGTCTGCCCGCGAATAGACCGGCGACGAGATCAGCGCCCTGAGGTCCGCGCTGTCCTTCAGCGCCGCACCGAGAGCGTTGACATCGGCTTCAAGCGCCTTAAGCCCTTTCGCTTCCTTCACGAGTTCAAAAACAGCCGTCGCATAACGACCGGCGATGCCTGCTGAAATCGAAGCTGGTTCGGACACGTCGATCCTTCCGATTAGGTTTCCCGTGCCCCTTGGTTCAAATCAGAGGCCTTTGGTCAGGATGAACAACCGCCCACCCTTGATCGGGCGCGGGTTTAGCAGAGGTCCCCGCCCCTCGCAACCGCCTTGGTCAAGAGAAAGTGAAGCCTTTCGGACCTTATTCGGGCCAGTTGCTGCAATCGCACGGTAAATCGCCCCCGACCGCGACCGGCGCGGCACGGCGGAGGGCCAGGTATCGTCCGCGCACCCCTCCAGAATCGCCTCGGATTCGGTCAGATCGGCCCCGGCGCGCGCCGGTCAGATCGGCTCGGCGGCGGGTGCGGGCAACGCATCCAGAACGCGAAGCGGCCGGCGCACTGTCGCGGCAAGGCCGGGCCGCTGCGGCGCGTGGACATGCTTGGACGCTTCCAGAAGAAGCACACCGCCCGCCACCACGCTTGACACCCGCAGACCGAAGCGTTCCCACATCGCCGCGGTGCGCAGCCAGAACCGCCGCGACGACGGCGGCACGAAAAGCGCGGACTGCTGCCGCTCAGCCGCGAAGTTCTGCTTGCGGAGCTGCGCGTCGAGTTGGCTCATCGAGTAAGGGCGGCCGTAGCCGAAGGGTGTCTTGTCCGACCGCGACCAGAGCCCGGAGCGGTTGGGGACGACAAACAATGCGCGCCCGCCAGGGCCGAGCACGCGCCAGCACTCTTCCAGAAGCGCGGCGGGGTTCTCTGATGTCTCCAACCCGTGCAGCAGGATCAATCGGTCCACGCTGCCGGTGTCGAGCGGCCAGGCGGTTTCCTCGCACAGGACCGAGACATTGTCCCCGCCGGCAGGCCACGGCATCACCCCCTGCGGACCCGGCATCAGGCCGATGACGCGGCGCGCGCTCTCCAGATAGGGCCGCAGGAGCGGCACCGCAAAGCCATAGCCTGCCACCGTCTGCCCCTTCACATCGGGCCAGAGCGACATGACCTGATCGCGGATCGCCCGCTGGGCGACGCGGCCAAGCTGCGTCCGGTAGTAGAAATTTCTCAGGTCCAGAACATCGAGGTGCATTGCGCGTCGGCCAGCCTTGGGCAAAACTCTGCCGCGACAATAAGCGAACAGAACCGAAAAGCCATGCCTCTGGAAGTCATCACCGTCCCTTGCCTGTCGGACAACTACGCGTATCTCGCGCATGACGAGGCGACGGGGGCGACCGCCGTGATCGACGTGCCCGACGCGGCGGCGATCCTCAACGCGCTTGCCGAGCGCGAGTGGCGGGCGAGCCATATCCTCATCACCCACCATCATGACGACCATATCGCCGGGGTGACAATGCTCGCTGCCGCAACTGGCGCGCGCGTGATCGGTGCCGCGGCCGACCGCCACCGCCTGCCCCGCCTGAACGACGCTGTCGCGCCCGGCGACCTGATCCGCATCGGCATGTATGCCGCGCGGGTGATCGACGTCTCCGGCCACACCACCGGCCACATCGCCTATCATTTCGCCGACGCGGGTGTTGTCTTCACCGGCGACAGCCTCATGGCGCTCGGCTGCGGGCGGGTCTTTGAAGGCACGCCCGACATGATGTGGCAAAGCCTGTCGCGCCTCGCTGCGCTGCCGCCCGAAACCCTGGTCTGTTCCGGGCATGAATATGCACAATCGAATGCACGTTTCGCCCTGACCATTGAACCGGCCAATCCCGCGCTTATATCTCGCTCGAACGAAATCACCAAAGCCCGGAACGCCGGGCGGCCAACGGTCCCGACGACCCTCTCGCTAGAACTCGCCACCAACCCCTTCCTGAGGGCCAACCTGCCTGAAGTGAAGGCTTTGATCGGTTTGCCCGACGCCAGCGACGCCGCAGCATTTGCCGAGATCCGGGCGCGCAAGGATCGCTTCTAGGCGATCACGAAGCCCGGCGAAAAGCGCACAATTCTGTCACAGGCGCCGTCAATCCGATCACATTTTGGGGTCTGCCCAGTTGTTGCACCGAAATCTTCGAGAAAAGACTTGCAGCCGCCCCAATTCCACCGATCTTTAAAGGTATGAGGCGACGGTGGACATAGGGCCTCGCGGCCCTTCCGCCCGTTAGGAAAGGAGCACGCAGGTGCCGTCATTTTCGAACACACTCGAACAGGCAATCCACGCCGCGCTGGCCCTTGCGAATGCGCGCAGGCACGAACTCGCGACGCTTGAGCATCTGTTGCTCGCGCTTCTGGACGAGCCCGACGCGGCCAAGGTGATGCGCGCCTGCTCGGTCAATATCGACGAATTGCGCCAGACCCTGGTGGAGTTCATAGATGATGACCTGCAGACGCTCGTCACCACCGTCGAAGGCTCCGAGGCGGTTCCGACCGCCGCGTTCCAGCGCGTGATCCAGCGCGCGGCCATCCATGTGCAAAGCTCCGGCCGAACCGAAGTAACGGGCGCCAACGTTCTTGTCGCGATCTTTGCCGAACGTGAATCGAACGCCGCCTATTTCCTTCAGGAACAGGACATGACGCGCTACGACGCGGTGAACTTCATCGCCCATGGCGTGGCCAAGGATCCGTCCTTCGGCGAAGCCCGCCCGGTCACCGGCGCGCAGGAGCAGGAAGAACAGCACGGCGCCGAGGCGCATGGAGAGGCCAAGGAAAGCGCGCTCGCGAAATTCTGCGTCGATCTCAACGCCAAATCCCGCAAGGGCGATATCGACCCGTTGATCGGACGCGAGGCCGAAATCGAGCGCTGCATTCAGGTGCTCTGCCGCCGCCGCAAGAACAACCCGCTGCTGGTCGGCGATCCCGGCGTCGGCAAGACCGCCATCGCCGAGGGCCTTGCGCTCAAGATCATCCGCGGCGAGACGCCCGAGATCCTGTCGAAGTCCACGATCTACTCTCTCGATATGGGTGCGCTTCTCGCCGGCACCCGGTATCGCGGCGATTTCGAGGAACGGCTGAAAGCGGTGGTGAAGGAGCTGGAGGATCATCCCGACGCGATCCTCTTCATCGACGAGATCCACACCGTGATCGGCGCCGGCGCCACCTCCGGCGGCGCGATGGACGCCTCGAACCTGCTCAAACCCGCGCTTCAGGGCGGCAAGCTCAGGTGCATGGGCTCGACCACCTACAAGGAGTTCCGCCAGCATTTCGAGAAGGACCGCGCGCTTTCCCGCCGGTTCCAGAAGATCGACGTGAACGAACCCACCGTAGACGATACGGTGAAGATCCTGATGGGGCTGAAGCCCTACTTCGAAAAGCACCATGACCTGCGCTACACCCACGACGCGATCAAGTCGGCGGTGGAACTCAGCGCCCGTTACATCCATGACCGCAAGCTGCCCGACAAGGCCATCGACGTGATCGATGAGGCCGGCGCGGCGCAGCACCTCGTCGCGGAATCCAAGCGCCGCAAGACCATCGGACCGAAAGAGATCGAGGCGGTGGTCGCGAAGATCGCCCGGATTCCGCCAAAGAACGTCTCGAAGGACGATGCCGAGGTGCTGAAGGATCTGGAGAAGACCCTCAAGCGCGTGGTTTTCGGCCAGGACGCAGCGATCACGGCACTGTCTTCCGCAATCAAGCTCGCCCGCGCCGGCCTGCGCGAGCCGGAAAAACCGATCGGAAACTACCTCTTCGCTGGGCCCACGGGCGTCGGCAAGACCGAGGTCGCCAAGCAACTGGCGGACAGCCTCGGGGTTGAGCTTCTGCGCTTCGACATGTCGGAGTATATGGAGAAACACGCCGTCTCCCGCCTGATCGGCGCGCCGCCGGGCTATGTCGGCTTCGATCAGGGCGGGATGCTCACCGACGGGGTGGACCAGCACCCGCATTGCGTGCTCCTGCTCGACGAGATCGAGAAGGCGCACCCGGATGTCTACAACATCCTGCTGCAGGTGATGGACCACGGCAAGCTGACCGATCACAACGGCCGCCAGGTCGATTTCCGCAACGTGATCCTGATCATGACGACCAACGCGGGCGCGGCCGACATGGCCAAAGCCGCCATTGGCTTCGGTCGCGACCGGCGCGAGGGCGAGGATACCGCCGCAATCGAGCGGATGTTCACGCCCGAGTTCCGCAACCGGCTCGACGCCGTTATCTCCTTCGCGCCGCTCTCGCGCGAGGTCATCCTGCAGGTCGTCGACAAATTCGTGCTGCAACTCGAAGCGCAACTCATGGACCGCAATGTCCACATCGAGCTTTCGCCCGGGGCCGCAGACTGGCTTGCCGAGAAAGGCTACGACGACAAGATGGGCGCGCGCCCGCTCGGCCGTGTCATTCAGGAGCATATCAAGAAGCCACTGGCCGAGGAGTTGCTGTTCGGTCGTCTGACCAAGGGGGGTGTCGTCAAAGTGGTCATCAAGGACGGCGCGATCGCTCTGGAAGTCGAAGAGCCGCAAAAACCGCGCCTGACAGGGTCGAAGCCGCCTCTGCTCACGGCGGACTGAGCCGCCTTTTCGAGAAGACGGGACGGCCGGAGCCATCGAGGCTCCGGCCGTCCTGCCTCCGGCGGAGGTATTTTCGAACAGAAGAAATCAACTGAACCGTTGTGGGCTGATGCCAGCTCTCGTTCCTTCTTCTGTTTGACAATACCTCGGAGGGCAGCCGCGGTACGCGGCGGCGGGGGGCAGAGCCCCCTTGCCTCATCTTCGTCAGCGCTCCGTCAGTTTCAATTCGATCCGCCGGTTCTGGGCGTGCGCCTCAGGCGTATCGCCCTCGGCGACCGGGCGGTATTCGCCAAAGCCGGTCGCAGCGAGGCGATCGGGCGGGAACCCGAGCACATCCTGCATGTAACGCACGACCGAAAGCGCCCGTGCCTGGCTCAGTTCCCAGTTGTCACGGAACGCGCCAAGACCGGAGAGCGGCACGTTGTCGGTATGGCCATCGACCCGGATGATCCAGTCGATCTCGGGCGGGATGACGACTGCGACCTCTTTCAGCGTCTCGACGACATTGGCGATCTGGGCCTTGCCCTCGCCCGACAGATCGGCGGCGCCAGGATTGAACAGAACTTCGGATGAGAACACGAAGCGATCGCCTACAACCCGCACGCCTTCGCGCCCCGCGAGGACCTGTGAAAGCTTGCCGAAGAATTCCGAACGGTAGCGCGCAAGTTCCCTGGTCTGCTCTTTCAGTGACTTCGCCTCTTCTTCGAGCCGCTTGCGCTCGGCCTCTTCCAACTCGGCGCGGCGCTTCTGCTCCGAGGCAACCTGCGCCAGTGCCGAATTCAGGCGGCTGCCAAGCGCGTCGATCTGCACCTTCGCGTCGTTGTCGCGGGCCTCGGACGCGTCGAGCAGGTCCTGAAGCGACCCGAGTTGCGTCCTGAGCGCCGCAATCTGCTGGTTGAGAAGTGCGACCTTGCGCGCTGCCTCGGCGGAGGCCGCCTGTTCCGCGGCCAAGACCCCGTTGGCCGCGGCCAGAAGTGCCTTCTGCCGGTCGGCTTCGGAGAGCGCTGTCTCCGCCTTCTGTTCGGCGGCGAGTTTCGCGGCCAATGCCGCGGCCAGTTGCTGCTCGATCAGGGCGCGGTCAGTGCCGGCGGCTTCGGTCGTGGCGCGCAGGGCCGCGAGTTCCTCATCGGTCTTCGACTGTGCGAGAAGTGCTGCCGCAAGCCGCGTGTCGATGTCTTTTTTCGCCGCGTTGGCTGCCGCCAGAAGGGTCAGCGTATCCTCGGCCTTCTTGCGCGCGGCTTCGAGCGCGAGCGTCATCGCGGTCAGTTCGTCCTCCGCGCCTTTCAGCTTCTCGCGCAAGGCGGCGGCGGCGGCGGCCTCGGTCAGGCGCGCAGCTTCGGCCTCGCTCAGCTTCTGGTCGGCCGCGGTG
>JBGSNN010000072.1:0-8587 GCA_041739655.1 Albidovulum sp. | reverse complement strand
GACGGGCGCGCAGGGCGGCGATCCGGTCGGGCGCCAGATCGCTTTCCGCGCCGATGCGGTCGAGGTTGGCGCCAAGCACATCGGCGTCGCGCAGATCCGAGATCAGGCGCGCGGCGTCCCGGAGCGCGGCATTCTCACGCTCATAGCCCTTGAAGCCGGGCCGCACGAGCCGCAGGAGCGCGCGGGTCTTCTTCACGTTCTTGCGCAGTTCGTGGACCAGGGTCTCACGCGGCAGGGACGGGCCGTCGAAGAGGAGGCATGAGGTCTCAAGCCGTTCTGCGGCGATGCCGCGAACCGCCTTTTCACTATTCTTGTCGTCGCGCTGGAAGGAAAAGGGCAACAGGGTCTCCGATCGCAGTGCAAGGGTTTGTGATTTTGGATCACGTCCACCGCCCGCTACAGTCAAAGTGTAACAGAATTGTGGGCGGAAAGTGAGATGAGGAAACTCTGGATCGTCGCTACCGTTGTTGCGCATCTCGTTGCGGCACCGCTCCGCGCTGATGAGGCCAGCGATATTCAGGGCGTCATCGGCGACCAGATCCGGGCGTTTGAGGCGGACGACCTTGCGACGGCCTATTCCTTTGCCTCGCCGGGGATCCAGTCGATTTTTCCTTCGCCGGAAAGCTTCGCCGCGATGGTGCGTCAGGGATACCCGATGATCTGGCGGCCGGGCGATGTCATCTATTACGGGCTTCGCCGCGAGGGTGGACAGATGGTCCAGCGCATGGGATTCCGTGACGCGGCGGGTCAGGAACACCTGTTCGACTACGAGATGACCCCGGGGCCATCCGGCTGGCGCATCGATGGCGTCATTCCGGTGCGCGGCGGCGGCGAAGCGGTCTGAGCACCGTTCGGTGCCGTAAGCGGGCGCTTACCCCTTGGCGCTAGAACTGCGGCCAAGGGCCTGGGTGCCCTGTGCCATTTCCGACATGAGCATGTCCACCCGCCGCGGCGGGGCAAGGCCGGCGCGTCTGCCTGCCGCGCGGTGGCCTGCCGGAACGCAAAAAGCAAAGGGGTTTCCGCGGATGAACAAGGCGATTACCGATGGGCTGATCTTCATGCCGCCCGCGTTCGACATGGGTCTGGATGTCTGGTCGAGCGGCGACGGTACCCCCGGCGCGCCGACATGGGACGGGTCGCCCGATGCGGTTCTGGTGCCCGCCGATCAGGATTTCGGCGGCTGTCTGGAACTGATCAAGACCGGCGCGACGGTGAAGCTGCGCTATACCGGCGACACGACGATCCTGCCCGGTTGCTATCTCAGGGTCCGCGTCCGCGTGAAGGCGATGAGCGGCAATCTTCCCGCCGTCCGCATCGCGGGCTGGGCCGGTGCGGCGGGCGGTGCGCATGTCGCGGGCGTGGTCGAGACCGGGCCGAGCCTGCAGCTGACCGCCTATGGCAAGGTCGAGACGGTGGAGGCCATCGTCGGCACCGGCAGCCGCACGGGCGTCGACATGAGCTGGGGCCGGGCGTCGATCTTCGGCCATCTTGGCCTTGACCTGATCGGGCCAAATGGCGGCGTCGTCCGCATTGACGATCTCGAGATCGAGGATGTGACCTCGGTCTTCCTGCGCAAGATGATCGACGTGGTCGATGTGCGCGACTATGGCGCAGTCGGCGATGGCGTGACCGATGATTCCGCCGCCTTCGAGGCCGCCGACGCGGATGCCGCCGCGACCGGGCGTACGCTGCTGATCTCGGCGGGGAGCTATTTCCTTGACGCCGATGTGACCTTCGAGGCGCCCGCGCGGTTCGAGGGTACGGTGACGATGCCGGTCAACCGTCGGCTGGCGATGACGCGGAGTTTCGATCTTGCCACCTATGCGGCGGCCTTCGGCAGCGAGGAACTCGGCTTTCAAAAAGCCTTTCAGGCGCTCTTGAACTTCGCCGATCACGAAACGCTCGATCTTGGCGGCCGGCGGATCGAAGTGACGCAGCCCATCGATATGCAGGCGGCGGTCAACAACAAGACCACCTTTGCCACCCGCCGCGTGATCCGCAACGGCCAGTTCAACGTTATGGACGGCCCCGCCTGGGCGCCGACGGTTGTCACCTCGCAGGCCAGCTACAGTGCCGCGAATGAACTGACCCTGACAGCGGTTGCGAACATCGCCAATATCCCGGTCGGCTCACTGGTCGAGGGGGCCGGCGTCGGCCGCGAGGTTTATGTCAAGGCGGTGAACGTGGGGGCCGGCACCCTGACGCTGAGCCAGCCGCTTCACGGCGCGGCGGGCACCCAGAGCTACAGCTTCACCCGGTTCAAGTATGTTCTCGACTTCTCGGGCTTTGCGTCACTGTCGAAAGCCGTGCTCGACGATATCGAGTTGCAGTGCAACGGCTATGCCAGCGGCATCCTGCTGGCGCCGAGCGGCGTGATCTTTCAGGTCCGCGACTGTCACATCACCAGACCGCGAAACCGGGGCATCACGTCGATCGGCGACGGCTGCCAGGGCATGATGATCGACCGCTGCCTGTTCACCTCGGACGAAAGCGCGCTGCGGGCGCAGGATCGCGTCTCGATCGGCTTCAATGCAAATGCCAACGATCTGAAGATCCGCGACAACCGGGGTATGCATTTCCGTCATTTCGCCGTGCTTGGCGGGGCGGGAAACCTGATTGTCGGAAACCACTGGTTCCAGGGCGACGACGAGACCGCGGGCCTGCGCCTGCCGGGGCTGGTGATGATCGGGACCGACGTGAAGACGACGATCACCGGCAACTACATCGACAATTCCTCTATCGAGTGGACGAACGAATACGAAAGCGATCCCGATTTTGCCAATCAGTTCTCGTTCAGCGGGCTGACGGTAACCGGCAACACCTTCACCGCAAGCGATGTGGCGCCGTGGTTCCGGTTTTTCGTGGTCAAGCCCTACGGCGCGGGCCACTTTCTGCAGGGGCTCAACCTGTCCGGCAATGTCTTCAAGTCACTGAACGGGCCGGTGGACCGGATCGAGGCCGTGGACACGACCTTTGCACCGCTCGACAACAGTCGGATGCGCAACATCTGGATCGAGGCGAACAGCTTTACCGCCGTCAGCCAGATCTCGGCCAATCCGGTCCGGGTCCGGCATGATCAGGCCAGCACCGCAACGGTCTGGACGGTGGACGCCTCGGCCTATCTGCCGTTCGCAGGCTGGGCGCGCAACGTGGATTCCATCGTGGCCGAAGGCATGATCACCGGTCCGACCGGGCAGCGGCTTGTCGAGATGCCCTATGTTGAGCTGCAGCAGGGCGCCGCCAAGACCCTGGTCACGGTGAACTGGGCGAATGCTGCGAAGGGGAGTGTCCATGTGGCGGTCCGCATGGACAATCCGAACTGAGGCCGCTCAGAGCGGTGGTGGGGGCGGGCAGGCCGAAAGGATTTCGGACCAGAGTACCCGCCGGTCGAGGGGCTTGGTCAGAAAACCGCTGAGCCCGATGCCAAGATAATGGTCGCGCTGGCTGCCGATGGTGTCGGCGGTCAGCGCGACGACGGGCAGGTGCGCCCAGGGCATCCCGGAGTTGCGGATCGACTGGAGCGTCGCCTCGCCATCCATCTCGGGCATGTTCATGTCGAGCAGCACGAGGTCGTAGTCGCCGTCCTGCAGCCGCGCGATCGCCTCGGGGCCGCTGGCAGCTTCGGTCGCCTCGATCCTGAGGCTGCGAAGCATTTGCGCGATGACGAGCCGATTGCTTGAGATGTCGTCCACCACAAGGGCCCTGAGGCGCCCGTAGACCGTTTCGGCGCCCGTCGCGGGCGGCTCGGGCACGCTGACGAAAGGCAGCTCGATCCGTGCGACGAGGGTCTGATCCGGCGTCCGCAGCACGGCGGTGTTCGCGCCCATCACGGCGGCGATGCTGTTGACGAGGGCAAGGCCGATGGTGTCGCCCTCGAGCCCTTCGACCCTGAGACGGCGTCCGGCGTCGCCGCTCGCCGCACCAGGTTCACTCGCTGCCAGGGTGAAGCGAAGGCGGTCCATGCGGCCGGGCGCGAGCGCGCAGCGGATGTTCAGTTCGGGTTCCTGCGCGCCCGTCTGTTCGCTGAGCGCTATGGTCGCGAGATGGGTCAGTGCCTTGCACAGGAGTACCGGATCGAACCGCCCGAATTCCGGCACTTCGCCCGCGACTTCGGTCCGCACCTTCGGTGCCGTGCCATCGGCGCGCGGCATCACATGTGCGGCAATCCGATTGACCTCGGCCCGGATCGCGACCGTCGCCGGCCGGAAGAAAAGCTGACCCTCGGCGGCGGCCGCGAGATCGACGACATCCTCGACAAGGGTCTCAAGACCCCGCGCGGCATGCTCGATCTCGGCCGCGCGGGCGCGCATGGCCGCCGGGGTCTTGGCCTCGCGCATCAACTGGCTGTGGCCGAGAAGCGCGTTCAGGGGGGTCCGCACCTCGTGGTTCATGGCGGCGAGGAATTGCGACTTTGCTTCGCTCGCGGCGCGGGCGCTGACGGCGAGCTGCGCAAGGTCACGCTGGGCGCGATTGTTCTGGATCATCGCGGAGAGGAAATAGCCGAGCAGCGCCACGATCCCGGCAAGCGCGATGGTTGCGCTGACAGTCGACTCCTGGGAACTGATTTTCGACAGCGGCATCAGGATCGCGAAAAGCGCCGCCGGAAGTGCAGAGGCGAGGCCCGCGGGCAGATGCGCCGACCGGACCACGGAAGCATTCAGGAGTACCCCGATCACGGCAAGCATTGCCGCGAACATCAGGAGCGGATCGTCCATCATCCAGACCAGTGTCGGCGGCAACAGATAGAAGACATTGCCAAGCGCAGAGGCGATCAGAAACAGGCTGTGCCGCAGGCGGGTCGGATCGGCCTGGAAGCCGGACAGGAGCCTGTGCTGCGCGATCTCGCTCAATATCGTGGCGAGGTAGCAGAAGAACACCACCCAGAACGGCAGGACGATGGCCGTCAGGACGCTCGTCAGCAGGATGCCGACATGGCGCGACACCAGATCGGCGATCAGCCGATTCAACTGGCGTTCAATGTCGTCGTGCCAAGGCGGGCGCTGTTCCGGCAAACTTCTATCCGCGATCACATTGCAAAAGCACAAATTCGATTTTCGTCACCCTGTCAGATTGTAAGGTCATTTTCGTCAAGAGCATAGGCCTTGCCGAAGCCTCCGTTCAAATGCGCTGAGACGATGTCGAAGCGGTAGAAACGGAAGTCGGCAAAATCAACATAGAGGGTCGATTTCGGCTGCAGTGCAAGCCAGATCTGCCGCAGGCGGGTACGCGCCTCATCGCTGGTCACAGGCTGCGCCGTCACCCGAAGCGTCAGGCGCGGATGGGTCAGCGGATCCCCCTTCGCCCCCGGCTCTCCAACCAGGAGCGAGGCCCGCGGATCGGCGCGAAGGGCGCGGGCATGGAGCGCAAGATCGGAGAGCAGCGCAAGGCACGTCCCGTCGGGGGCGCGCCCGAACGCGATGCGGCTGACATAGGGGCCGCCGGTTTCCGGATCGATCACCGCGAGCGCGGCGGTCCGGGCACGGCCCAGCAACCCGCGCGCTACGGCGCGGGCCGCATCGTCGGTGTCGCGTATCGGGTTGATCCTGTCTGGTGTCATGGGGCCTTCGGGTCGCCGGCGTCCCGGGAAGGTCGTCCACATCACGGATTCTGGCAACCCCGAACCTGACGATGCGATGCAGGCACCCGGGTTTTCTGAACAGTGTCGTCCCAGGCGTCGCACCATGCGGGCCAAGGCGACGGTCGGCCTGCGTCGGGCTGTGGTCCGAGCGCCGAGTCCATTCCGCGAATCCCCCCGGAGTGTGAGCGGTAACAGGCGTCGGCACCTCAGATCCTCGCGCGCGGTGGCCGTTCGGGGCCGTCGCGACCGAGGGCGTTGGAAGGTGCGCAGCGTCATTGACCCGTCAACAGCCAAGAGATTGATTTTCTGCCACTTCGCTGCACATGGTATCACGACATTTACATCGTTATCATTGTTTGTGTCAAAATTTTTACAAAAAAATGTAATAGATAAAATGTGTTAGAAATTTGTACTCATTTGGTTTACTGTAGGGGGACAGACGGCTTCGTCACGCAACAATGTTGCATTCCGGATGCCGTCGCGGGGGTCATTTCAGCGGGAGGATTTCGCCATGAGTGCGGGCGGGCAGGCTTCGTCAGAGGCCATCACAATGCGGGACATTCCGGCGGGGTTTCAGAACGCGCATGCCACGCCTGAAATCTATCGCGACATGTATGCGGCCTCGATCGCCGATCCCGACAAGTTCTGGGGCGAGCAGGGCAAGCGGCTGGACTGGATCCGGCCCTATACCAAGGTGAAGGACACCGATTTCACCTTCGGCAAGGTCTCGATCAAGTGGTTCGAGGACGGTATCATCAATGCGTCGGTCAACTGCATCGACCGCCACCTGAAGGATCGCGCGCTGCAGACCGCGATCATCTGGGAACCAGATGATCCCAAGACGCCGGCTCTGCACATCACCTACCGCGAACTGTCGCGCAAGGTGAACCAGATGGCGAACGTCCTCTTGAGCCAGGGCGTGATGCGCGGCGACCGCGTCGTCATCTACCTGCCGATGATCCCCGAGGCGGCCTATGCGATGCTGGCCTGCGCACGGATCGGCGCCATCCATTCCATCGTCTTCGCGGGCTTTTCGCCCGACGCACTGGCGAACCGGATCAACGACAGCGCGGCGAAACTGGTCATCACCGCCGACTTCGCTCCGCGCGGCGGTCGTCGGACGCCTCTGAAGGCCAACACCGATGCCGCCCTCCTGCATTGCTCGGACAAGGTGCGCTGCCTCGTCGTCAAGCACACCGGCGAGCAGATTTCCTGGGTGAACGGGCGCGACGTCGATGTGCTGGCCATGATGGACATGGTCAGCCCCGAGTGCCCGCCGCGACCGATGAGCGCGGAAGATCCGCTGTTCATCCTCTACACGAGCGGCAGCACCGGCAAGCCGAAGGGCGTCGTCCACACCACCGGCGGCTATCTCGTCTATGCCGCGATGACGCATCAGTACACCTTTGACTACAAGGACGGCGATGTCTTCTGGTGCACGGCCGATGTCGGCTGGGTCACCGGGCACAGCTACATCGTCTATGGCCCGCTGGCGAATGGCGGCACGACGCTGATGTTCGAAGGTGTTCCGACCTATCCGGATGCTGGCCGGTTCTGGGAAGTCTGCGAAAAGCACAAGGTGACGCAGTTCTACACCGCGCCCACCGCGATCCGCTCGCTGATGGGGCAGGGGCCGGAGTGGGTCGAGAAATACGACCTGTCGGCGCTGCGCGTGCTGGGCACCGTGGGCGAGCCGATCAACCCCGAGGCTTGGGTCTGGTATGACAAGTACGTCGGCAAGGGCCAGCGCCCGATCGTCGATACTTGGTGGCAGACGGAAACCGGCGGCCACATGATCACCCCGCTGCCAGGTGCGATCCCGACCAAGCCGGGTTCGGCCACCGTGCCGTTCTTCGGCGTGAAGCCGGTGGTGCTCGATCCCGCGACCGCTGTCCGCCAGGGCGAGACGGAATGCGAGGGCGTCCTCTGCATCGCCGACAGCTGGCCGGGGCAGATGCGCACCCTCTGGGGCGATCATGAACGCTTCCAGGAGTCGTACTTCAGCCAGTATCGGGGCTACTACTTCACCGGCGACGGCTGCCGCCGCGACAAGGACGGCTACTACTGGATCACCGGTCGCGTGGATGATGTGATCAACGTCTCGGGTCACCGCATGGGCACGGCCGAAGTGGAAAGCGCGCTCGTGGCGCATCCGAAGGTGGCCGAGGCCGCAGTCGTCGGCTACCCGCATGAGATCAAGGGGCAAGGCATCTACGCCTATGTCACGCTGATGAACGGCGAGGAACCGTCGGAGGATCTGCGCAAGGAACTGGTGAAGTGGGTCCGGACCGAGATTGGCCCGATCGCCTCGCCGGACCTGATCCAGTGGGCGCCGGGCCTGCCCAAGACCCGCTCGGGCAAGATCATGCGCCGGATCCTCAGGAAGATCGCCGAAAACGACTTTGGCGCGCTGGGCGACACCTCGACGCTTGCCGATCCGTCCGTCGTGGATGATCTGATCGACAACCGGATGAACCGGGTCTGAGGCGATGAGCGAGGTCGTGACCACACCTGCCGTTCTCATCCTTCTTGGCCCGCCGGGGGCTGGGAAGGGCACTCAGGCACGGATGCTGGAAGAGCGGTTTGGTCTCATTCAGCTTTCGACCGGGGATCTTCTGCGCGCAGCGGTGTCCGCGGGCACCCCGGCCGGACGCGCCGCGAAATCGGTGATGGACGCGGGCGGCCTCGTTTCGGATGCAATCGTTCTGGAAGTCCTGAAGGACCGCATGGCCGAACCCGACGTGACGGCGGGTGTCATCCTCGACGGCTTTCCGCGCACCGCCGGGCAGGCCGAGGCGCTGGACGGGCTGCTTGAGGGCGCGGGCCAGAAGGTCACCGCCGCGATCAGCCTCGAGGTCGATGACGACGCCATGATCGACCGCGTCGCCGGGCGCTTCACCTGCGCCAGTTGCGGCGAAGGCTACCACGACACCCACAAGCCGACCGCCAAGGCCGGCACCTGTGACAAATGCGGCGGCACGGGGTTCCGGCGCCGCGCCGACGACACTG
>JBGSNN010000070.1:0-5102 GCA_041739655.1 Albidovulum sp. | reverse complement strand
CCCCCCCCCCCCCCCCCCGCGCGCCTCAGGTCACCACATCCGGCCCGGCGCGCCCGGTGCGCGCCCTGAGGCCCGCCAGATCCTCCGCCGCCGCGATGACCGGGGCCAGCGCCGCCTGCACCTCCTGGTCAAGACCCCCGGGTCCCGGCAGGTAGCGCTCGAGATAGAGCCTGAGCGTCGCGCCCTCGGTGCCGGTCCCGGAAAGCCGCAGCACCAGCCGCGATCCATCGGTGAAACTGACCCGCAGCCCCTGACCCTGCGACACCGAGCCGTCAACAGGATCGCGATAGGCAAAATCGTCGGCGGTGCCGACCGTCATGCCCTGCACGATCTGGCCCGGCAGCCCCGAAAGCCGGCTGCGCAGTCCGGCCATGACCGCTTCGGCGACATCCACCGGCAGCGCCTCGTAGTCGTGGCGGCTATAGTAGTTGCGGCCGTAGTCTCGCCAATGAGCCTTCATGATTTCATCAACAGTTTCATTGCGTTCCGCGATTATATTCAACCAGAGGAGCACAGCCCAGAGCCCGTCCTTCTCGCGCACGTGATCCGACCCGGTGCCAAAGCTTTCCTCGCCGCAGAGCGTGGTGCGACCGGCATCGAGGAGATTTCCGAAGAACTTCCAGCCGGTCGGGGTCTCAAAGCTCGCGATGCCGAGTTTTTCGGCGACCCGGTCCGCCGCCGCCGAGGTCGGCATCGAGCGCGCGATGCCCTTCAGCCCGGCCCTGTAGCCGGGCGCGAGATGGGCGTTGGCGGCCAGCACGGCAAGGCTGTCGGAGGGCGAGACATAGATGCCGCGGCCGACCACCATGTTGCGGTCGCCATCGCCATCCGAGGCGGCGCCAAAGTCCGGTGCGCCGGGGCCGAACATCTCGGCCATCAGCTCATGCGCCCAGACCGGGTTCGGATCGGGGTGCATCCCGCCGAAATCCGGCAGCGGCACGCCGTGCACGACCGTCCCCGGCGCGGCGCCGAGGCGGCGTTCGAGAATCTCGGTCGCGTAGGGCCCGGTGACCGCGTTCATGGCATCGAAACGCATCCGGAAACCGGCCTTGAACATCGCCCTGAGAGCATTGAAATCAAAAAGGGATTCCATCAGGTCGGCATAATCCGCGACGGGATCGACGACACTCACCCGCATCCCTGCAAGCGTGGTCTCGCCAAGGCGCGAAAGGTCGGTGTCGGGCGCCTCAACGATCCGGTAGGCGGTGATGACCTTCGAGGCGGCGAACATCGCCTCGGTCAGGGCCTCGGGTGCGGGGCCGCCATTCGCCGCGTTGAACTTGAGACCGAAATCTTCCTCGGGGCCGCCGGGGTTGTGGCTGGCTGACATGATGAATCCGCCGTCGGTCTTGTTGAGCCTTATCAAGTGGCTCGCCGCCGGAGTTGAGAGAATGGCAGCCCGGCCGACGAGCACCCGCGCCGCGCAGTTCGCCGCCGCCATCTTCAGGATCACCTGCGCCGCGCGGTCGCTGAAATAGCGGCCATCGCCGCCGAGCACGAAGGTCTTGCCCGCAGCGCCGCCGATGGCATCGAAGATCGACTGGACGAAATTCTCCAGATACTCCGGCTGGGCAAAGACCCGCGTCTTCTTGCGCAGGCCGGAGGTGCCGGGCTTCTGCCCGTCGATCGGTGTGGTGGGCCGGGAATGGGCCATCGGAGCCTCCTCTTGATGCGTCATCCAGCCTCTGCCGGACGGGTAAAGACCAGAACCGACTGCGCCGGCAGGCTGACCGCGCCGCCCGCGACCAGCACGGCGGCAGCGTCCGGCCGCGTGGTGTCAAGCGCGAGGGTCCAGCGCCCCTCCGGCAATCTCACCTGGCCCGCGGGACCGGCATTGAAGACCGCGAAGACCGTCCCCTCGCCCGCGCGCCGCGCCAGTTCGGCATTCTCTCGGATGATGACGCAGAGCGCCGCAAAGTCGGGATTGTTCCAGTCCGCGCCGGTCGGCACCGTGCCGTCCACCCGGCGCCATTCAAGATCGGGGCGCCCGTCACTTTCGCGCGGCCGTCCATGCAGAAAGCGGCGCTGCGACAGCACCCGGTGGTCGCGGCGCAGTCGCGCGAGGCAGCGCACGAAGCGCAGGAACGGCTGATCGGCCTGGTCCCAGTCGAGCCAGGTCGTCGCGTTGTCCTGGGCATAGGCGTTGTTGTTGCCGCCCTGGCTGTGCCCGATCTCGTCGCCGGCAAGGATCATCGGCAGGCCCTGCGACAGAAAGAGCGTCGCCAGAAGGTTCCGGCGCCGCAGATCACGCGCAGCGTTGATCCTGAGGTCGGTGCTCGGTCCCTCGACCCCGAAATTGTCGCTGTGGTTGGCACCATGTCCGTCGCGATTGTCCTCGCCATTCGCCTCGTTGTGCTTGGCGACGTAGGACACCGCATCCCTGAGGGTGAAGCCGTCATGGCTCGTGACATAGTTCACGCTCGTCGTCGCGGGTCGGCCGGAATGGTCGAAACGCTCCGCAGAGCCGAGGATTCGCTTCGCAAGATCGGGTGCCATCCCCTTGTCACCCTTCCAGAATCTTCGGACGCCATCACGGAACTTGTCGTTCCATTCGTGGAACGGATGCGGAAAGGCGCCGAGGCGATAGCCGCCCGCTCCCACGTCCCAGGGCTCGGCGATCAAGCGCGCCCGGCTCAGGACCGGGTCCTGCCGGATCGTGTCGAGGAACGCGCTGCCGGGATCGAAGCCGTGCGGCCCGCGGGCGAGGGCGCTGGCAAGGTCGAAGCGGAAGCCATCGACATGCATGACCTCGACCCAGTAGCGCAGGCTGTCCATCACCAGGCGCAGTACCATCGGATGGGCCAGGTTCAGCGTGTTGCCGGTTCCGGTATCGTTGACGTAATGGCGCCCGCCGTTGGCAAGGCGGTAGTAGCTGGCGTTGTCGAGGCCGCGGAATGACAGCGTCGGGCCGAACTCGTCGCCTTCGCCCGAGTGATTGTAGACGACATCGAGGATGACCTCGATCCCGGCGCGGTGGAGCCGCCGCACCATCGCCTGAAACTCCCAAAGCGCACCCTGACTCATGTAGCGCGGCTGCGGCGCGAAAAACCCGATGGTCTGGTAGCCCCAGTAGTTCCTGAGGCCGCGCTGCTCCAGAAAGCGGTCATCGACAAAGGCCTGCACCGGCAGCAGCTCCACCGCCGTGACACCGAGCTTTTGCAGATGGTCGATCATCGGGTCCGAGCTGAGCCCCATGAAGGTGCCGCGCAGCCCCGGCTCGACCTCCGGGTGAAGCGCGGTCAACCCCTTCACATGCGCCTCGTAGATCAGACCCTCGCGCGCGGGGACATGCGGCGGCTGATCGCCGCCCCAGTCGAACCCGGTATCCGCGACCACAGATTTCGGCATCGCCGCAGCACTGTCACGGGCATCGAATGACAGATCGGCAGCGTGATGACCCATGCGGTAGCCCATCAGCGCATCCGACCATTTGATCTGGCCGACGATCTGGCGCGCATAAGGATCGATAAGCAGCTTGTTGGGGTTGAAACGGTGGCCCTGATCGGGGGCATATGGGCCATGCGCCCGCAATCCATAGCGCGTGCCGGGCCAGAGCCCCTCGACATGGCCATGCCAGATGTCGCCGTCGCGCTCGGGCAGCGCAAGCCGGGCAAGCTCCCTGCGGCCGTCGTCGGAAAAGAGGCAGACTTCGATCCGCGTCGCATGGGCGGAAAACACCGCGAAGTTCACCCCGGCGCCATCGAAGGTTGCGCCCAGCGGCCACGAGCGGCCGGAGGTGACCCTCCGGTGATCCAGCCGGTCGGGCGCGGGAATGGCGCGGGCGGCAGTCAACGCATGAGGCTCCGGTACAGTGCGGCATAGCGGGCGGCGGGCGTGGCCCAGCCGACCTCGGCCTTCATGGCGCGCTTCATCAGGGCGGTCCAGCCCGTCCGGTCGCGGTAGAGATCGCCAAGCCGCCGCAGCGCCCCCGCGAATCCGGTCTGATCGACCGGATGGAAGGTGATCCCCGTCGCCGCCTTGGCCGAAAGGCTGGCCGGGGTCGCACCGATCACCGTGTCGTTAAGCCCGCCAGTCGCGGCGACGACCGGGACGGTACCATAGCGCAGGCCGTACATCTGGGTCAGGCCGCAAGGCTCGAACCGCGACGGCACGAGGACGGCATCGCCGCCGCCGAACATCCGGTGCGCCAAGGTCTCGTCATAGCCGATATGGACGCCGACCCGGCCCGGCCAGCGCTCGGCCGCGGCGCGCATCGCCTGCTCCAGAGCCGGATCGCCGGCGCCGAGGACAGCAAGGCTGCCACCGGCCTCGATGAACTCGGGCAGGCCGGCCACGAGAAGGTCTATGCCCTTCTGGTCGGTCAGGCGGCTGACCACGATGGCGAGCGGACCCGCGGCGGGGGTCAGCCCGAACTCTGCCGCGAGGGCGGCGCGATTGGCGGCCTTTCCGGTCAGGTTGCGCGCCGAATAGGGCGTGATGGCGGTGTCGCTCTCGGGCGACCAGACCGCCAGATCGACACCGTTGAGGATGCCGTGCAGATCGCGCGCGCGGGCGGCAATCACGCCTTCCAGCCCCATGCCGAATTCAGGGCGCATCAGCTCTTCGGCATAGGTCGGCGACACGGTGGTGATGGCATCTGCACTGACCAGCCCGGCCTTGAGGGTCGAGATGCTGCCGTAGTATTCAAGTTGCTCGGCGCTGAAGGCCCAGCCCGGCAACCTCAACGCCGCAAGCTTCTGCGCCGGAGCGATGCCCTGAAAGGCGATGTTGTGGATGGTAAGGACCGTCCGCACCGGCGTTTCCGGCCCATAGCGCAGATAGGCCGGGGCCAAGCCCGCCTGCCAGTCATGGGCGTGCAGGATCTCCGGCACCCAGCCATCCGACCCGCCGCCGCGCGCGAGTTCCGCCGCGACCCAGGAGAGGGCGGCAAAACGCTCGGGATTGTCGGGGTAATCGGCACCGCCCGCCCCATAGGGCCCGCCCTTTCGGTCGAAGAGATGCGGCGCGTCGAGAAGCAGGAAGGTGACACCGCCGGCCTCGCCCCTCAGGACACGCGCCGGGCCGCCGAACAGGTCCTGCGCGCTCCACACCTCCGCGGCCTTGGCGAGCTTTGCGGCAAGGCCGGGATAGGCCGGCAGCAG
>JBGSNN010000005.1:0-3667 GCA_041739655.1 Albidovulum sp. | reverse complement strand
GCATGTCCGCCGCGCGCGCAAAGCCCCAGGCCACCGCATCATGCCGCGCCGTGCCGCCCCGGCGATGCAGAAGCCCGCCATAGATCGGAAAGCGCGTCTGTTCGAAATCGAGGTAGGGCACCAAGCGCCGCACGCCCTCGCGGTCCAGCAATTCCGCATCGTCGCCCTGGTTGATCATGGCGTTGCCGCGCCGCGCGAAGGCGTCGCGCTGACCGTCGGAATGGAAGAGGTTGATGATGCCGCGCTGCGAATGCATCACGTTGTAGTTGAGATCGGCCTCCAGCCCCTCCCAAAGTTTCATCGAATGGCTGTAGAACTCCGAATTGCCCGGCAGGAAATAGTTGGCGCGGACGATGGTGGTGTTGCGCCCGACATTGCCGCCGCCAAGATAACCCTTCTCCAGCACCGCCACATTGGTGATGCCGTGGTTCTTCGCAAGGTAGTAGGCCGTCGCAAGGCCATGCCCGCCGCCGCCGACGATGACGACGTCATATTCTGCCTTCGGCTCAGGCTCGCGCCAGACCGGCTTCCAGCCCTTGTTGCCAAAAAGTCCCTGCGTGAGGACCCTGAGGCCCGAATAGCGCATAGTCGCCTCCCAGTCCGGCGTCGGTGAACCGCTACGGACAGCAGATTTCACCGTCTGCTGTCAGTTTCCCCGCCTCTTTGCGACAGATCATGTCGCCAGAGGGCGAACCGCCGCAAAAATCCGTGTGGCGCCTCGGACCGGGGGCGTCAGGCCCAATCCCAGGGCGCAGTGAACTCCCCAAGCGTGCGCGCGACCGACGCCGCATCCACTTCGCCGGTCTTTTCCAGCCGCGCGACAAGGCCGCGCTTCTTGTCCTCGGTGACCTCCTTTACCCGCGCGGCCAGCCCCGCCTCGGCCAGCACGGCGTCATAGACGCGGGCGATGGCGCGGCGCCGCAGATCGGGCTTGAATATCTTGCCGACGGCGGTCTTGGGCAGTTCGGGCAGGATCTCGATATGCTTCGGCACGGCGGCGCGTTCATGAATGCGGCTGCGCACATGGTCGAGAAGCTCGGCCTCGGTCACCTTCGCACCTGCAACCAGTTCGACATAGGCGCAGGGCAGTTCGCCCGCGAAAGCGTCCGGCTGACCGATGGCGCCGGCAAACGCCACGGCGGGGTTGCTCAGCAGCGCCTCCTCGATCTCGGCCGGGTCGATGTTGTGGCCGCCGCGGATGATGAGATCCTTGGCGCGGCCGGTGATCCAAAGATAGCCGTCCGTGTCGATCCGGCCAAGGTCGCCGGTACGCAGGAACCGGCCTTCGGCGAAAAGATCGCGGTTCTTGTCGACCTCGGTATAGGTCGACCCCTCGAACACACCGGGGTTGGAGACACAGATTTCGCCGACCTCGTCGGGGCCGCAATCGCGAAAGCCGTCCGCCGCTCTGGCCAGGATGCGGACATGGGTGTAGGGCATCACGACGCCGACCGATCCGACCTTCTTGGCGCCATCGACCGGGTTGCAGGACACCAGGCAGGTCGCCTCGGTCAAGCCGTAGCCCTCGGCGATCTCGACCCCCGTCGCGACCTTGAAGCGGTTGTAAAGCTCCATCGGCAGGGGTGCGGAGCCCGAGATCGCGGTCCTGAGCGAGGACACATCGGCATTGACCGGGCGCTGCATCAGCGCGGCGATGGCGGTCGGCACGGTGATGAGGAAACTGACCTTCCAGCGTTCGATCAGTTTCCAGAAGTTGTCGAACACGCCTTCGCCGCGATAGCCCGCAGGCGTCGGAAAGACGACATGCGCGCCCGAGGCGATGCAGGACATCAGGATCGGATAGGCTGCAAAGACGTGAAAGAGCGGCAACGGGCAGATCAGCACGTCGGTCTCGTCGAAGAGAAGCCTGGCGCCGAGCCAGCCGTTGTAGACCATGCCGGAATACTTGTGCTGTGCCACCTTGGGCATGCCGGTGGTGCCGCCGGTGTGGAAGAAGGCCGCGACCCGGTCGCCGGTGCTGTCGGCAAAGGTCAGCCGGTCGGCGGGCATGGCGCGGGTTTCGCGACCATAAGCGATGATCTTCGCCTTGTGGTGGACCGGGTTCTTCGGACGGATGAAGGGCACGATCCAGCTTTTCGGCGGCGTCAGATAGCGGTTGAGATCGACCTCGACCACGGTCTCCACGCCGGGCGCATTGGCAACCGCCTTGGCCGCCTTGTGGGCGATGTCGGTCTTGGGAAAGGCGCGCAGCGTGACCAGCACCTTGGCCCCGGTCTCGCGCAGGATCGCGGCAATCTGTTCGGCCTCGAGCAGCGGGTTGATCGGGTTGACGATCCCCGCCACCGCGCCACCGAGCAGCGTCGATACGGTCTCAAGCGAGTTCGGCAGGAGATAGGCGACGACATCCTTTTCACCGATGCCGAGCTTGCGGAAAAGGTTGGCCGCGCGCGTCACCTCGCCGCGCAACTCGGACCATGTCAGTGTGATGGCGGGATCGGTCGGACCGGAGAGCAACTGAAAGCTGACAGCGGGCCGATTCGGATGGGTATCCCGGGTCCGGGTCAGGAACTGATAGAGCGTGACCGGCAGGCCGCGCGCCGCATAGTCCATCTCGGTCTCGATGCCGTTGCGGTCGGCGACCGTTGCAAAGCGCGCCATTCGTTCCTCCCCAAATCGCCCGCGAACGGGCCTCCCCCGATCAAGGATGTCAAATTAGGCACTGGGTCGGCAAGTGTGACGCACCGTCCCGATCCCGGAACGGTGCGTCACAGATCATATCATAGGGCTGAGAACGCGTCACTTTTGCGGGATGCGCAGCACCTGACCGGGATAGATCTTGTCGGGATGCTTCAGCATCGGCTTGTTCGCCTCGAAGATCTCCGGATAACGGTTGGCATTGCCGAGCGTCTTCTTGGCGATGGCCGACAGCGTGTCGCCTTTCACAACGGTGTGGAACACTGGCTCGGCCCCGTCCGCTTCGGCGTGAACTTCGCTGACGCCTTCGACATTGCCGACGGCAAGGATGACCTTTTCCTTCATCTCGGCGCTGACCGCCTTGCCCGAAACCGACACCTTGTCGCCATCCACCTTGATGTCGAGGCCCGAGGCATCAAGTCCCAGATCCTTGATTTCCTTGTGCAGCGCGTCCTCGGCCGGGACTTCGGCCGCTTCGGCGGCACCGCCACCGAAGAGCTTCTTGCCGGCACCTTTCACAAAACTCCAGACACCCATCGTCATCTCCACTCATGTTGCACGCCGCCAGGGCCTGACGGCTTCTCTGACGCCGGTACTATCGGGTGGCGGGCGGGGCATTGCAACCGAAAGGCGGGCGCCCTTAGGGCTATTCGGCGGCCAGCCCTTCGGTGAACTGGAGCCGCGCCAGACGCGCATAAAGCCCGCCCTCGGCGACCAGCGCATCATGGGTGCCGGTGGCCACGATCCGGCCCTGATCGAAGACCACGATGCGGTCGGCCTTCTTCACCGTCGCCAGCCGGTGCGCGACGATGATCGTGGTGCGCCCCTTGGCCAGATCATCGACGGCGGCCTGCACCAGCCGTTCGCTCTCGGCGTCAAGGGCGCTCGTCGCCTCGTCGAGCAGCAGCACCGGCGCATCGCGCAGGATCGCCCGGGCGATCGCCACGCGCTGTTTCTGCCCGCCCGACAGCATCACCCCGCGCTCGCCCAGATAGGTGTCATAGCCCTGCGG
>JBGSNN010000488.1:0-5333 GCA_041739655.1 Albidovulum sp. | reverse complement strand
CTCGGGCTGGTAGTAGTCGTAGTAGCTGACGAAGTATTCGACCGCGTTCTCCGGGAAAAAGCCCTTGAACTCGCCGTAAAGCTGGGCGGCCAGCGTCTTGTTGGGCGCGAGGATGATCGCCGGGCGCTGGGTTTCCTCGATCACCTTGGCCATGGTGAAGGTCTTGCCGGTGCCGGTGGCGCCGAGCAGAACCTGATCACGCTCACCGGCCTGGACACCCGCGGAAAGCTCTGCAATCGCGGCGGGCTGATCGCCGGCCGGGTCGAAATCGGTCTTCATCACGAATCGCCTCCCGCCCTCGAGCTTTGGCCGGGTGAGAACATCGGGCCGATACATCGGCAGGTTGGTGTTGTTGTGGGGCATGGCGATTCCTTCCGGTCCCAGATTTGGTCCGTTTTTGTTCTGGTTCAAGGCGTATGCGATCGTACTTGCGATCCCCGTGACGAACAAAACCAACACACTGCGCGGCGCGGCAGCATGCCAAAGACTAATATCAATACGAGAATAACAACTTTAGGTTGAAATCGTTGTGGTCCGAGTCTAGATTGGTTTCTGCAAGCAGAACTGACTGCCGGCCACGGCACCCACCCAGCCACCCACCCAAGCTCCCAAGCGGGCCGGCAGTCAGACCCCTTTCCCGACCCGCCAAAACCCTTGCGTGCAAGCGCGACATTCTGGATAAGGTTTCGTGACCTTACCGGAGATTTTTCATGCAAGCGCGTATCTATCAGCCTGCCAGAACGGCCATGCAGTCCGGAACCGCAAAGACCCGGACCTGGCTTCTGGAATTCACCCAGTCTTCGGCCCGCGACATTGATCCCCTGATGGGCTGGACCGGTTCGGACGACACCCAGGCCCAGGTTCGGCTGCGCTTTGAGTCGCGCGAAGCGGCCGAGGCCTATGCGCGCGAAAAGGGCATCGAGTTTACCGTGACCGAGCCGCACAAGCGCAAGCCGACCATCCGGCCGCGCGGCTATGGCGACAACTTCGCCACTGATCGCCGCGTACCCTGGACCCATTGACCATTTCCAGCACCGCCAAGGATTCCACGATGACCCGCAGATTTTCCCTTGCACTTGCCCTTGCCCTCTCCATCGCTGTTCCGGCAGGCGCCGAGCCTGCCACCGATGCAGGCGCGCAGAAACTCATCGAGGCCTTCACGACCTATCTTGGCGCCTACGCTGGGATGGTGACGGTGACACCGCAGGGTGACACCTACGAGGTGAAGATTGATCCCACCGACCTGATGGCGGGGCTCAAGGCGCAGGGCGCGAGCGGTACGGTCCTGCCCGTGGTTCTCATGCTGGCGGACATGGGCGACGGCAAATGGAAGGTGACGCAGGACGGCCCGTTCGCGATTGCCATGCAGATGCCGGGGCTCATCAGCTTTGATCTCAAGGCCGCGAACCAGAGCTGGAGCGGGGTCTATGATGAAAGCCTGAAGGCCTTCGAGTCGAGCAAGGGAGAGGTCACGGGCCTGACGATGAGCGAGCATGTCACCCAGCCCGGCGAACCGGAAATGAACGTCGCCTACAGCATCGACAAGGTCACGCTGGAAAGCAGCTCTACCGCGGCCGCAAGCGGCGGCGTGGACAGCGCTATCACCTATGGCATCAGCGGCCTCAACGAAACCTTCACGGTGCCGGCCTCGCCGCAGATGCCGACCCCGATGGACATCACCATTCAGGTCGAGAGCTATGTGAGCGATGCCACGGTCGCCGCCATGCGGTCGTCCGAGGTCCTTGATCTTTGGGCCTGGTTCGTCGCTCATCCCGACAAAGCCGCCGTCGAGGCTGATTTCGATGCGATGAAGGACAAGCTGCGTGCCGCGCTGCCGCTGTTCGACGCCGTCACCAG
Source organism: Albidovulum sp. (assembly GCA_041739655.1). Classification (GTDB taxonomy): domain Bacteria; phylum Pseudomonadota; class Alphaproteobacteria; order Rhodobacterales; family Rhodobacteraceae; genus Albidovulum. The sequence continues at coordinate 3,476 of JBGSNN010000488.1, read as the reverse complement.
CACTGGGACGATGACCAACCTGACGGGCACGACCCCTTTCGGCGCGCTGTCGGCAGAGGCCGCGGACATCACCATCGAGATGAACGGTGTAACTGCCGACGGCAGGCTGCGCGAGAAGATCGCACTGACCGGCCTCAAGCTGCCGACGGAGGTGATGCCGATCTGGGTGCCGGCGCTGCTGCCTGACGCGATGACGTTGGATTTCACCGTCGACAGCTTCAACCTTGCGGCCCCGGCGCAGATCCTTCTGGATACGATGAAGCCCGGCGAAAAGCCGTCGCCCGAGGTCAATGCCCAGCTCATGCAGGCTTTCATGCCGGACGGCCTGGTGCATCTGACCCTGGCGCCGACCGGCATCAGTTCGGCCATGTACAATCTGTCGGTGGAATCCGATCTGAGGGCAGGTCCAGCATTGCCGGTGCCGGTGGGCACGGCCTTCGTCAAGATCACTGGCCTTGACGCGGTGATGACGGCGCTGCAATCCGCGCCACCCGAGGTCAGCCAGCAGGCGATCCCGGGCATGATGATGGCGCGCGGTCTTGCCAAGAACGATGGACCGGACAGCTACAGCTGGCAAATCGAGATGGCCGAAGGCGGCAATATCTCGGTCAACGGCATGGACATGTCGGCCATGGGCGGGGCCCAGTGATCACGATCACGCTGGAAAGCCCGCTTCAACCCGGGCTTTCCGACCTGATGGCGCGGCACACCGAAGCGATGCATGCCGATACGCCGCCCGAGAGCATCCACATGCTCAACGCCGCGGCACTGGCCGATCCAGGAATCTCCTTTTTCGTGATGCGCGAGGACGGGCGGCCCATCGGCATGGGCGCGTTGAAGCGGTTTGGCGGCGCGCAGGGCGAAATCAAGTCGATGCATGTGCTGTCCGAACTGCGCGGCAGGGGCCTCGCGCGACAACTGCTCGATCATCTGGTGGCGCAAGCGCGGGCGGCGGGGATGCACCGCCTCAGCCTTGAGACCGGCGCTCAGGACAGCTTTCTGCCCGCGCGGTCGCTCTATGAATCGGCCGGATTCGTCGCCTGTCCGCCGTTCGCCGACTATCGTCCCGACCCGATGAGCACCTATATGACGCTGAGCCTTGCCTGAGTTCGGGCGCGCCGATAAAGCAGGGACAGCGGTCCCGTAGCTCAACTGGATAGAGCACCTGACTTCTAATCAGGATGTTGGGGGTTCGAGTCCTCCCGGGATCGCCAGATACTTCCCTGCTGCAGGATGTGCGGATTGCCGTACCCGAAGGCCCGATTCTGGGGGTATCGGTCCGAATGGCGCGGAACGATCCACCCTGCTGCGCAGCCTTGCCGGGATCGACGCCTGAACGCGCCCTGGAACGGCCAGAAACGGACGCGCGGATAGATCGGCTACAGGCCGCAAGCCTTCCAGATGAACGTGCGTCTGACCGTGTTGGTGGCGGCTGTTCTGAGCAAGCGCGAGCCCCTCGGCCGGCGCGCGGCCGCCGCTGATCGTGAAGCGGCAGGCGCAGAAAGTGACAGGGAGGTCACTGCAGGCCAAACACCGGCCGCAGAATCAGCCTTCGGCCGCGGCGACAAGCCCCGCTTCAAGATAGATCTTCAGCCAGGGTGTGAACCGTGCTGAATCGGCACTGACCTCGCGCGCCAGTTGCGCGCGCGCCTGCCATCGGGTCTGCATCACCTCCGCAGGATCAGGCGTAACCGCCAGACAAGGCCCGGTCTGTGCCACAAAGACATCGACTACCTCATGCTCGATCAAACCCCTGCCGACATCGGCACGGTATTCGATGCGACCTGCCGGGTGCAGGGCAAGTCCGGTGATCCCCAACTCTTCACGCAGGCGGCGGGTGGCGCAGTCCGCCGGATCTTCGCCCCAGCGCGGATGTGTACAGCAGGTGTTGGTCCACAATCCCGGCGTGTGGTATTTGCCCATCGCACGGCGCTGCAGCAGGGTCTTGTCGCCATCCATCAAGAATACCGACACCGCCGGATGGCGCAGACCACGCCGATGCACGTCCAGCTTTTCAACCGGGATCAGCGTGCCGTTCAGCCAGGCAGGGATCATCTCGGTCATACATATTCCGGGGGCACAAAGCCCATGAGATGGCGCACATTCTTGAAGCCGATCTTGAGATGCGCCAGGGGGCGGGCCGAGACCAGTTTCTTGTTCATATAGGCCTCAAATGTCAGCCTTTGCACATCAACATCATGGCACAGGCTGACAAACCGCTCGCGGCGCTCATCTGATTTATAATATGCATCCTGCATGGAGCGAAGCACTTTGAATACCGTGCCGTGTTCCTTCATGAACAGCTTGCGCGCAAGCCGCAGCTTTGACGCGCGCCCTGCGGCCAAAGTGGACTGCGCCGCCGTAGCCGCCACGCGCCCGCCAACCATGGCATAGTAGATCCCCTCACCCGACGACGGCGCCACCACGCCTGCCGCATCGCCCGCAAGCACCACATCGCGGCCATTTTCCCAGCGGTCCATCGGGCGCAGCGGGATCGGCGCACCCTCGCGTCGGATCGTCTCGCATCCTGTCAGGCCCGCCGAAGCGCGCAGATCAGCAGTGGCCTGTTTCAGATCAATGCCATCCATCCCGGTGCCCATGCCGACCGAACACTGATCGCCATGCGGAAACACCCAGCCATAGAAATCGGGGCTGATCTTGCCATCGTAGATGACATCGCAGCGCCGCGGATCATAGGAGTTACTAGCCTGCGGCGCCTTGATGATCTCGTGATAGGCGATCACATAGGGGATCTTGTCGCCTCCCGGGACCTCGGTCTTGGCGACGATGGACCGCGCGCCATCCGCACCGATCACCAGACGAGTGGCCAGCCGCATCTCGGTCCCGGTCGCCTTGTCGCGATAGATCACATGGGTGCCGTCGCGGTCACGCTCCAGCCGCAGATAGGTGCCGGTGAGCCGCACCGCGCCATTCTGAACGGCCCGCTGGCGCAGGAACTCGTCAAAATGCTCGCGGTCCACCATACCGACAAAGCCGTTTTCAATTGGAATATCAACGCGGCGCTGAGTAGGCGAGATCATCCGCGCGGTTTGAATATGTGCCACGATCTGTTCGGCCGGGATCGAGAAATCGGCAATCAACCGCGGCGGAATCGCGCCGCCACAGGGCTTGATCCGCCCGGCCCGGTCCAGAAAGGCAACAGCGCAGCCCGCCCGGGCCAGATCATTCGCCGCCGTCGCCCCCGCGGGCCCGCCGCCGATCACGATCACATCATAGGTCATGTCATTCTCCTGCAACCAGATGGCCCACAGCGGGGTGGTGCGGTGCGTCGATGATCCGGGCAGCAATCACGGCAGAGGCGGCAAAAAGCGCAGCTTCGGCTGTGAATACATAGCCAAAGGCGCTGGCGGTATCGGTGAAATGCCGCACCAGATCGACCGCGCCCGCGCCGATCAACCCGCCAAACCCCGCTGCCAGCGCCTGCGAGGCGCCCCATAGGCCCATGCGCGTGCCCT
>JBGSNN010000374.1:0-9921 GCA_041739655.1 Albidovulum sp. | reverse complement strand
GCGGGCGGCGTCGCGGCAGCAGGCATCGGGGCGGCGGCAGGGGCAGGGGCAGCATGGACCGCCGGGGCGACCGATGCGGCGTATTTCGTCACCCGGACGTTCAGGCTGTCGTTGTCGCCATATTCGCGTTTCACCGACAGTTCGGCGAGCCCGCTCTTGTTCAGAAGGTCAGCCAGCGCCTCGATGAAGGCCACATCACTATCAAGCTGGGGTTTGGTCATTCCGTCCTCGATCGGTTCTTGGAGCCACCCGTCTTCGCGCGCGGATCTTGGCCTGTCGTCCCGGCTTATACGCGCTCCGGTTCGGCGAGGAAAGGCGCGAAAACGGGCAGCCGCGTGTCTGCATCGGTTGAAAGCAGCGGGTGCAGAAATTTACCAGTTGATAAAAAATGGATTCGGGTGCAGCCTTTTCATACTGACACGCCAGGGAGGCGCCCGTGACCCGATCACCCCTGACCCCCGGAATAGCCGCTGGGCGGCTTGCGCCGGAAACGCTCGCCGAAAACTTCGCGGACATCGCGCCGCGACTTGATCCGCATGAGGCGAGGGTAGCGGCGGATCGCTGCTATTTCTGCCACGACGCGCCCTGCATGACGGCCTGTCCGACCTCGATCGACATCCCGCTCTTCATCCGCCAGATCGCCACCGGCACGCCGGAAGCGGCGGCCAGGACGATCTTTTCGCAGAACATCCTCGGTGGCATGTGCGCCCGCGTCTGCCCGACCGAGCAGCTTTGCGAGGAAGTCTGCGTGCGAGAGGTGGCCGAGGGCAAGCCGGTCGAGATCGGCCGGCTCCAGCGCTATGCGACCGACAGCCTGATGGAGAAGGGCGTGCATCCCTTCGCCCGCGCGAAAGCCACCGGCAAACGCATCGCCGTCGTCGGCGCCGGGCCGGCAGGGCTCGCGGCTGCGCACCGCCTCGCGATGAAGGGTCACGATGTGGTGATCTTCGATGCCCGGCCCAAGGCCGGCGGGCTCAACGAATACGGCATCGCCAGCTACAAGGCGCCGGACGGCTTCGCCCAGGCCGAGGTGGACTGGCTCCTGAAGATCGGCGGCATCACCGTCGAGAACGGCCGCGCGCTGGGTCAGGGCCTGACGCTCGAGGGGCTGAAGCGGGACCATGACGCGGTGGTGCTGGCGATCGGCCTCAGCGGCGTCAACGCGCTTCGCGCCGAGGGCGAGGGGCTGGAAAACGTCCTGAATGCCGTCGATTTCATCGCCGAGCTGCGCCAGCAGCCCGACCGCGCGAAACTGCCCATCGGTCGCGACGTGGTGGTGATCGGCGGCGGCATGACGGCGGTGGATGCCGCCGTGCAGTCAAAGCTTCTCGGCGCCGAGAACGTCACCATCGTCTATCGCCGCGGGCAGGAGAAGATGTCGGCCTCGCGCCACGAGCAGGAGCACGCGGCCTCGGTCGGGGTCCGGATCATCCACAACGCCGCGCCGGTCCGGGTGATCGGCAACGGCGCCGTGGCGGACATCGAATTCGCCTATACCAAGGACGGGCCGAAGGGCCTGGCGCTCGGCGACCAGACCTTCCGCCTCAAGGCCGACCAGGTGATGAAGGCCATCGGCCAGACCCTGCTCGGCACGCCCGAGGGGCTCAGGATCGAGGGCGGCAAGATCGCCGTGACCGGCGCCGGCCGAACCTCGGTTCCCGGCGTCTGGGCGGCAGGCGACTGTGCTGCGGGCGGCGACGACCTGACCGTGACCGCCGTTGCCGAAGGCCGCGACGCGGCCGAGGACATTCATGCGAGCCTGATGGGTTGAGAGGGGCAAACGCAGGGAGGACCCGCGCATGACCGAAACCGAAGACAGGATCGCCGCGCATTACGGCGTTGGCAACCTCTACGGCCGGATCATCGAAGCCTTGAAGGCAGGCGGCGTCGATCCGAATGCGTTGAGGCCCGATCACCTCAAGGCCGTAGATGAATTCCATATCGGCGGCGCCGAAGCGACCATGGCGCTGCTCGACCAGTTGGACATCGGTTCGGATACGAAGGTGCTCGATATCGGAAGCGGCATCGGCGGATCTGCGCGCTTCATTTCCGCGCGCTACAGAGCAAGGGTGACCGGGCTGGACCTTACGCCGGAGTATGTCGATACGGCGCGTCGTCTGACCGACGCAGTGGGCCTCACTGCCCGTTTCGTCCAGGGCAGCGCGCTCGATCTGCCGTTCGAGGACGAGAGTCTCGACATCGTCACGCTCTTTCATGTCGGCATGAACCTGGCCGACAAGGGGGGTCTTTTCCGGGGTGTCGCGCGGGTGCTGACGCCGGGCGGCGCCTTTGCCGTCTATGACGTGATGCGGTTCGGCGCGCATCCGGCCTTTCCCGTGCCGTGGGCATCGGGGCCGGACTCATCATTCCTCGCGACGCCGGAGGAATACCTCGCCGCCGCCGAAGCGGCGGGATTGCGGCTTCGCACGCGGCGCGACAGGGGTGATGTCGCACGCGAGTTTTTCGCCGCAATGCAGAAACGTCTGGCCGCGGCTGGCCCGCCCGCGGCGGGATTGCCGATCCTGATGGGCAAGGACGCTCCGGCCAAGGTCGCCAACATGATTGCGGCTGTGAACGCGGGCGACATCGCGCCCGTCGAGATGATTTTTGACAAGAACTGAGCGCGAGACAGGGAGAGAGAGATGGCAGACCTGACCACCACCTTCATCGGGATCAAGTCCCCGAACCCGTTCTGGCTCGCCTCGGCGCCGCCGACCGACAAGGAATACAATGTCCGCCGCGCCTATGAGGCCGGTTGGGGCGGCGTCGTCTGGAAGACGCTGGGCTCCGATGGCCCCCCCATCGTCAACGTCAACGGCCCGCGCTACGGCGCGATCTGGGGTGCGGACCGCCGGCTTCTGGGGCTGAACAACATCGAGCTCATCACCGACCGGCCCTTGGAGGTGAACCTGCGCGAGATCAAGCAGGTCAAGCGCGACTGGCCCGACCGGGCGCTGGTTATCAGCCTCATGGTGCCCTGCGACGAGGAGTCGTGGAAGGCGATCCTTAAGGCGATCGAGGATACCGGCGCGGACGGGGTGGAACTCAACTTCGGTTGCCCGCACGGCATGAGCGAGCGCGGCATGGGCTCGGCCGTGGGCCAGGTGCCGGAATACATCGAGATGGTGACGCGCTGGGTCAAGCAACACAGCCGGATGCCCTGCATCGTCAAGCTGACGCCCAACATCGCCGACATCCGCAAGCCCGCCGAGGCCGCGAAGCGGGGTGGGGCGGATGCCGTGAGCCTCATCAACACCATCAACTCGATCACCAGCGTCAATCTCGATAGCTTCGCGCCAGAGCCGACCATCGACGGCAAGGGCGCCCATGGCGGCTATTGCGGCCCGGCGGTGAAACCGATCGCGCTGTCCATGGTCTCGGAAATCGCGCGCCACGGCGAGACGCGCGGCCTGCCGATTTCCGGCATCGGCGGCGTCACCACCTGGCGCGACGCGGCCGAGTTCATGGCGCTTGGTGCCGGTAACGTGCAGGTCTGCACGGCGGCAATGACCTATGGCTTCAAGATCGTGCAGGAGATGATCTCGGGCCTGTCGCAATACATGGACGATAAGGGCTTCACCGCTACCTCGGAACTTGTCGGCCGGGCCGTGCCGAACGTCACCGACTGGAACCAGTTGAACCTCAACTATGTGACCAAGGCCGAGATCGACCAGGACCTCTGCATCAAGTGCGGCCGCTGCTATGCCGCCTGCGAGGACACCAGCCATCAGGCCATCGCGATGTCGGCGGACCGGGTGTTCAGCGTCAAGGACGAGGAATGCGTCGCCTGCAACCTCTGCATCGACGTCTGCCCGGTCGAGAACTGCATCACCATGCGGCCGCTTGAGAAGGGCACGGTCGATCCGAGGACCGGCAAGACCGTCGGCGACTACGCCAACTGGACGACGCATCCGAACAACCCGATGGCGCGGGCGGCCGAATAGGCCAATGCGGTGCGACGGGCGCGGCACCGGACGCCGCCGCGCAACCCGCCCCGACGGACCCTCCCTTCTGTCGGGGCGGCCCGTCCCGCGTCAGGGCGCAATCAGCTTGCGAAAGAGCGTGTCGAGGAAAGCCTCGGCCTCGGCAAAGGGGTCGTGGCCCGGCCCGAGGACCGCGCGCACCTGCACGTCGAAATCGGCGTAGTGCTGGGTCAGCGCCCAGATCGAGAAGATCAGGTGATGCGGCGGCAGGTCCGCAATCTTGCCCGCGCGCACCCAATCCCGCAGCACGGCGGCTTTTTCATCGACGAGATCTTTCAACTCCCCGGTCAAGGCCGCCATGATGCGGGGCGCGCCTTGCAGGATTTCATTGGCGAAGAGCCTGCTCTCGCGCGGGAAGAGGCGGCTCATCTCAAGCTTGCGCTGCACATAGGCAAGGATTTCGCTGACCGGATCGCCCTGCGGATCGAGCGCCCTCAGTGGGTCGAGCCAGGTATCCAGCAACCCCGAGAGCACCGCCCGGTGAATCGCCTCTTTCGAGCCGAAGTAGTAAAGCATGTTGGGCTTTGACAGCCCCGCGACCTCGGCGATCTGGTCAAGCGTGGCACCGCGAAAGCCATAGGCCGAAAAGACCTCGAGCGCGGCTTCCAGGATCACCTCGCGATTGCGGGTCTGAATCCGCGACTCGCTTGATTGCCTGCGGTCCGCCACCGATCCTCACCCTCTCGCTCATCCGTCCGCAGCCAAGCATGAAGAGTTTGAACCATTCGGTCAAATCCGAACTGGCGGCGGCGTCAGGCAACGGCCGAGGTGGGCGCCGCGATCTGTTGCCCCATCTCCGCGCTCAGCGATGCCGGCAGCGGCTTCAGCGGCAGGGCACGGGCATGAACCATGACATAGGCGCGTCGTCCCTCGGCAAAATCGCGATAGATCCAGCTTTTGCTGGTTCCCGCCCAAAGATGCGCGAACCAGCGCGTCCCGACAGGAAAGCGCCGTCCGATCTCGCGTTGGCGACGGGCATCATCGGCATCGAGACCAGCGAGGATGCGGGCGGTGATATCCTCGACCAAAAGCATCCGGAACCCGGCTTCGGCAATCTCCGCGACGATCTCGCCACAGGCATCGACCGGATTGCACCCCGGTCGCGTGAAGTCGGCATAAAGAAGCGCGCCGCCTGGTCGCAACACCCGATGCGCCTGCCGGAAGAAGGCGGGACGGTCGGCGTAGCAATGCGAGCTTTCGATATTGGTGATCGCATCGAACTCTGCATCGGCGAACGGCAGCGCGGTCGCGTCGCCCTGCACGAAGCGCAGCCCCGCCGTCTTGCCATGCACCCGGTGGCAGAAGGCGACGGCCTGATGCGCGATGTCGCACCCGACGGTCTCGCGCGGACCGAGGCGCAGGTGGATATGCGCGGTCCCACCGCCGCGGCCGCTGCCGATGTCGAGAACGCGCTGGCCGCTGAGCCGGGCCTGCGAGGCGACGGCATGGTAGAGCTGCGCCGGATAGCGTTCCGGCTCTGCCGCCTCGGGAAGCTGAAGTGCGGCCTCGATCCGGTCGTCGCAATAGCCGTAGTTCATGAACCTCACGTCGGTCTCGTTGCGGAAGACCCAACCGATCAGCTCGTACAGGTACTTCGCCCGTGCGCCGTGGAATATCTGACGCTGACTGAGGCGGGTGAAGGCCGCGCGCACGATCCGCTCTGTCCCTTGCTTCTTTTGCGCAAGATTGTTCGGAGACTCCTTCAGGGTCAACCTCTTCCTTGGGTGACCCGCCTAGCCGCGCTGAGCGGTGCCGTCTGACATCGCAGCGCAAATGCCGCGGAGGATGATCGCCTTGACACTGTCTTTCGCCGCCTTCCATTGCCGGTCCGACAGCGGCTTTCCGCCGTTGAGCGTCTCGATCTGATGACCGAAATCGGCATAGTGCTGTGTTGTCGCCCAGAGCATGTACAAGAGGTGACGGGGATCGACCGGTGCCATCTTGCCGTCGTCGATCCAGCGCCGGATCACCGCGACGCGGCCCTCGGTCCAGTCGCGAAGCGTGGTTTCAAGGTAGTCCTGGATCACCGGCGCGCCGTGCATCACCTCGGATGCCCAGACCTTGGAACCGAAGGGGTGGCGGCGCGAGATGTCCATCTTGGCGTCGATATAGGCGCCGATCCCCTCGACCGGGCCGGGTGCATTGTCGAAACTGTCGGCGGCATGCAGCCAGATCTCGAAAATCTGCCGCACCACCTTGCGGTAAAGTTCTTCCTTGGTCGCGAAGTAGTAGTGCAGGTTGGCCTTGGGCAGACCCGCCATGTCGGCGATCAGTTGCATCGTGGCCCCGCCATAGCCGGCTTCCGCGAACACCTTCTCCGCAGCCGCGAGAATGACCCGCTCATTTTCCTGGCGAATCGCCACTCGCTTCGTCGGGCGGTCTGCTTTGCCCATCCGGGGTCCAGATTTTCGTTGACCGGTTGGTCAGGTTGTGTTGCTCTTTATTCTGACCATACGGTCAGAAAACGAGTCGTCGCAAGGGCCTTCGGCCCGAGACGTACGACCGGGAGGAAAAGCAATGACCAAGCTGCGCGGTGGCCTCATCCAGATGGCCCTGAAGGGGGATACGTCGGAGACGCCCGAGGCGATCCGCGAGAAGATGATCGCGGCGCATCTGCCGCTGATCGACAAGGCGGGCAAGGCGGGCGTGCAGGTGCTCTGCATGCAGGAGGTCTTCACCCAGCCCTATTTCTGCCCGAGTCAGGATCGCAAGTGGTATGCCGCCGCCGAGGCCATTCCCGATGGCCCGACCACGCGGCTGATGCAGGACTACGCCAAGAAGTACTCCATGGTGATCGTGGTGCCGATCTACGAAGAGGCGATGACCGGGGTCTATTACAACACCGCCGCCGTGATCGACGCCGACGGCAGCTACCTCGGCAAGTACCGCAAGACTCATATCCCGCATGTCGCCGGCTTCTGGGAAAAGTTCTTCTTCAAGCCCGGCGCCTCGGACTGGCCGGTGTTCCAGACCGCCTATTGCAAGCTCGGCGTCTATATCTGCTATGACCGGCACTTCCCCGAGGGCTGGCGCGCGCTGGCGCTGAACGGGGCGGAGTATATCGTCAACCCCTCGGCGACCGTGGCGGGACTGTCGGAATACCTCTGGAAGCTGGAACAGCCCGCCTCAGCGGCGGCCAACGGCGTCTATATCGGCGCCATCAACCGGGTCGGCACCGAAGGCCCCTGGAACATCGGCGAGTTCTACGGCCAGAGCTACTTCGTCAACCCGCGCGGCCAGATCGAGAAGCAGGCGAGCCGCGACAAGGACGAGCTGATCGTGCATGACATGGACATGGACATGATCCGCGAGGTCCGCGACACTTGGCAGTTCTTCCGCGACCGGCGGCCCGAGACCTATGGCCGGCTGACCGATCTGAACTGATCCCGCGCGGGAAAACATCAAGGCGAGGCGATGAAGAGGGAGAGAGCATCGTGACGGAACCGGCGGCAAACCTGCGCATCAACCCGACGCGCCTCTGGGAAAGCCTCATGGAGATGGCGAAGATCGGCCCCGGCGTGGCGGGCGGCAACAACCGCCAGACCCTGACCGATGCCGACGCCGAGGGGCGCGCGCTCTTCAAGCGCTGGTGCGACGAGGCCGGGCTGAGCATGGGCGTGGACGAGATGGGCACGATGTTCGCGACCCGCGCCGGGACCGACCCCAAGGCGCTGCCGGTCTATATGGGCAGCCACCTCGACACCCAGCCGACGGGCGGCAAGTATGACGGTGTGCTCGGCGTTCTCGGCGCGCTCGAATGTGTGCGCACGATGAACGACCTCGGTATCAGGACCAGGCACCCGATCGTGGTGACGAACTGGACCAACGAGGAGGGCACCCGCTTTGCCCCGGCGATGCTGGCGAGCGGGGTTTTCGCGGGCGTGATCGACCAGGACTTCGCCTATGACCGGCGCGACGCCAAGGGCCTGAGGTTCGGCGACGAGCTGGAGCGGATCGGCTGGAAGGGCAGCGAGAAGGTCGGTGCGCGCAAGATGCACGCGAATTTCGAGCTGCATATCGAACAGGGGCCGATCCTCGAGGCCGAGGGCCGCGAGGTCGGGGTCGTGACCCATGGTCAGGGCCTGCGCTGGATCGAATGCACGATCACCGGCAAGGGCCAGCATACCGGCTCGACGCCGATGTACCTGCGCCGCAACGCCGGGCGCGGGCTCGCGCGGGTGACCGAGTTGGTGCACGAGATCGCGCTGAAATATCAGCCGAATTCGGTCGGCGCCATCGGCCATATCGACGTCTATCCGAACAGCCGCAACATCATCCCCGAAAAGGTCGTCTTCACCATCGACTTCCGCTCCCATGTGCTGGCGACACTGGAGGCGATGGTGGCCGAGCTGCACGCCCGCGCGCCGGGGCTTTGCGCCGACATCGGGGTGAAGTTCTCGGCCACGCTCTCCGGCTTCTTCGACCCGCCGGCCTTCGATCCGGTGCTGGTCGGGCGGGTGCGGGCGGCGGCGGAGAAGCTCGGCTACAGCCACATGGACATCATTTCGGGCGCCGGGCACGACGCCTGCTGGGTCAACCGGGTCTATCCGACGGCGATGATCATGTGCCCCTGCAAGGACGGCCTGTCCCACAACGAGGCCGAGGAGATCACGCCCGACTGGGCGCAGGCCGGGGTCGATGTGCTGTTGCACGCGGTCTTGGAGACGGCGGAGGTTGTAGGGTGAGGGGTTCGCGAGTCTACGTCCCGGGCTTGGCCCGGGACCCCGCTGCGACGGGCGCGCCATCAGCGCGGGGTCCCGGCCCGCGCCGGGGCGCGGCCAGCGTTTCACGATTTATTAACCTCGCCGCGCCTAGCTCGGGCGATGGCGCATTACGTCTACATCCTCGCCTCGCGCCCCGGCGGCGCGATATATGTCGGCTCGACCGGCGATCTGCGGCGGCGCCTGAAACAGCACCGCATGGCGCGGCCGGGCAGCCACACGGCGCGCTACAACATCAGGACACTGGTCTGGTTCGAGGAGCACCCGGATTTCGCCGCGGCTTTTGCGCGCGAGCGGCAGTTGAAGAACTGGCAGCGGACCTGGAAGATAAGGCTGATCGCCGAGGTCAATCCGGCGTGGAGCGATCTCTCGCCCGAGATTCCCTTCTGAGGCTCGCCCAGGCACAGGCCGGGAGCCCGGTCCTTCTGCCGCGCCCCTTGAAGCGAGGCCCCGGCCTGCGCCGGGGCGTGCGGGTAGCGGCGGGAACGGATGTGCTGCTATTTGTGGCGCGGGAGCTGGCGGAGGTGGTGGGGTGAACTGGCGAAATGGCCTGTTTCGTCTCTGGCTGGTGCTCGCCGTAGTTTGGATGGCCGGCGGAATGTATTTGACCGACCACGGATACTGGCGAACGCAAATACTCAACGCTCGAGCTGAGGCAAGTATAGAGAAAGCCAAATTGGACCCGGATTTGGATCCGAATCAAGATCCGTTCGTCGCTTTGGAGGAGGAGATGAAGCGGCGTTTCGCTGCTGCGGCAATGGAACTGAAGCGACGTCAAACCGGTTCTGTCTGGATTGATGACTCCACGCCTTATATCGACGAACGCAGCGAGGCGTTCGAGGAGTCATATGGCCGGTATTTTAGAGCAGAGGCCCGCCTTGCATCACTTAAAAGGGAATACAGGCTCCGCAACTTTCTGGTTTTCGTTCCGCCAATCCTGATCCTCTTTTTGGGGCTTGCTTTCTTTTGGATTCGAGCAGGTTTCAAGCTGCGGATGCAACCACAAGGAGGTCAAGAATGACCACAGTCATCAAGAACGGCACCATCGTCACCGCCGATCTGACCTACAAGGCCGACGTGCTGATCGACGGCGGCCGGATCACCCATATCGGCAACAACCTTGTCGGGACAAGGATCCTCGACGCCACCGGCTGCTATGTCATGCCGGGCGGGATCGACCCGCATACGCATCTGGAGATGCCCTTCATGGGCACCTA
>JBGSNN010000372.1:0-4196 GCA_041739655.1 Albidovulum sp. | reverse complement strand
GCGGGCGGCGTTCCGGCCAGCGCGCCCGACAGGGTCTTGCCGCGCCAGCGCGGCTCGGTCGCGAGGATCACCTTGTTTTCGCTGTCTACCACCGCGACCGCCTCGGCGATGCCGGTCAGGACGCGTTCAAATTTCGCCAGTTCAACCCCGACGATGATGACGCCGGCAAGGTGGTTCTCCGACACCACGGCGCGGGAATAGGAGAATTCATAGCTTCCGCCCTCGCGTTCGCTGACCGTGAACACCGTGTCCTTCGAGCGCACCGCATCGACAAAGGCCGGGCGCTGCGCGAGGTTCGCCGAGAGCCGGGTCCGGTCGGTCGCCGCCACCACCCGCCCCGAGGCGTCCAGAAGCATGATCGAGGCCGCGCCGATTTCGCCTTGCGCCGAAATCAGGCGCTGCGAGGTGGCCGAGAAGTCGCCGCTGTTGAGCGAGGAGATCAGCGCGGGGTCACGCGCCAGAAGCAGCGGCACCACCGAGTTGCGCTGCAGCTCGCTCATCACGTTGCCGGTGAAGAGCGCGAGCCGCACGTCGGCGCGGTTGCGCGTCGTTTCGGAAAACCGGTCGGTCAGAAGCCCATTGGTCTGCCAGATGACGGCGACCGCCGCGATGAAGAAGCCGAAAATGATGAGCCGGATCAGAACCCTGTTCGAGACCGGCAGCCCGCCATCGCGGGGCGCGGTGGGCTGACCCGTCGCGTCCGGGGCCACGGGCGCGGCCACCTCCTCAGGCTTCTTGTCATCGTCCGACATGCGACGATTTTAGGCTGCGGGGCGCCCTGCCACAAGCGCTTGTGTGTCAGGCCTCGGCCATCGCCGAGATGAGCGAGCGGAAAAGCACCGATCCATCGGCGCCACCTTGCGCATCCTCGATCGCCCGTTCGGGGTGCGGCATCATGCCGAGAACCCGGCGGTTCGCCGACAGCACCCCGGCGATACCCGCGACCGACCCGTTGGGGTTGTCGCCATAGGTGAAGGCGATGCAGTCTTCGGCCTTGAGGCGGGCCAGGCCCTCGGCGTCGATCGTGTAGTTGCCGTCATGATGGGCGATCGGGAAGCGGACGCGCGCACCGCGTGTCCAGAGCCGGGTGTAGGCGCTCTCGGCGGTCGCGACAGTCAGATCGACGCGCTTGCAGACAAACCTGAGGCCGGCGTTGCGCATCAGCGCGCCGGGCAAGAGGCCGGTTTCGGTGAGCACCTGAAAGCCGTTGCAGATGCCGAGGACATAGCCGCCCCGGTCGGCATGGGCCCGGATCGCGGCGGCGACAGGAGAGCGCGCCGCGATGGCGCCGCAGCGCAGGTAGTCGCCGAAGGAAAAGCCGCCCGGGATGGCAACGATGTCGGTGCCGGCCGGAAGCGTCGCATCCTTGTGCCAGACCCGCGCGACGCTGGCGCCCGCCGCTTCGAAGGCGACGGCGAGATCGCGGTCGCAGTTCGATCCGGGAAAGGTGATGACGGCGGCTTTCATGGGCATCTCCCCCTGTCTTGGCGGCGGAGCAGGGCGCCGCCCCACACCCCGGAATATTTGCCCCAAGGTGAAACCGGGGCGGGTCGGTCAGGCGATCTCGACGGTGTATTTCTCGATCACGGTATTGGCGAGAAGGGTGTCGCACATCGTGCGCACCTCGGCCTCGGCGGCGGCGCGGTCGGTGGCGGCAAGGTCAAGTTCGATCACCTTGCCCTGACGCACGCCCGCAACGCCGGCAAAGCCGAGGGTCGCGAGCGCATGTTTCACCGCTTCGCCCTGCGGGTCGAGAACGCCATCCTTAAGCATGACATGGACACGGGCTTTCATCGCGCGGCGGCCTTTCAGTTGATCAGCGTCGGTTTGGTCATGTGCGTCGCCTGGTTCGGCAGCACCCCGAGGCGGCGGGCAACTTCGGAATAGGCGTCGGTCAGGTTGCCGAGGTCGCGGCGGAACACGTCCTTGTCGAGCTTCTGGCCGGTCTTGACGTCCCAGAGGCGGCAACTGTCCGGGCTGATTTCGTCGGCCACGATGAGGCGCATGAAGTCGCCTTCCCAGATACGGCCAATCTCGATCTTGAAATCGACGAGCTTGATGCCGACGCCATAAAAGATGCCGGAAAGGAAATCGTTCACCCGGAGCGCGATCTGCACGATATCGTCCATGTCCTGCTGGTTGGCCCAGCCAAAGGCGAGGATGTATTCCTCGCTGACCATGGGATCGCCGAGGGCGTCGTTCTTGTAGCTGTATTCGACGATCGGGCGCGGCAGCGGCGTGCCCTCTTCCATCCCGAGGCGCTTGGAGAGCGAACCCGCGGCGAAGTTGCGCACGATGACCTCGAGCGGGATGATCTCGACCTGGCGGATCAGCTGCTCGCGCATGTTGAGGCGGCGGATGAAGTGGTTGGGAATGCCGATATTTGTCAGGCCAGTCATGAAGAATTCCGACAGCCGGTTGTTCAGGACGCCCTTGCCCTCGATCGTCGCCTTCTTCTGAGCGTTGAAGGCGGTGGCATCATCCTTGAAATACTGCACGAAGGTTCCGGGCTCGGGGCCTTCATAGAGGATCTTGGCCTTGCCTTCGTAGACCTTCTTGCGACGTGGTGCCATGGGATGCCCCTTCCCGGTTCCGCAGGTCCGGCCGGACCCTCGCGCCCCTATAGGACAAGGCGGCGCAGGCCGCAAGGATCGCAGCAGCAGATCGGCCGCGCCGGTGCCAACGGACTTGTCGCAGGGTTGCAACTCTGGCAATACACCCCAGATTCCATTGGCCACGAGCCCCAGAAGACAGGATGCGCCATGACCACCTTCGACGACCGCGAGAATGCTTTCGAGAACAAGTTCGCGCATGACGAGAAAATGAAGTTCAAGGCCGAGGCGCGGCGCAACAAGCTGCTTGGTCTCTGGGCGGCAGAGTTGATGGGCAAGTCGGGCGACGCTGCCACCGCCTATGCCAAGGAGGTCATTGCCGCCGATTTCGAGGAAGCCGGCGACGAGGATGTTTTCCGCAAGCTTTCGGACGATCTCGGTGCCCTCGCCGACGCGACCACGATCCGGACCCGGATGGTCGAGCTTATGGTCGAGGCCAAACGCCAGGTCATGAACGAGGCTTGAGCACCGCCTTCCAGTGCCGCCGGGCGGGCCCCGCAGCGGCAACGGCGGCGTTAATCTCTCCACTGGAAGCGTCGTCGGTGCGGTCTTATGGTGGCGACGGTTTCGACATTTCGGGACAGGCGTGCGGAAGCGGCCGCGCGGCGGATCCCGGACCCGGATTTCAAGAAAGGCTCCCTTGATGAGCGACCTGCTTTCCCGCCTGCTGTCTGAGCGCGACTGGCTGATGGCCGATGGCGCGACGGGGACCAACCTCTTCAACATGGGGCTGTCGGCGGGCGAGCCGCCGGAGCTTTGGAACACCGACCGGCCCGACAGTATCCGCACGCTTTACCGCAGCTCTGTCGAGGCGGGCAGCGACCTGTTCCTGACCAATACCTTCGGCGGCAATGCTAGCCGCCTGAAGCTCCACGGCGCCGAGGGCCGGGTGCGCGAGCTGAACCGAATCGGCGCCGAACTGGCGCGCGAGATTGCCGATGCGGCCGGGCGGCCCGTCGTCGTCGCGGGATCGGTCGGGCCGACTGGCGAGATCATGGCGCCGATGGGTTCGCTGACCCATGAGCGGGCGGTCGAGATGTTTCACGAACAGGCCGAGGGGCTGAAGGAGGGCGGCGCCGATGTTCTCTGGGTCGAGACCATCAGTGCGGCCGAGGAGTTCCGCGCCGCGGCCGAGGCCTTTGCCCTTGCCGACATGCCGTGGTGCGGAACGATGAGTTTCGACACCGCCGGGCGCACGATGATGGGCCTGACCTCGGCGCAGATGGTGGCGATGGTGGACCGGCTGGCGAACCCGCCGATCGCGTTCGGGGCCAACTGCGGGGTCGGTGCCTCGGATCTTCTGCGCACGGTGCTCGGCTTCGTTGCGGCCGGGCCGGAGCGACCGATCATCGCCAAGGGCAATGCCGGCATTCCGAAATATCACGACGGTCACATTCATTATGACGGTACCCCCGCGCTCATGGCGGAATACGCGGTGCTGGCGCGCGATTGCGGCGCGCGGATCATCGGTGGCTGTTGCGGGACGATGCCGGAGCATCTGAGGACGATGCGCGCGGCGCTGGAAGGCCGTCCGCGCGGGCCGCGTCCGACGCTCGACGAGATCACCGCGACGCTTGGCGGGTT
>JBGSNN010000353.1:0-5314 GCA_041739655.1 Albidovulum sp. | reverse complement strand
CCGGCGCGCGCCGCGATCGACCCGGCCGGCGCGGGCCTGCGCGCGCTTCACCGTTTCTCGCTCGGCAAGATGAAGGTGAGCGTCATCGATGACGCGCGCTTCACCTTTCCCGCGCCGATGTTCGCGATCAACCAGCCCGAGGGCACGATCGCGCCCTTCCTCGAAGGCTTCGGCCTGCCCGCCGATACCGTCAGCCTGCACATGCAACTGACGCTGGTGGAGACCGGCGACCGCAAGGTGCTCTTGGATACCGGCATGGGCGACGTGACCTTCCCCGGCAACGCGGCGGACAATGGCCGCCTCTTCGCCGGGCTGGCCGCGCTCGGCGTCGCGCCCGACGAGATCACCGACGTGATCCTCACCCACGGCCACCCTGACCATGTCGGCGGCGCTGCCATCGACGGTGTGCCCGCGTTCCGCAACGCGGCCTATCACATTCCGCCGGAAGAGCTGGAGTTCTGGACCCAGAAGCCGGTGGAAGGGGGAGATCAGTTCTTCAACTTCATGCTGACCGTCGGCAGCGCCAAGCTGGAGCCGGTGCGCGCGCTGACGCGGCCCTACAGGGACGGCGACGAGATCGTGCCTGGCATTACCGCGGTCGCAGCACCCGGCCACACGCTCGCCCATCACGCGATTCTGCTGAGCGACGGCGGGGACAAGCTGCTCCACCTCGTCGATACCGCGGTGCACTACCTCGTCGGCCCCGAGGAGCCGGACTGGGCGCTGGCGGTCGAGATGGACGCCGTGAAG
Source organism: Albidovulum sp. (assembly GCA_041739655.1). Classification (GTDB taxonomy): domain Bacteria; phylum Pseudomonadota; class Alphaproteobacteria; order Rhodobacterales; family Rhodobacteraceae; genus Albidovulum. Next base: position 4,564 of record JBGSNN010000353.1, on the reverse strand, counting down.
GCGATCGAGACCCGCCGCCGGCTTTTCCGGCAGGCGGCCGAGGAAAAGCTTCTGGTGGCGGGATACCACTTCCCCTTCCCCGGGGTGGGGCGGATCATCGAGCAGGGCAAGGGTTGGCGCTTTGTGCCGATGCAGACCGCCTGAGGTCGCGGCAGTGAGGCCGGGCGGTGCCCGGCCTCACAGCCCGAACGATTCGCGTGGTGGTTGAATTTTCCCAGTCAATAGATTGATTTTGCGTTATAAATTGGTTTATTTAACCTTAACGCAGAGGCAAATTACGTTCAAAGCGGCACCTGGGGCCCGGATTTACGAACAGGGCGAAATAGTGCCGCGAGTTTGTCGCAACCTTGTCGAAATCCGGGCAAAATCGGGGTGCTCACTGGGCCCACCGCCGCTTGGGCACCCAAGCCTCCTGACCGGAGGCCCCTAGAAAGGAACCTGCCATGTTCATGCCGAATGTCCGCCAGTTCGAAGCCGCCCACCCCGTCGCCGCGTCCCGCGGCCACCCGCTGGCCGCGCTGCCCGCCGGGATTCCGGCTGCGACGCTGATCGAGACCGCGCAGGGCTGGCGGCGCGCCGGAACGCTGAAGCCCGGCGACAGTCTGGCGACCTGGGACGGTGGGCTGCGTCCGGTTCTGTCGGTCCGGACGGAGTGCGTTCAGCCCGGCTTTGCGCACCACCTGATCCGTGTGCCGGGCGGCGTGCTGAACAATTGCGGCACGGTCTGGTTGCGTCCGGGGCAGTTCGTGCTGATCCGTTCGGGCCAGGCTGCGGCGGTGCTCGATGCCGAGGCGGTTCTTCTGCCGGCGGCGGCGCTGACCGGCTATCGCGGCATTGCGCCGGTGCCGCTGCCTGGTCTGGTCACGGCGATCACGCTCAACTTTGCCGACCATGAGGTGATTTTCGCGGCCTCGGGGCTTGGCCTGCACTGCGCCGCGGCGGACGGGTCGGCGCCTGGCACCCTCACGGAGTGCGGCTATCTGCCGGTTCTCGACCTGGCGCGGGGCCGGGATCTGATGGCGCTGATCGGCTCCGAAGCGCTGACGACGGCCGATTTGCGCACTGCGGCCTGATCCGTGCTGCTGCGGGTAAGGGCGGGGGCCCTGCGTCCCCGCTGTCTCTGGCCAAAGGTTCATCCACGGGCGCGACGGCTGCGGAAGCCGACATCGGCTGCCCGCGCCTCCTCTGCCGAGGGCTGGAAAAGATTGGCGAGATCGGCCTCATCCGGGCGCGGGCAGGGGGCGCTTCGACGTTCGGCCCAGAGATCACGGGCCCGATCCTCAAGCGCCGCGATCTGGCGCGAGATGCGGGCGAAGCCCTCCGCCCGCGCGGCGGGCGGGCAATCCGCGCCGCTGGCGAGCCAGCCGAGCGCGCCCCGCACGGTGCCGAGCGTGAGGATCACATCCTCAAGAAGAAACGATAGAAAAGCCTCATCGGCATGGCCGGTCATCAGTGTCACCCCTCTGGTCCCCGGACCAAGACTAGGGGCGGCAATCCTAACAGACGGCTAACCGGGGCCGGGGTCTATGCCTCGAATTCGATCAGAAGGTCCTTGGCGTCGATCTGGCTGCCGGCTTGGACATGCACGGCCCTGACGGTCGCGGCGCGGTCGGCATGGATGCCGGTCTCCATCTTCATCGCCTCGATCGTCAGCATCAGATCGCCGGCGTTGACCTTCTGGCCCGCCGCCACCACGACCGATGCGACAGAGCCGGGCATCGGCGCGCCGATCTGGTTCGGGTTGGCCTCGGCCGCCTTCGGGCGTTGCGCCGTCTTCGCCTTGACCAGACGGTTCGGGATGCGAACGACGCGCGGCTGGCCGTTCAGTTCGAAGAACACCTTCACATCGCCGTCGTCCGAGGTCTCGCCCACCGCCTGAAGCCGGATTTCCAGAGTCTTGCCGGGATCGATCTCGGCCTCGATCTCTTGCCCCGGTTCCATGCCGTAGAAGAAGGTCCTGGTCGGCAGCGTGCGCACCGGGCCGTAGATCCGGTGGCGGCCCATGTAGTCGAGAAAGACCTTGGGATACATCAGATAGCCGTTCAAATCCTCATCATCGACCCTGAAGCCCAGAAGCTCTTTCGAGACCTGGGCGCGGGTCTCATCAAGATCGACCGGCGGCAGATGCTTGCCGGGGCGTTCGGTGTTGGGGCTCTCGCCCTTCAGCACCTTCTTCAGGATTCGCTCGGGGAAGCCGCCCGGCGGCTGGCCGAGGTTGCCGCGCATCATGTCCACCACCGATTCGGGGAAGGCCACGTCGGTGGCGGGATCTTCGACCTCGGCCCGGGTCAGGTTCTGCGCCACCATCATCAGGGCCATGTCGCCCACGACCTTCGACGACGGCGTGACCTTCACGATATCGCCGAACATGCGGTTCACGTCGGCATAGGTCTGGGCAACCTCGTGCCAGCGCTCTTCAAGGCCGAGGCTGCGGGCCTGCGCCTTGAGGTTGGTGAACTGGCCGCCCGGCATCTCGTGGAGCCAGACCTCGGAGGCCGGCGCCTCGAGCCCGCTCTCGAAGGCGCGGTACTGGTGGCGTACCGCTTCCCAGTAGTTCGAGATCTCGCGGATCGCGGCAACGTCGAGGCCGGTGTCGCGCGGGGTATGCCTGAGCGCCTCGACGATCGAGCCGAGGCAGGGCTGCGACGTGCCACCCGAGAAGGCGTCCATCGCCGCATCGACGGCGGCGACACCTGCCTCGGCGGCGGCAAGCACGGTGGCGCCGGCAATCCCGGAGGTGTCATGAGTGTGGAAATGGATTGGCAGGCCGACCTCGTCCCTCAGCGCCTGGAAGAGGACGCGCGCGGCGGCAGGCTTCAAGAGCCCCGCCATGTCCTTGAGGCCAAGGACATGCGCGCCCGCCGTCTTCAGCTCCCTGCCCATCGCGACATAGTACTTCAGGTCGTATTTCGCGCGGTCGGGGTTGAGAATGTCACCGGTGTAGCAGATCGCTGCCTCGCAGACCTTTTCGGCCTCGATCACGGCATCCATGGCGACGCGCATATTCTCGACCCAGTTGAGAGAATCGAACACGCGGAACACGTCGATGCCGGTTTTTGCGGCTTGGGCAACGAAGGACCGAACAACATTGTCGGGATAGTTGGTGTAGCCCACGCCGTTCGAGCCGCGCAGAAGCATCTGCGTCATCACGTTCGGCATCGCCTTTCTCAGATCGCGCAGACGCTGCCAGGGGCATTCCTGCAGGAAACGGTAGGCGACGTCGAAGGTCGCCCCGCCCCAGCATTCGACGGAAAAGAGGCCAGGCAGGTTGGCCGCATAGGCGGGCGCGACGCGGATCATGTCGATCGAGCGCATCCGCGTCGCCAAGAGCGACTGGTGCCCGTCGCGCATGGTCGTGTCGGTGAGCAGAAGCCTGGTCTGGCTGGCCATCCAGTCGGCGACCGCCTGCGGGCCCTTCTCGTTCAGAAGGTCGCGGGTGCCTTGCACCGGCGCCTTCACCGGCCGTGGCGCCTTGAGCGCGCGCGGTTCGGCATGGGGCCTTGCGCGGCCCGCGGTCTCGGGGTGGCCGTTCACCGTGATGTCGGCGATATAGGTGAGGATCTTGGTGGCGCGGTCGCGGCGCTTTCGGAACTGGAAAAGCTCTGGCGTCGTGTCGATGAACTTGGTTGTCACCTCGTTCGCAAGGAAGGCCGGGTGGCGCAGCAGGTTCTCGACAAAGGCGATGTTGGTCGAGACGCCGCGGACGCGAAACTCCGACAGCGCCCGTTTCATCCGCGCGATGGCCTGATCGGGCGTCTGCGCCCAGGCGGTGACCTTGACCAGAAGCGAATCGTAGTAGCGCGTGATGACCGCACCGGAATAGGCGGTGCCGCCGTCGAGCCGGATGCCGTTGCCGGTGGCCGAGCGATAGGCGGTGATGCGGCCGTAATCGGGGATGAAGGCGTTCTGCGGGTCCTCGGTCGTGACCCGGCATTGCAGGGCGTGGCCGCGCAGGACGATGTCGGCTTGCCGCGCGACACCCGTCGCCTCGGCGAGGGTCTTGCCCTCGGCGATCTTGATCTGGGCCTGCACGATGTCGATGCCGGTCACTTCCTCGGTGACGGTATGTTCGACCTGAACGCGCGGATTGACCTCGATGAAATAGAAGGCGCCGGTATCGATATCCATCAGGAATTCGACGGTGCCCGCGCATTCATAACCGACATGGGCGCAGATGCGCACCGCCAGCTCGCAGACCTCGGCGCGCTGGGCGTCGCTGAGATAGGGGGCGGGCGCGCGTTCCACTACCTTCTGGTTGCGGCGCTGCACGGTGCAGTCGCGCTCGTAGAGGTGGTAGATGGTGCCCATCTTGTCGCCGAGGATCTGCACCTCGACGTGGCGGGCGCGCAGGATCATCTTCTCCAGATAGCCCTCGCCGTTGCCGAAGGCGGCCTCGGCCTCGCGCCGCCCTTCGCGGACCTTCTCGGCCAGCTCCTCGGGCCCGTTGATCGGGCGCATGCCGCGTCCGCCGCCGCCCCACGAGGCCTTGAGCATCAAGGGATAGCCGACCTCGGCGGCCTGCCGCTTGATCAGGTCCATGTCGTCGCCCAGCACCTCGGTTGCC
>JBGSNN010000320.1:0-3920 GCA_041739655.1 Albidovulum sp. | reverse complement strand
CCGAGATGGTGATGCCGGGCGACAACCTGAAGTTCGAGGTCGAGCTGATCGCGCCGATCGCGATGGAGGAAAAACTCCGCTTCGCCATCCGCGAAGGCGGCCGCACCGTCGGCGCCGGCGTCGTGTCGAAGATCATCAAGTGATCTGAGTACCCTTCGACCAAAGTCCTGGAAGGGCCGCCCTCGGGCGGCCCTTTTGTCTGCTCCGCGACATTGACGACTCGAACTGCGGGGTCCAGACTTTACGTCCAGCACAGTCATGCGGGGGAGAGCGGACCATGTGCCAGATTTTTGCAGGCCAGACGCCGTCGCGGTACGAATCAGAAACCCGGCGCCTGCGCCTGAACGGGCAAAGCACCTCGATCCGGCTTGAGCGCGCCTTCTGGCGTATCCTCGACCGCATCGCCGCGCGCGAGGGGATGTCGACGCCGGCCTTCATCTCGAAACTGCATTCCGAAGTGTTGCAGATCCACGGCGAGGCACCGAATTTCACCTCGCTCCTGCGCTGCGCCTGCACCATCCATCTCGGCGAATACGACATGGACGACCGCGACGACGACGACCGCGACGACCGCGCGCGCGTCGCCGCCGAATGAGCGCTCGAAAAGTGGCTCTGTAGTAACCCGCTACTACCACGCCGCTGAATTGGTCATTTAGCCTTACCAAATCGACGGTGATGTTGGGGGGATGATGGCCAAGCTGATTCACGCGATGATCCGTGTTCTCGATGAGGCGCGATCGGTCGAGTTCTACAGCCGCGCGTTCGGCCTCCGGGTGGCCGACCGGCTCGACTTCGAGAGCTTCACGCTGATCTACATGTCCAATGACGAAACCAGCTTCGAGCTCGAGCTGACGGTCAACAAGGGCCGGACCGAGCCCTACATTCTCGGCGACGGCTATGGCCACGTTGCCGTCTCGGTCGCGGATGTGACCGCTGAGCACGCGCGGCTTGAGGCAGCAGGCCTCGCCCCGCGCAAGCTTGTCGATTTCCGCAACGGCGACACGCTCGTCGCGCGGTTCTTCTTCATCGCCGACCCCGATGGCTACCAGATCGAGGTCATCCAGCGCGGCGGCCGCTTCCTGTAGCTCCGCCACACATCGTCTTCAGGGAGGAGACCATGAGTAAACTCGAACGACACCGCCTGACCCGGCGCGCGCTTCTGTCGCGAGCCGTCGTCGCCGGAACGCTCTGCGTGACCGGCGCAGGGTTCATCGCTGCGCCCGATGCTGCCTGGGCGCTTGAAGTGAGCGTCATCAGCGAACACGAGATGGCGACGCTTCTGCAGATGGCCCGCGACATCTACCCGCACGACCGCATCGCCGACACCTTCTACGCCATCGCCGTCAAGGGCTACGATGCCGAGGACAAGAAGGCGATGGTGGCCGAGGGCGTGGCGGCACTCGACGCCGCGGCCAAGGCCGCGGGGCACACCGACTACCTGTCGGCGGGCTGGGAGGAGGACCGGGTGAAACTTCTCCAGGCGATGGAGGACAGCGCGTTCTTCCAGACCGTGCGCGGCGGGCTCGTCACCGGGCTCTACAACCAGAAGGAAGTCTGGCCGATCTTCGGCTACGAGGGCGAAAGCTTCTCCAAGGGCGGTTACATCGACCGCGGCTTCAACGACATCGACTGGCTCTGAGGGCAGGGAGGCTCAAATGGTCGCGAAATTCGATCTGAACGACGACTCGGTCGTCGTGGTCATCGGCACCGGCGCAGGCGGCGGCGTGCTCTCGAACGAACTGGCGCAGAAGGGCGTCAAGGTCGTGGCGCTGGAGGCGGGCGGGCGTTACCTGCCCGAGGACTTCATCAACGACGAATGGGAAAGCTTCGGCCAGCTCGCCTGGACCGATGCCCGCACCACCAGTGGCGACTGGCGCGTGGCCAAGGACTTTTCCGGCCTGCCGGCCTGGATCGTCAAGGCGGTGGGCGGCACCACGACGCACTGGGCCGGGGCCTCGCTGAGGTTCCAGGAGCACGAGTGGAAGGCACTGTCCACCTATGGTGCGGTCGAAGGCGCGAACCTCCTTGACTGGCCGATCGACGCCGCCGAAATGGCGCCTTGGTACGAGAAGGCCGAAACGAAGCTCGGCGTCACCCGCACCGGCGACCGCGCCGGCCTGCCCGGCAACAACAACTACAAGGTCTTCGAGAAGGGGGCGCTCGCGCTCGGCTACAAGGAGGTCCACACCGGCCGGATGGCGATCAACTCGGCCGACTATGACGGGCGGCAGGCCTGCCAGCAGACCGGCTTCTGCTTTCAGGGCTGCAAATGGGGCGCCAAGTGGTCGTCGGCCTACACCGACATCCCGCGCGGCGAGGCCACCGGCAATCTTGAGGTGCGCGACCACGCCCATGCCGCGCGCATCCTGCACGACGACAGCGGCAAGGTGACGGGGGTCGAGTATTTCGACAAGGACGGCGCCTTGCAGATGCAGAAGGCGCGCATCGTCTGCGTCGCCGGCAACACCTTCGAGAGCCCGCGGCTGCTCCTGAACTCTGCCTCGTCGATGTTCCCCGACGGGCTCGCGAACTCCTCGGGCCAGGTCGGGCGCAACTACATGCGCCACACCACGGGCTCGGTCTATGCGGTGTTCGAGAAACCGGTGCGGATGTGGCGCGGCACCACCATGGCCGGAATCATCCAGGACGAGGCGCGCCACGATCCCTCGCGCGGCTTCGTCGGCGGGTACGAGCTTGAAACCCTCTCGCTCGGCATCCCCTTCATGGCGGCCTTCCTCAACCCCGGCGGCTGGGGCCGCAGCTTCACCACCGCCCTCGACGCTTACGAGAACATGGCCGGCATGTGGATCGTCGGCGAGGACATGCCGCAGGCGACGAACCGGGTGACGCTTTCGGAGACCAAGGACCAGTGGGGCCTGCCGGTGGCGAACGTCAACTTCTCGGACCATCCGAACGACGTGGCCATGCGCACCCACGCCTATGCCCAGGGCGAGGCGATCTACAAGGCGGTGGGCGCGACCCGCACCTTCCCGACGCCGCCCTATCCCTCGACCCACAACCTCGGCACCAACCGGATGAGCGAAAAGCCCGAGGATGGCGTGGTCAACAAGTGGGGCCAGAGCCACGACATCGCCAACCTCTTCGTCTCCGACGGCAGCCAGTTCACCACCGGCGCGACCGAGAACCCGACCCTGACGATCGTTGCCCTCGCCATCCGCCAGGCCGACCACATCGCCAGCGAGATGGCGGCAGGCGCGATCTGAGCGCACCCGACCTGCGACGGCGCGCCGGTCCCCCCGGCGCGCCTTTTCCGCTCCCATGGCGAAAACCGCGCTTGATTTTGCCCGGCGCGCGTCGTAGGTCACGGCCCGGCCACAGGGGTATAGCTCAGTTGGTAGAGCGACGGTCTCCAAAACCGTAGGTCGCGGGTTCAAGCCCTGCTGCCCCTGCCAAGGCCCGTCCCGCAGCAACCGCCTTGCGCCGCATGGCAATGCGGTTAAGATTCCCGCAACAAGACGCGCGCAGGGTCGGGCGAAGTCTGTCGGCGGCAGTCAGTGGGCAATCACCTCTATTACGGCGACAACCTCAGGGTGCTGCGCGACAGCATCGGGGATGAGAGCGTGGACCTCATCTACCTCGACCCGCCGTTCAACTCGAACGCGAGCTACAACGTCCTCTTCAAGGGGCCGCAGGGCGGCGAGTCCGCGGCGCAGATCGAGGCCTTCGACGACACCTGGCACTGGAACGACAGCGCCGAGGAGGCGTTCGGCGAGGTGATCCGGTCGGGTAATGCCGCCGCCGCGACGATGCTGCGCGCGATGCGGTCCTTCCTCGGCGACAACGACATGATGGCCTATCTCGCCATGATGGCGGTCAGGCTCTTGGAACTGCACCGGGTGCTGAAGCCGACCGGGAGCCTCTATCTCCACTGTGACCCGACCGCGAGCCATTATCTGAAG
>JBGSNN010000311.1:0-4431 GCA_041739655.1 Albidovulum sp. | reverse complement strand
CGCCGCCTTGCGCCGCAGGCGCGGCCGGTTCGCTGACCAGCTCAGGCGCTGGGCGAAGGCCGACATACCAGATCGCAGCCGCCACGACAGCGCCGGCCGCCGCCCCCGCGACCCATTTCATCCCACCGCCGACACCTGTCGTCGTGCCCTTGTCGTCCGCCATGAACATCCCCCGGAATGCGCGTTGTTCCCGCCGCGCTTGAGCGACCATAGCAACGCCGCTATCAGGGGTCAAAGAAACGCTCTGCGAGGTCGCGCATGTCTCTGACGAAAGCCTCTGTCTGTGTCTTTTGCGGCGCGCGTGCCGGGACCCGGCTGGCCTATGCCCGCGATGCCAGGGCAACAGGCGCGATGCTTGCCCGCAACGGCTGGCGGCTGGTCTACGGCGCGGGCGATGTCGGCCTGATGGGTGAGGTCGCGCGGGCGGCCAAGGCGGACGGGGGCGATACTTTCGGCGTCATCCCCGTCCACCTGCTGAACCGCGAGGTCGCCAAGCACGATCTTTCGACTTTCGTCGTCACCGAGACGATGCACGAACGCAAGAAGGTCATGTTCATGAACTGCGACGCCTTTGTGGTGCTGCCGGGCGGTGGCGGGTCGCTGGACGAATTCTTCGAGGTGTTGACCTGGCGGCAACTGGGCCTCCATGCCAAGCCGATCATCCTCTTGAACACCGAAGGCTACTGGACGCCGCTCGTCGGCCTGATCGACCAGATCGTCAGCGAAGGTTTCGCCGAAGCCTCGGTGCGTGGCTTCGTGAGCGTGGCGGAGGATGTTCCGGCACTTGAGGTGGCACTGCACGCGGCGCTTGGCTGAGGCCCGCGGCGCGGGCGCCGTATCCGAGATCCGGGCCGAGTCGCCGCAAGGCGTCCGCAGAGCGCAGGCTCTCGGCCAAATTCAGCGCAAAAACGCGCGAGTACGGTATACATTACTCTACAAATAGGCGAGTTTGGCGTATCATCCGGCGCGTGCAGTAACAAGCGCAACTCATTTTCCTGACTTCATTTTCACTCTCATACATGGAGTTTCCCCATGGCTGCCGCTGACAAGGACCTGGACCTGCGCCAGGCGTCGAACTTTCTTCTCATCTCCAATCCCAACTACTTCGGCAATCTGACCGATCTGAAGTTGGCGGACATTCCCAAGGCTGTGCTCAAGAAGGTCGGTGACACGAGCTTCGAGGAGTTGACCTGCATCGGCTTGAACCCGGACACCGAGGTCCTGACCGCGATCGTGCGGATCAAGAAGCAGACGGGTTACGGCGGCGATGCCTGCACCAATGGCAGCCAGGAATACATCCGCTTCTACCTCGACTATGGCGACGGCACCTGGGTCGATCACGGCGTTGCCGGGTTCGCGATCCACGACTTCCCGTTCAAGGAGCCGCTCTGCTACGCCGTCTCGATCCGGATCAAGCCGAAGCGGCGGTCCTGCTGCGACGACAAGCCGGTTCTTCCCAATGTGCGCGCAATCCTGTCCTGGAATACGATGCCGCCCCCGAACATGCCGAACTGGCACCCGGTCTGGGGCAACCGGCTGGAACGCAACATCCAGATCGAACCGCGCAACTGGTTCATCTGCAATATCCTCGACAAATTCACCGACATCGGCCTCCAGAAGATCGACCCCGCGCTGATCGACAAGATCACCGCGGCCGTCACCAAGCTGCCGCAGCCGAAGCCCGAACCGGATCTGCATCAGATCGTGAAGGTGGCGAAGGCCGTGGACGAGCTTGCGGTGATGCGCGGCGTCTTCCCGGCGGTAGCAAAGCTCGCGGCCGACCCGACCGACATCGCGGCCTTCCAGGCGCTCGCGCCGCTGAAGGCCTTCGACATCGACATCGCGAAGTTTGCCGACTTTCTCGCCCAGCCGAAGTTCAACACGACCTATGAGGAATTGCACTGCGTCGGCCTCGACCGCGACAGGATGCTTCTGCACGGGATCGTGCAGATCAAGCTGAGGTCGGGCTATTCCGGCAACCTCTGCCAGAAGGGCAGCCGCGAATACATCGCCTTCTATCTCGATTTCGGATCGGGCTGGGAATACCAGGGCACGACCTTCGTCGAGGTTCACGACATCGACGTGCCGAAGGGCGGGCTCTGGTACCAGGCCGCGCTTCCGGTCAACCTCGACGCGCACCGGCTGGAATACTGCAAGACCGGCCGCGCGCGGATCCGCGGCATCCTCTCCTGGGCGACTCCGCCGATGCCCAACCAGCCCGACTTCGTGCCGCACTGGGGCGACCGTGAAGACTGCTGGATCGAGGTGGAACACCTGCCCAAGGGCGTCATTCCCGGCATTTTCACCCCGGTTCTCGAATCCATCGGCAACATGTCGGTCGCCAAGATCGACGGCGCGGGCTATGCCAATGGCGCGAGCGTGGGCGGCACCTTCACCGCCGACGATGCCCCCTTCGGCGGACGCACGCTTCTGAAAGGCAACGGATTCAATATCCCCACCGGGCCGATGGAATACCGCGTGATGATTCAGGGGCCATCGGACGTCAGCCCGCGTGCCTGGACGGTGCCCTTCGACGCCGACGTGACGACCTTCCCCGCCATCACGCCGGTCACGCAGACGGTGAACGCCGTCGGCGACTGGTTCCCCTGGCTCGCGGCCTCGCCGCTTGTCACGGTCGCCGACAACCTCCTCGGCGCGCTCAGCGGGCTCGAGAACGGTCTCCACACGGTGTACCTCGAGTTCCGCCAGCCCTTCGGCCCGGTTCTCGCCGTGACGCCGCCGAAAGCCTTCATGGTGGACAACACCGCGCCCACCGCCGACATCGAGATCACCAGCGGCGCCGGCAATTGCGGCAAGTTCGGCATCGGCGAGGTGATCGCCGGAACCTACGCGATGACCGGGGACCATGCGGGCAGCCTCCTGATCCATGTCACGCCGCTGCCCGAGGCCGCCGGCGGAACCATGATCATCACCTCGGCTGCCCCGGCCGCCTTCTTCACGCCGCCCTTCGCGGGCGGGAACTCCTCCGTGGCGATCAGCTATGCCGCGCTCTCGCTCAACTCCAACGGCGCGGCGGGAACGTGGGATCTCGACACCACCGGCATGGCGCCCTGCGGCTACAACGTCCGCATCTATGTCGAGGACCGGACGATCGTGAACAGCGGCCCAAACCACTGGCCCGCCAGCGACATCGAAGGCTTCTGCCTCGAAACGAGGTGAAGCCGGGGGGCGCGCTCCGGCGCGCCCTCCGCCCTCAGGCGGTGATCTCGATCACCGTGATCTCGGGCACCACGCCGAGCCGGAACGGCAGGATCGAACAGCCGATGCCGCCCGAGACGACAAGATCACGGCGGCCTTCCCGGACATGACCGTAGGCGAAGCGGTTGCCGTAATTCGACGGCACGACCGGCGACCAGCCAAAGAGCCGCACCTGCCCGCCGTGGGTATGACCCGAGAGGGTCAGCGCGACGCGGTCAGGGACCTTGGGGAAGATATCCGGCTCATGCGCGAGCAGGATCACCGGCGCGTCATCCGTGATCTGGGCCAGCGTGCCGGGCAGATCGTCGAGGCCGCGAAACACCATGTCGCCGATGCCGATGGCCAACTGATCGTCAAGCCCGGCGAGCCAGAAGGCATCCGCCCCCTGCCCCAGCCTGACCGCCTCGTTCTGAAGCACCGGCACGCCTGCGTCGCGCAAGAGGCCCGCGATCCGGTTCGGCCCGCCGCCCCGCGCCTGTGCGGCCCGGTCGTGCCACCAGTCATGGTTGCCGAGAATGGCCTTAACCCCGAGCGGCGCGGCAAGCTTCGCCAGCGCCTGCACGGTCGCCTCCATCGGAACCTTGCGGCTGACAAACCGGTGCCCGGCCTCGAGATCGCCGAGGACAAGGATGAGATCGGCGCCAAGCGCATTGGTCCGTGTCACGATCCGCTCAAGCCGCGCCAGGCTCACATGCGGCTCACCCATGTGCAGGTCAGCGAGGACAGCGACCTTCAGCGCCCCGCCGGTCCAGCCCGGCGGCGCGATGCGCCAGCGCCGCACCCTGAGCCGGAGTGCCGGTTCGATGACAAAGCCATAGGCCGAGACGAAAAAGCCCGCCAGAAAGCTCGCCAGCAGGCCTTTCAGGACAGTCCGGCGCGACATCATCGGGGCCGCTCTCCCGCTGCCTGACCCGCAAACCCTTGTCTCTCCATGGATTGCTCAACCCTCTGAAACACCGTCCCGTGACGCGGGATCGTCTTGGCCTAAGGCGCGATCCGCGCAAGAAACGCAGCGCGCTCCACCTCGATCGCGGCAAGGACCTGCTGCCGAAACTCTTCGCGCGAAAAGGTTTCCTCCAGCTTGAGCAGTAGGTAATCGACGCCGACCCCGACCGAAAGGCCGCCAATGATGCCGCCGACGACGGCGCCGATCCCGGTCCCGACGCCGGGCACGACAGAGCCGACAAGGGCCCCGGCGGCCGCCCCTGCACC
>JBGSNN010000275.1:0-1827 GCA_041739655.1 Albidovulum sp. | reverse complement strand
TGCCGTTCCTGCGGGTCGTCTCGCGCACCGACGAACCGTCGGCCGGCGACAATATCTTCCGCGACGACCCCGAGGTCGCGCTCGCGTCCTGACCCGGCGCGGGCGGAGACCGCCGCCCGCCCCTTCCCATTGACGCCCGATCTGCCTAAAGAGCGCGCATGGACACGCGACTTCACATCATCGGCGGCGGCATGGCCGGGTCCGAGGCGGCTTGGCAGGCGGCCAGCATGGGCGTGCCCGTCACCATCCACGAGATGCGCCCCGCGGTCGGCACCTTTGCCCATCGCACCGGGCTTCTGGCCGAGATGGTCTGCTCCAACTCGTTCCGCTCGGACGATGACGAACAGAACGCTGTCGGCCTGCTGCACTGGGAAATGCGCAAGGGCGACGGCCTCATCATGGCGACGGCCGACCGCCACCGCCTGCCCGCCGGCGGCGCCCTTGCGGTTGACCGTGACCCGTTCGCCGAAGCGGTCACCACCCGGCTTCGCGATCATCCGCTGATCGCGGTCGCGCCGGGCGAGATCACCGCCCTGCCAGAGCACGGCCGCTGGATCATCGCCACCGGCCCGCTCACCTCGGGCGCCCTCGCCGCGGCAATCCGGGCCGAGACCGGCGCCGACCAGCTCGCCTTCTTCGACGCCATCGCCCCGATCGTCTACGCCGAGACGGTGGACATGTCCGTCGCCTGGATGCAGTCGCGCTACGACAAGGGCGAGACCGAGGAGGAGCGCACCGCCTATCTCAACTGCCCGATGGACCGCGCCCAGTATGACGCCTTCGTCGCCGCACTTCTCGCCGCCGACAAGACCGAATTCCACGACGGCGAAACCGCGACCTATTTCGACGGTTGCCTGCCGATCGAGGTGATGGCGATGCGCGGCCATGAGACGCTGCGCTTCGGCCCGATGAAGCCTGTGGGCCTGACCAACGCGCACCGCCCTGATGTGAAGCCCTATGCCGTGGTGCAGTTGCGCCGCGACAACAAGCTCGGCACGCTCTACAATATCGTCGGTTTTCAGACCAAGATGAAGTACGGCGCGCAGACGGAAGTCTTCCGCCTGATCCCCGGCCTCGAGAACGCCAGCTTCGCCCGCCTCGGCGGCATCCACCGCAACACCTTCATCAACGCGCCGACGCTGCTCGACGACCGGATGCGGCTCCGCTCCCGGACCAACATCCGCTTCGCGGGCCAGATCACCGGGGTCGAGGGCTATGTCGAAAGCGCCGCGATGGGGTTTCTCGCCGGGCGCATGGCCGCCGCCGAAATGCTCGGCCGCGATCTGCCACCGCCGCCGCCCGAAACCGCGATGGGCGCGCTCGTCACCCATATCACCGGCGGCGCCGAGGCGCGGTCGTTCCAGCCGATGAACGTCAACTTCGGCCTCTTCCCGCCGATCGACGCGAAGGGCGGGCGCAAGGGCCGCAAGGACCGTTACAAAGCCTATACCGACCGCGCAAAGATGCTCTTCGCGGACTGGCTGCAGGGCCAGGCCTGATGCGGACGCGCTTTGCGCCGTCCCCCACCGGCCCTCTGCATCTCGGCCATGCCTATGCCGCGATCCTTGCCCATGACATGGCCCGCGCGGCAGGCGGCGCGTTCCTTCTCAGGATCGAGGACATCGACCGCCAGCGCAGCCGTCCGGACTGGGAGGCCCGGGTCTACGACGACCTCGCCTGGCTCGGCCTTTCCTGGGAGAACCCGGTGATGCACCAGTCGGACCGCCTGCCCGCCTATCGGGCCGCCCTCGACCAGCTCGCCGCGCAGGGCCTTGTCTACGCCTGCACCTGCAGCCGCCGCGACATTGACGCCGCCCTCGCCGCGCC
>JBGSNN010000209.1:0-7772 GCA_041739655.1 Albidovulum sp. | reverse complement strand
TGACCGGGCGGGCCGCAAGCGCCCGTTTTTCGTCTATGTCCCGCGCGCGCCAGAGCGGTTCAACGCCGTCGCCGACATGATCGTGGCGCGCGGTCTGCGGGCCCAGCGGCGCAGCGTGGCCCTGGGCGACAATCTGGTGGTGACAGACACGACCCTCGCCGCCGACATCCTACTCGGCGACAGCCTTGGCGAGATGTATTTCTACCTTGCGCTGGCCGACCGGGTGATTGTCGGCGGTGGCTTTACCCCGCAGGGCGCGCATAACGTCATCGAGGCGCTGGCGGTCCGGAAACCCGTCATCGTCGGGCCGGAGATCTGGACGATCGAATATCCGGCGGTCGAGGCCATCGCGGCCGGTGTCTGCCTGCAGGTGCAAACCGCCGCGGAACTGGACGCCGCCCTGGCGCCGGACGCGGCCTTCGCGCCGTCAGAGGACCGGATCGCCGCCTTCGTCGCCGCCCATTCGGGCGCGACTGCCCGGACGCTCGCGGCGCTTCCGGCGCTGCTGGCTGCTACCAGCCGCTGAAGCCGCCATCGACGTTGACAAGCTGGCCGGTCATGTAGCCCGCCTCTTTCGAGCAGAGGAACAGCATCACATCGGCAATCTCGTCAGGCCGGGCCATGCGGCCGGCCATGATGAGCTCTCCCACCCGGCGCTGGAACTCGTCGGAATGGCCGTTGAAGACCGCCCCCGGCGCAATGGTGTTGACGGTCGCGCCGCGCTTGGCCCAATACCCGGCAAGCCAGAGGGTCAGCCCGTGAATACCCGCCTTGGTGGTCGAATAGGCCGAAAAGCTCTTGAACGGCATGCCTTCGTAGATCTGATGGTGCGGTCCGTTCAGCGCGTACATCGAGGCAACGTTGATGAGCGTGGCGGGCCAGCGCCCGACGATGTCGCGGTCCATCTGGCGGGCGACCATGAAGGCACCGGTGAGGTTGGTGCGCAGCGTCCGCTCCCAATCCGCCACCGAGGTGTCGGCGAAATCGGGGAAACTCTTGCCGGCGCCCATCAGCAGCTCGCCGGTGATCGCAGCGTTGTTGAGGACCACGTTCGGCTCCCACCCGTCGGCGAGGATGCGTTGGAAGATGCCTTCGACCTGCGCCTCATCACCGACGTCGAGATCGTAGAAGCGGAAGTTCGCATCCCCGTCATGCGCCGCCTTCAGCGCCTCGGCCCGGTGGCCCGGCAGGTCCGAGGCCACCACCCGCGCCCCCGTCGCCAGCATCCGGCGCACATAGGTCGTGCCGAGGACGCCGCCCGAGCCGGTGATGAAAACGGTGCGGCCTTTCAGTTGCTCAGCCATGCGCCTGACCTTTCAGCTTTTCGGACATGAGAAATTCCACGAGACGGAAGTCGAACGCGCTATCGATGTCGATGCAGCGTTCGGGCGCCATGAGATAGGGGATGACCCGGCCTTCAAAGAGGCCTTTCGCGCGCCTGAGATAGTCCGGCGCGACCACATAGGTTGAGGCTGCATGTTCATAGACGACCGGGGCCTGCTGCCGCGCGACGACCCCGCCGGGCAGCGGCTTGGAAACGTGGAGCGCGCCGGTCTCATCGGGTTCGACGAGGTTGAAATAGGGGTTCTTGCGCGCCTCGCAGCAGGACATGACCATGTCCGGGCGCTGCTCGCGGAAGAGCGCCAGCGCGTTGGTGATGTCCGACGGATCGCGCAGCGGCGAGGTCGCATCGAGGTCAAGAAAGGCCTCGGCCTTGCCCGCCAGCGCCTCGGTCGCGGCAAGCGCGTGCTGCCAGACGCCCCATTTCCCGGCCGTGTCGGTGGCGAGATGCGCGGGACGCAGTCCGATGTCGAGACAGCCGCGCGCGACCGCATGGGCGCGGATCTCCTCACTGTCGGTCGAGACGACGACGGTATCGACGCCGGGGTGATCGAGAAGCTGGTCAAGCGACCAGTCGATCAGCGGCCGGCCGCAGAGGGGCCGGAAGTTCTTGCCCGGCACGCCCTTCGATCCCTTGCGCACCCCGATATGGCCGATGATCATTCAGTAATCCCCCGCGACGGTACCGGTGAAGCGCCGGGCCTGATAGGCTTCTACGACCATCCTGGCTGAGGGCAAGGCCAGATCGAGGCGCGGCAGACGCTCCACATCCGAGACCGGCTTGCCTGCGACCAAGGCCAGGAAATCGCCCATCGCGGCAAAGAACATCTGGTTCCGCTCGAACGGCAGGGAAAGCTGCTCCCATGCGCCGTCGGTCGCGATCATGTAGCTGCCTGAATGCAGGTCGAATTCCACCGTCCGCCGCGTCCCGCGCAGCGTCAGGCGACGCAGGAACACCGGCGAGAGATAGTCCATCGCCACCGTCGCCGCCTGGCCCGGCCCCGCGAGCGCGATCTCGTCGGAAAAATCGACGCCGGGATAGCGCGCATGACCAAGACTCGTGACCGCGCCCAGCGCGAGGCCGGGAAAGAGCGTCAGGGCCATGTCCAGTTCGTGACAGAGATCGAGAAGGACGCCGCCGCCCTGCGGTTCAGCGGCGTAGCTGTCGGCAAAGCGCCAGTTCTGCCGCCATTGCCGCACGTCATGCCCGATCTCGAACCGCGCGCGATAGATGTCGGAGAGGTCCATCCGCGCCAGATGCCGGACCGCCGGATGATAGCGCATCATGTATCCGAGCATCGAACGCGCCGCGACCGGGCGGGCCAGCGTCTCGATCGCCGCCAGCTCTGCCGGATCGAAGGCGAGCGGCTTTTCGACATAGACCGGCAGCCCGCGTTCGGCACAGAGCGCGATGAGGGGGCGACGGATCTGCGTCGCCGTGGCAATCACCACGCCGTCGCAGCCGTCAAGCTGGGCGCCATCCGGCCTGAACTCTCGATAGGGGAGCAGGATGGCCTCGGCCCCCAGCGTTGCCAGATTGCCGTGGTGACGGCGGCCGATCGATCCCGCGCCGATCACCGCGATACGCATTGCCATCTGACTGGTCCCCGCCCCGGAAATCCTGCCCCATCTCGGCCAGACGGCGCGAAAATGCAAGCCCGGCACCGCGACGGGCCGCGGGTTTGGGCGCGATTGCGGCAGTCGGTTCCGCGCAATTGTGTCGGTTCGGCACCTTTGACCAACGCCTGGCACCGATCCGGTTTCGCGCTGCCGGATTGTGACGGATGGGCGCCCAATGGGCGGCTCCGCCGTCGCGATAAATCCCACGAAACTCCGCTTCTGCGCCATGATTCGGCCATGCGTCCCCGGCATCAATGACATCAAGGGGCACAGAGATGGACAGGACGGATCAGATGAAACTCGCGGCACTCATTCTCAGCCAGTTCTCACGTAGCAAGTCCAGCGAAGTCGATGCTTTTGAAAGACGCCTGAGCAACATGGGCAAGGAAAGCAAGCGGCGCAGCCGGGTTGCCCTGCCGTCGCTCTTCAACCGTCAGGCAAGCGCAGCCTGATCCCCGACGGGGATCAGAAGTTGACGGTAACGCCGGGCAGGTTGAGTTCCTTGACCAGATCGCGGACTTCCTGACGCGCGGCGACATTGGAGATGTTGAGGGTTTCAACCCCGATGTCGCGCAGGTCGAGAAGGGTCAGGCCGCGCGGGAAAAGTTCCCGGAAGATCACCCGTTCGGAAAAGCCGGGGGCGACACGGAACCCGATCCGCTTGGAGAGTTGATCCAGCGCCGCGCCCACTTTCCTCTTGTTGTGCATCTGCTGGGCGCCGAGGCGATTGCGCAGCACGATCCAGTCGATCGGCTTCAGTCCGGCGCGCGCGCGAAGCTGGCGGGCATGCCAGACCATTTCCGAATAGATCGACGGCCCGATGACGCGGCTGGTATCCGGATCGACCCGTGCCAGCAGGTCGAAGTCGATGAAACTGTCGTTGAGCGGCGTGATGAGCGTGTCGGCCAGCGAATGCGCGACCTGGCTGAGGCGCGTATGCGAACCGGGGCAGTCGATCACGATGAAATCCGCTTCCCGCTCCAGCACCGCCACGGCGGCCGAGAGGCGATGATCGAAGGCATTCTCGCCCTCGGCAAGTGTGGCCTGATCGACCTCGGGCAGTTCCCGATAGTCGATCATCGGCAGGTCTATCGCCTCCTTGCGGACAAAGGCGCGGCGGTTCTCGACATAGCGCCCGAAACTGTGCTGCCGGAGATCAAGATCAAGCGCGCCGACCTTGTGGCCCATCCGGGCCAGAGCCGTCGCCACATGCATGCAGGTCGTGGACTTCCCCGACCCGCCCTTCTCGTTCCCTACGACGATAATATGCGCCACGCTGCTGTCCCCGATCTAGTTCCGTGTCCCCGGAATCAGAAGGCGCGCCGTTTCCAGCGCGCCTTCACTATATGTTGTGCGCCTTGTCTTGCAAAGCGCGATAGATCAGAATCCGAGGCCGGAGTATTTGTTCTTGAACTTCGACACGCGTCCACCGGTATCCATCAGCTTGGCGGAGCCGCCGGTCCAGGCCGGGTGCGCCAGGGGGTCGATGTCGAGCGACAGCGTGTCGCCTTCCTTGCCCCAGGTCGAGCGGGTCTGATAGGTCGTCCCATCGGTCATCTTGATCGCGATCAGGTGGTATTCGGGATGGATGTTCTTTTTCATGGCCCCGTTCCTCACGCTTCCACTGCGTCTTTGGACTTGTAGTTGGTATCTTCGGCGATCCGGGCGGATTTGCCGCGACGGTCGCGCAGGTAGTAAAGCTTGGCACGGCGGACACGACCGCGGCGCACGACCTCGATCGAGTCGATATTGGTCGAATAGAGCGGAAAGACGCGTTCGACGCCCTCGCCGAAGGAAATCTTGCGGACGGTGAATGACGCCGCGAGCGTGCTGCCGCCCTTGCGCGCGATGCAGACGCCTTCGTACATCTGAACGCGCGAGCGCGTCCCTTCCGTCACCTTGTAGCCGACACGCAGGGTGTCACCCGCCTTGAAGTCGGGGATGGACTTGGCCAGAGCGGCGATCTGCTCGGCCTCCAGTTGCGCGATCAGGTTCATCGCAGTTCCTTTCCTATGCTCGCGGTGGTCCCGCGATGGTGTGCGCGCCAGAGAGCTCCGTGTCTTCATCGGGTCCGCTTGCCGCGCCCGCCGGAGGTCAGGTCGTCATATCTGTTCAGTGCCACCCTCAGCCGCCCCGCGCCGAAGAAGGCAAAGGGCATGGGCCAATAGCAATCACGCCCGCACGACTCATCGGAGCCCCGGACGGGCGGGGTATAGGGGCGGTTTCCTTCGCAATCAAGGGATTTGTGCGACGGGACCGATGGTGATCGCGTCAGTCGTTTCGCCGCCTGGCTTGATAGGCCACCCACAAATCCGGCCGCCTCTTCTGCGTCAGGGCCTCTGCCTCCGCCCGGCGCCATTTCTCCACCTCGCCATGGTGGCCCGACATGAGGACGTGCGGAATTTCCCGCCCCTGCCAGACGGCGGGCTTGGTGTATTGCGGATGCTCCAGAAGCCCGTGGGAATGGCTTTCCTCTTCGGCGGAACTGGCATTGCCGAGGACGCCGGGCAGGAGCCTTACCGTGGCGTCGATCATCGCTTGCGCCGCGATCTCGCCGCCGGTCAGGACGAAATCGCCAAGGCTGACCTCGTCCACGGCGTAGTGGTCAAGCACACGCTGATCGACACCCTCGAAGCGGCCGCAGAGCAGCGTGATCCCCTCGGCCCCGGCCCAACGGCGGGCGGTCGCCTGATCGAAGGGCCTGCCCCGGGGCGAGAGATAGACGACCGGCCAAGCAGCCCGGTCGGGTGGCGTGCCGATGGCAGCTTGGTCGAGCGCTGCGGCAACGACATCGGCGCGCAGCACCATGCCCGCGCCGCCGCCAGCGGGGGTATCATCGACGTTGCGGTGGCGGCCGATGCCGAAGGGGCGCAGGTCGATGGTCTCCAGTCCCCAGAGCCCCTCGGCCAGCGCCTTGCCGGTCAGCGAAAGGCCGAGTGTGCCGGGAAACGCCTCGGGGAAAAGCGTGATGATCCGTGCGGCCCAGGCACCCGTCAGACGCTGTGGCTCCGCCATCAGATCGCGCGGCTGCGGCGTGACGGAAACCCGCAACCGCCCGTGGGACTTTGGTTTTTCATCGCCACTCACGCCTCGGTCTCCTCGGGCGGATCGGCGATGATACGGCCTGCGGTGAGGTCAACCGTCGGCACGACGGCCTTCGTGAAGGGCAAGAGCAGCGCCGTTTTCAGGCCCGGCGCGTCGATCTCGAGAATATCCCCCGCGCCGTGATTGTGGACCGCGCGGACAGAGCCGAGCCTGGCACCGCCGGTATCGAACACCGCAAGTCCGATCAGGTCGGCATGGTAGAATTCGTCATCCGGCAGGTTCGGAAGCACCGAACGGTCGGCGAAAAGCTCGACCCCGCGCAGCGCGTCCGCCGCCTCCTTGGTCGTTATGCCGGACAGCCGGGCGGCGAAGCCGTTCGGGACCGTGCGGGTGATCCGGAGCGTGAAGCTGCGGGTGCCGTCTTCGGTGTGAAGCGGGGCATAGGCGGCGATGGCTTCGGGCTGGGCGCAAAAGCTTTTCAGCCTGACCTCGCCACGCACGCCGAAGGCGCCGCCGATGACGCCGACACAGATGCGGTCAGTTGCCATGCGGTGCCTCCGGCGAACACGCGGCCGCCACCGGCGCGGCAAGCGGTTTTGCGGTGATCATCTGATCGGTCTTGATCCCCAGCCAGAACGACCCGGCGCAGAGCGTGAGGGTGACGATCCGGCGGAGGAAAAAGCCGATCAGCATGTCTTTTCAGCGCCTTATTCGGCGGTCGCCTCTTCGGCGGCGACCTCTTCAACCGGGGCTTCGGCCGGGGCGGCTGCGGCCTCGGCGGCCTTCGCCGACTTCGCGGCCTTTTCCTCTGCACGCTTCTTGGCCTTGGCGCCCGGCTCGGCTTTCTTCATGTTGGCGCGGGTGGCTTTCTCTTTCAGACCAGCAGCTTCCAGCATCCGGGCGATGCGGTCGGTCGGCTGCGCGCCCTGGCTCAGCCAGTACTGGACACGCTCCGCGTTCATCTTCACGCGCTCTTCGCTGTCTTTCGGCAGCAGCGGGTTGTAGCTGCCGAGCTTTTCGAGGAAGCGGCCGTCGCGCGGCATCCGGCTGTCGGAGGCAACGATCGAATAGTACGGGCGCTTCTTGGAGCCCCCACGGGCGAGGCGGATCTTCATAGCCATGTCAGTCTCTCCTATATCTGGCTTTGGAACAGGCAAGTGCCTGTCATTCTTGGGTTATTTTTGCAGTTTCTCGTGGTGCCTGATCACCTCGCGGATCACGAAGTTCAGGAATTTCCTGGCAAATTCCGGGTCGAGATCGGCCTCTTGCGAGAGCCGTTCAAGACGGGCGATCTGCTGGTCCTCGCGCGCCGGGTCCGAGGGCGGCAGGTCGTGCGCGGCCTTGAGCCGGCCCACCGCCTGGGTGCGCTTGAAGCGTTCGGCAAGCGTGTAGACAAGGATCGCGTCGAGCCGGTCGATGCTTTCCCGGTGGTCCTTCAGAAGGGCGGCCGCGCGGGTCGTGGCGTCAGTCATGCGGCACTCCTGCAGCGGTAGGGTATCCGTAGGGTTCGCGTAGGGTATCCGTAGTGACAGCATCGCGCTGGTGCGTTCGGGCGGCGGTCCGGGTCTTTCGGACCATGACGCAGCGGGCAGAGGTCATGCGCGCACCTCCGGCCGGGGGTGACGATAGACGAGGCAGGTCTTGTCCTCGGGGCAGCGCGCGGCGCGATCACGGGTCGCGCCGAGGCGCTCGGCGAGCGCGATGGAGCGGGCGTTGTCGGGGTGGATGTAGCTGACTGCGGTCGCCCAGCCGAGCGCGTCGAAAAC
>JBGSNN010000197.1:0-7423 GCA_041739655.1 Albidovulum sp. | reverse complement strand
GCGCATCCGCATCAACCGAACCGGAGCACAGGCCGTCCGCGAGTACCCGCGCCTCGGGATCGAGTTTCCACCGCGCTCGTTCGGCGACGATCCTCGCCTTGCCGGCATGGTCTGGGAGCGGCAGCGAGCACGGTGATTTGTTTTGCGGGCGCACGGCAACGGCTTGCCCGCTGACGCAGAGTGCGGAAAGCCGACCTTCGCTGTGCGTCGCAATAATGACCAGGATGCGCAGATGGACTAAGCCGCTCCGCGGCATGGGCGCCCTTGGCTGGCGTTTCGTGCCCATTTCCCCGTTCTTCTATGTGTGAGGCCTGTCTGGGCTGACGATTGGGATCCTTCCCACCGTCAGGCAGGAGGTTTCGATGAAGGAGGAGAAGACCACTCCGCTGCGCCAGCGGATGATCGAGGATATGCACATCCGGGGCTTGGCCGAGAAGACCCAGCAGGCGCACGTCCGCAACGTGAAGCTGTTCGCCGCGTTCCTCGGGCGGTCGCCCGACACGGCCACGCCCGACGATCTGCGCGCCTGGCAGCTGCACATGGTCAAGTCCGGGGTCTCGGCCACCACGTTCAACGTGCGCATCATCTCGCTGCGGTTCTTCTTTGGCGTCACCTGCGGGCGCGAGGAGATGAAGCGGTACATGCAGTTCCATCGCCAGCCGCGGAAGCTGCCGGTGGTACTGAGCGTGGAGGAGGTCGCGGCCCTGCTGGACGCCGTGCCCGGCCCTGGGCTGAAGTATCGCGCGGCGCTCGGGATCAGCTATGGCGCCGGGCTGCGGGCGTCAGAGGTCTGTCATCTCAAGGTGACGGATATCGACAGCCAGCGCATGCTGATCCATGTCGATGATGGCAAAGGCGGCCGGGACCGCAAGGCCATGCTGTCGCCCAGCCTGCTGGAGGTCTTGCGACAATACTGGCGCGAGTCCCGACCCGAGGGTTGGTTGTTCCCGGGCAAACCGAAGATCACGCCGCTGTCGCCGCGACAGTTGAACCGGGCGTTCACCTCGGCCAAGCACATGGCGGGCATCGCCAAGCCCGCCACGCTGCACACGTTGCGGCACAGCTTCGCCACCCACCTGCTGGAGGCCAATACCGACGTGCGGGTGATCCAGGTCCTGCTCGGACATGCCAAGCTCACCACAACGGCGCGCTATGCCCATGTCGCCACGAAGACGATCCGCAGCACCGTCAGCCCATTCGAACAGATGAAGTTGTTGCAGGATGAGACCCTGCGAAGGAGCCTGGAGTAGCCCGCGGGGCAGTGGCCCGGCCCACGCTGGAGATTGCTGACATCTTCCGTGCCCACGGCCCTTCGTGGCGGCAGGCCCATGCGGGGCATGTCAGCCTGACCCAGCTCAAGGTGATGTCGGCGATCGAAGCCTGCCGGACCGAGGCGCTCGGCGGGCATGTGGCGGGATGCGCCAAGTGCGGCCACCACCACATCGCCTACAATTCCTGCAAGAACCGGCATTGCCCGAAGTGCCAGGGACCGGCCGCACGTGACTGGATGGCCGCGCGCACCGAAGACCTGTTGCCAGTGGAGTATTTCCACGTCGTCTTCACCCTGCCGGCCGAGATCGGGCAGATCGCCTTTTGGAGCAAGACGGCGGTTTATTCCCTGCTGTTCCGCGCCTCGGCCGAGACGGTGATGACCATCGCCGCGGATCCGAAGCGTCTCGGCGCAAGGGTCGGCATCACCAGCGTGCTGCATACCTGGGGATCGGCGTTGACCCATCATCCCCATGTCCACATGATCGTTCCCGGCGGCGGCCTGTCGCCCGACGGCACGCGCTGGATCGCTTGCCGCCCCGGGTTCTTCCTGCATGTGCGGGTGCTGTCGCGGCTGTTTCGGCGGCTGTTCATCGAGGGGCTGATGGACTTGCACCGCGCCGGGCAGTTGGTCTTCTTCAACAATATGGTGGGCCTGAACGATGCCGATGCCTTCGCCGCCCGGCTCACCATGTTCCGCAAATCCGAATGGGTGGTCTATGCCAAACCGCCCTTCGGCGGCCCCGAGACCGTGCTGGCCTATCTCAGTCGCTACACCCACCGCGTCGCCATCTCGAACAGCCGTCTGGTCAGCGCGGATGCCACGACGGTCGCTTTCCGCTGGAAGGATTACCGCATCAAGGCCGGTGATCGGCAAAAGGTCATGCGTCTGGCCACCGACGAGTTCATCCGCCGCTTCCTGATCCACGTCCTTCCCGACGGCTTCCACCGTATCCGGCATTACGGCCTGCTCGCGAGTGCGAACCGCAAGGCCAACATCGCGAGGATCCGCACCTTGCTCGGGGCAGAACAGCCCAGGCCGCAGCCGCAGGCCAGCGCGGAGATCATCCCGCTCACCCTCCGGGAACCTTGCCCCTGCTGTGGCGGCCCGATGCGGATCGTCGAGATATTCCGGCGCGGTCAGAAACCGCGATCACGAGCACCACCTCGGGAGCAGGCAGCATGACGAAATGCCCGTCGCATTCGCCAAACTCACCCCGGTTCTGCCCCCTGGTCCGGCCCGAAACCTGTTCGCCCGGCGTCCCGGTCGGCACAGGAACCCGATGCCAGGACGTTCGGTGGCCCCTGGATCCACGGATTAAGGGCAAGCCAGACCGCGCCAGAAGCTCCAACTTCCAACCCGGGCGCCAGTCGACACCGCTCGCAGACCCCACCGCCAGCGCACTTTCCCCATAGACAGCGCCCAGCCCCCCGCGGCTTCGTCCTTCCGAGGTTTGTCAACGTGGGCCGCAACACCCGGCGGCACCCGTCACCCCGCGGCCCACGTCGAAAAACCTTCAGGGAAGCGGACGCTGAACGTCACGCTGTGAACCTGGTTCAGCGTCCTATCATGCTGCGCTGCCCCAACCCGAAGCGGACGCTCGTCTCCGGCGCAGCCTGAAAACACCGCCGACCGTCTGACATGCAGACTTAGCTGCGTTTCGCCGCGTTTGGTCGATCTCTGCTCCGTTCGCAAGGGAGATCCCGCAGCCGACTTGGCGAGAACTGGTGTGCCGGCGTTGCGCAACCTCGGACTACGAGAAAATTCTCACCTGGCCAAGGCATAGCCAGGGTTCAGCGAAGCAAACGCGTCGCCAGCTGGGACGGTCGTGCGATGCTCGACACCGAGCAGATCGAGGTCGATTAGGCGGTGAACGGGACCGCCGTTCAGCAGGCGCAGAACCTCCGAAAGCGCCAAGGTCGCGGCGACGGCTCCCACGAATGGTGCGCCTACGGCCTTGCCGGCAAGGAGCGTCATGCCGCAGCAATCGAGGACGCCATCGTTCATCAGGTTGGTATAGGCGGGCCGGTCCTCGACCTTTTCTCCGGCCACAGCAGCCTTCCACATCTCGGCGGTCGGACGAGCCCCTGGAAGAGTGTGCAGGCGCATGGTTCGAAAATCACGATGGCCTCGGCCAAGGCCCGCTTCCACGATCATGTCGAAGCCGACCTGATCGAGCGCCCTGCGCCCTGCCGCGTTGTCGAGGCCGCACAGGGCGACCGCCGGCTCGTCCGGGCGGCGCCTGAAATCGGCGTCGAACAGCCGTTCTTGGATCGAGGTCTGAAACCCGCGGCGCTCTGCCCAGGCCGCCATTGCGCGGGTCTTCTTCACCCCGATCAGGGTTGCGTCGGTCAGAATGGAGGTGCTCTCGGTCGAAGCCGTGATCGCGTCGACATCCTGCAGCACCAGCATGACGTCGGCAGGCGCCGCGAAGGGTAAGAGGCCGAGCGCCCAGAGATAGGCCTGGCCTAGGTGCCCCAGGCCGATCAGCCAGAGCTGCGACGGCAGATAGATCAGCGCGGGTTCGGACGGATCGGCCGCGAGCCAGTCGACATCGCGAGATGGCCGCCACAAGGACAGCCCGACCGCGCTGCGTCCAGCCGCCTTGGCGCCGTTGACGTGCAAGAAAGCTTCGTTGATCGCCAGCGCCGCCGCCAGCATCCCGGCCAAAGGGTTGGCGGGTCCAACCTCGGGCGCGAGGTCGGCATGGGCCGGAACGATGCCGCCGCGCCAGCCTGCCGCCGCGGTGCGGATGGCGAAGCCGTCTCGACGCCCCAGCCTCGGCCCGATGACCACCATCGGCGCGCCCGAGCCGCCGCCAATCTCGCCCCCGAGCGCCTTGACGGCGTCACCGAGCGTCGGCCCCATTGGCAGAAGGGTGCTGACCGGAGTTTCGAGAGCCCCGACGACGGTGACGCCGCCTAGAAACACGCGCCGCCCAAGTGCCACAGTTGTCAGCAGCGTCGCCTGTTCGACCGGATCGGCTGGATCGTCGGGCATGAAGGTGATGGCGAGGCGAAAGCCCTGGAACAAGGCCTCGGCCTCGGCGACGGTCGCGGCGGCGCCGCTGTCGATCGCCTGCTTGACCAGGCGGTGCAGTGAGTCTGCGGAGACGATGGCAGTCATGGCGTTTCCTTAGAAACCTATGTGGAAGAAGGCGGCGCGGTCGTCGCGGCCCACGGCCGCCCAGCGCTTGCCGCCCAGGTAGCGGTAGATGCCGATCGAGGCTCGGGGCTGCGGCGGGGCGGCGAAGTTCGGAAGGATCAGCGCTAGGTGGCCGGCGCGCGAGATCATCGGGTGATCGCGATCGGATTCGCTCTGACCGGCGCCGGCCGGATGGACGTGGATGTCGGCGACCACGCTCAGCGCGCGTTCCTTGCACACTGCCCAGAGCTCGCCGAAGTGACGTCCGTCGAAACGCACGATCCCGGTGTCGAGGCAGTGTGGATCGAGATCGTCATAGAGGACGAAGTCGACGATCCTGCGCCGGCCGCCTTCCTGCCGTCCAAGCAGGAAGGCGCCGCTCTCGCGGCTAGCGCCGCGGCCACGCTGGCGGAGCGCGCGGCGCAGGCGCCACCAGGTCCACCAGGAGCAGGACAGTTCATGCCGCGGCGCGAAGCGGCGGCGCATAATCGCGGCAATTGAGAAGTTCATGGACCAGCTCCAGATATTGGACGACGCCGTCGGCGGGACGCCAGATTTTCGAGGGCATCTCGTGACGCCAGTTCTCGTGACCGGCGAAGGACTCGCGGTCGCACGGCAGGTACAGCGCGCTGCCGTTTTTCCAGTCGGTGCGGAACACCGCTGAGACACGGCCACCCTGACCCCGCGGCCAGAGGTCGAACGGCAGAATCCGGTCGGCCGCCATGTCCCAAGGACCGCCGGTCGGCAGAGCCTGCGGAAAGCCGGCGCAGTTCAGGCGTAACACGAACTCGCGGCCGTCCTTGGCGGTGACGCCGATGAAGGCGTGGGGCCAGCGGATCTCGGCCAGCCGCCAGCGGCCTTCGGCCTGGCCGAGGCGGAATGTGGCACGGGCCACGTCCGCCTCGAAGGCGCGCTGATCAGGCCCGATCACCGCCGATCCTCGCTCGCGCCGTTGACGCGCTCGTCGGGGACCAGGTCGAAGGCGAGCCCGCAGGTCTTGCGGTTCGCCAGGACACCGATGTGAGTGCCGGGCGCCGGCCGCTCGTGGGTGCCGGCTATCTGGAGGACGTGCTCGCCGGCCTCCTCCTCGGTCATCCCGAACTTGCGCTCGGCCGCCCACCGCTTAACGCGCGCGATGGTCGTTCCGGGCGCGAACTTCCGGTCGATCGCCTCGCCGTTGTAGGTGACCGCCACCATGATGTGGCGGCAGCGGTGGAGGTGCAGCTTCAGGCCCTTGCCGCCGGCACGGTCCTTCACCGTCTGGGCGTCATCGAGCGGGTCGTCCTCGTCCTCGGCAAACAGCAGCGCGTTGGCCGCGCCGCCGTGCTTGTCGATGAGGCGGGCCTTGAGGTCGGCGAAGGTGGTGTCGGGCTCGATTTCGAGGTATTCGATCCCGGCAACGCCTTCGCCCTGGTAGAACAGGTCGATGGTCTTCATGGATTCACACTCCAGGATCGAAGTGTGAGGCCCGATTGCCCCTCTTTCGTCCCTTACCTCCCTGATCGGGCGGCGAGCGCAAAACCGGAAAGCCGGATCGCCGTTTATCAGGTCAGATCGAGATCGCCCGCGGGCGTCGCTGCGCAGATGAAGAAATGCGGGCAGCGCGGACAGGTGACAGCGTCGATCTCGACCGGGAAATCGCCGGCGGCGATGCCCGCCAGCATGGTTTCGCTCTTGGCCCGGCGGTTCCCGAGCTTTGTCGCCGAGAGCGTGACGGGCTCGGCCGAGCCGTCGGTCAGATGCAGTGCCTGCACCAGCACGCCCGCGCCGAACTGGGCTTGGGCCGCCAGGTGGTAAAGCGTGTACTCCAGCCGGTCATACTCGTCGCTGCGCTTGTGGCCCGTGCGCACCCGCCGGACGACGACCGTGCCGTCGGGCAGCTCGGTCAGCTCATTCGGCTCGACCAGGACGCGCCCGTTGGCAAAGTCGATGGCAAGCGGCTGGGCCTCGCGGAATCGACGGCCCGCGCCCGCATCGATCAGCGCCGCCACGAGACGACCCGCCAGCCGTCGATAGTCGGCGGCGAAGGCGTGTTCGGTCGGCCCGCTCCGCGCCCAGATCGCCTCGAATGCGGCCTCCGCCTCGGCAAGCGACGGCGTCGACGTCCGGCGGGCGTCGGCGAGCCAGCGGAGCAGGTCGTAAAGGCAGTCGTGCGTTCGCGAGAAGGCAGTCGGCTTTCTAGCGCCGCCCAAGCCAAGCACGTGAGTGTAGAAGAAACGGCGCGGGCATTTCTCATAGGCGCCGAGCCGACTGTCGGTCAGCGCCCAATCCTCGGGCCAGGCGATAGCGATCGGTCCCAGCAAGGTGGCACCTTCCGGGGCCAGCATCTTCGCCGGTCGGGCGATCTCGCTCACACGGCCACCCGGCAGCCAATCGAGATAGGGCGACGGCGAGCGATTGTTGCCATTGGGCTGTTTGCGCGCAAGCGAGAGCGTTAGGTGCGTACGCGCCCGCGACAGCGCCACGAAGAAGAGACATTCCTCTTCGTGCTCGTGCGCCCGTTTGGCCTCGTCCGAGACGGACAGCGCTTCCACGCCCTCGATCATCCCAGTTGGCGGCGGGCAGCGCTGGCCACGATTCGAAGCCGGGAAGCTCGATTTGGTGAGACCGGGCACATGCACGGCCTCGAACTCGAGGCCCTTGCTGCCATGCACTGTCATGAGACGGACCGCGTCCAGATGCAGCGCCGCCGCCGGCACTTGGCGCAGGTCGCGCTCCTCGGCTAGCAGCACCAATTGCCGCACCCGATCGAGCGTTCGCTGGATCGGCGCGCCTGCCCCCACCGGGCTCTGCTCGCGCGCGAAGTTCAGGAACTGCCAGATGGCGACCGCGCGCATTCGCGCCGTCACCGAGCCGGCCGCCCCGTAACGACGCGCAAGGTTGGTCCGGTCCAGCAGATAGGTCGACAAGAAGTCCCAAGCCGAACTGCGCGGCGACAGCCCGGCTAGATCCGCCGCGAGCCGCGCCACCCCTTCCCGGCCGCCCGGTGAGAGTCCGGGCGCGCTCGCG
>JBGSNN010000195.1:0-6214 GCA_041739655.1 Albidovulum sp. | reverse complement strand
ATCAGGCGGCAAAGGCCGGGATCGCGGCGCTTGACGCGCCGGTCTCGGGTGGCGTCGGCGGGGCGTCGGCGGGCACGCTGACCTTCATGGCGGGGGGCAGTGACGCAGCCTTCGCCACCGTGAAGCCGCTTTTCGAGGTGATGGGCCAGAAGGCGGTGCATTGCGGCCCCTCCGGCAACGGGCAGGCGGCGAAGATCTGCAACAACATGATCCTCGGCGTCACCATGATCGCCACCTGCGAGGCCTTCGCGCTGGCCGACAAGCTCGGCCTCGACCGGCAGAAGATGTTCGACGTGGTCTCGACCTCCTCGGGCTATTCCTGGGTGATGAACGCCTATTGCCCGGCCCCCGGTGTCGGACCGAAATCACCCGCTGACAACGGCTACAAGCCGGGGTTTGCCGCCGAACTGATGCTGAAGGACCTGCGTCTCAGCCAGCAGGCGGCCGAAGCGGTGGATGCCGACACCCCGATGGGCCACCTCGCGGCGCTTCTCTACGAGACCTTCGTGGAACAGGAAGGCGGTCGCGGCATGGATTTTTCCGCCATGCTGCCGCGGTTCGAGAAGCGCCATCACGGCTGATGCCGCTTGACCCCGGCCGCGCAGTCGGATGCTATCGCGGCAGAGAGCAGGAGGCAGGGGCGTGACCGACTGGACGGCGACGGCGGCGGGGCTGGACGGTCTCGACGCGGCCGCGCGCGCAAGGCTGTCGCGTCTGCAGCCTGCGGCCCTGTCGCGCGGGACACCGCTTTTTCACCCCGGCGAAGTCGCCAGGGGTTTTGTTGTGGTGCTGTCGGGCCGGATAGAGGTCTTTCTGACCGGCGCGTCGGGGCGCGACATCCTGCTCTATGCCGTTGAGGCCGGCGGCACCTGCATCCAGACCACCCTCGGCCTTCTCGGCGGCGAGGACTATTCCGGCGAGGCCCTGGCCGCGACCGACTGCGCCATCGTGCTCATTCCCAAGGCGGAGTTCCTGGCCCTGATGGACAGCTCGGCCGCCTTCCGGAGCTTTGTCTTTGGCGCCTTCGCCGCCCGGATGCAGGGCATGATGCATGTGCTGGAGCGGGTCGCGTTTCAACGCATTGAAAGCCGGTTGGCCGCGGCACTTCTCGACCGCGCCGAGGGCGACCGAATCAGCGCGACGCATCAGGAGCTGGCGACCGCGATCGGTTCGGCGCGCGAGGTGGTGTCGCGACGCCTTGAGGCCTTTGCACGGTCTGGCCTCGTCGTGACCGAACGCGGCGCGGTTCTTCTGCGCGACCGTGCCGCGCTTGCACGGCTTGCCGCCGTTCGGGACTGAGGCCCGAAAGCCGCCGCAACTGTGACGTGGTCACAGACGAAGCGCCCGAGTGGTGCGATGCTGCCGCCATGATCCTCCGGTTCGTTCGGAGGGTGGCAAACGGAGAGATCTGATGTTCAAGACCAATGTCGGCAATATAGACCGCGTTCTCCGCATCGTCCTTGGGCTTGCGCTGATCGCGTGGTGGTACTTTTCGCCGGGAATGGGTTTGCGCTGGCTGCCGCTGGTGCTCGGCATAGTGGCGCTCGGGACCGGGCTGATGTCCACCTGCCCGCTCTATTCGATCCTCGGGATCAATACCTGCCCGCTGAAGAAGACCTGATCACGGCGCCCAGCCCAACCGGATACGGCGCGAAAACTCCGCGCCGTCCGGTATCGCTGCGCCAAGCTTGCCAAGCCGCGCCTGCTGCCGGATCGCCGCTTCGGTCATGTCGGGCCTGAGCACCCCGAGGTCGCGCAGGTAGCCGGGCAGACGGCCTGAAAGGATGACCCGTGGATCGAGCACGACCCTGTCCGAGAGCCGGACAACCAGCGTGTAAGGAACGGTGGTGCAATTCGCGGTCAGCGTGTTGTACCAGCGCGGCTGCCGGTCAAGATCATTGCCAAGCGCGACAAACGACTCGAACAGCGCCCGGCGCTGCGGCGCGCCCAGTGTGATGGGATAGACCGACACCTCTTCTTCGCGGACGTCGGTGCGCAGGCGGACGATGTCACGCTCGTCTGCCGCGATCAGCACCAGTTCGAATTGCCGGAAGAAGCCACCGATGGACGAGAAGTCCTCGCCCTGTTCCTTGCGGATTTCACCCGAAAACACGACGTGCTGGCCGTCGGCAAAGCCGAAGCTGACGAGCGTGTGGGCGATGTCCGGGTTGTCCCAGACCGACAGGAACATGTCGATCGAGGTGATCGCATCCAGATCGACCACGCGCGTTTCCCAGCGCGCGAGGGCGTCCTCCTCGGTGATCCAGTCGAAATTGCGAACGTTGTGCAGCGTCGCACGGCTGCCATCGATCTCGGCCGTCACGCCATTGGCCACCTCGGGTCGCCAGAGCCGGTCGCCCCGCGGTTCGATCGTGGCCCACCAGAGGCCGACCAACGCGACGAGCGCCGCCATCACGCCCCAGACCCGGCCCCAGCGCCCCTTGAAGGCGAGCCAGAGGAGTGCGAGCGCCCCCGCGGCCAACAGCGCGTCGCAGACAAGGCGCCACGGCGTGCCAACCTGATAGTGAAACGCGAGCGCGGTCCAGCCGATGATGCCCGCCACAAGCAGAAGCTGCAGGCTGCGGCCCAGAATGCGCAGACCGGACTTGACCATCGACGACCGCCCCTGCTCTCGTTTTGCGGAACCTGAGGCAATTTCCGGCCCGGCGCAAGCGGCGCCGCCGCACCCGCGCACCATTTCGCGCGCCGCCGAGGGTGACCTCGCCACGCCGATCCGCTAGGGTGAGACCTTGGTTCTGCCGTTGAGGTGAATGCGCCCGATGATCCGCCCCGTTGCCCTTGCCCTTATCCTCGCGACGGCACCGGTCGCCAGTGCCGACGCCCAGAATTGCCGCGTGGACCGGACCACGCGCAAGTGCATCTTCGTCCCCGCATCGCAACGCACGCCACCCGACTTCGCCGTGGGTGATGTCTTTCCGATCTATGAGCACAGCATGATCATGGATATCGACCGCTACGGGCTCGCCCCGGTCAACGGCTCCTGGCGCTACTACAAGTCGGGGCCGGATATCTACCGGGTCTCGACCAATGGCTACAAGGTTCTGGAGATCATCCGCACCGCGCGCCGACGCTGAGCGCCAGGGTCACTCCGCCGCGACGCGGCGCGACCGCAACATCGGGGCCAGGTAGCGGCCGGTATGGCTTGCCTCGACCTTCGCCACATCCTCGGGCGTTCCGGTCGCAACGATCCTGCCGCCGCCATCGCCGCCCTCGGGGCCGATGTCGATGATCCAGTCGGCGGTCTTGATCACATCGAGGTTGTGCTCGATCACCACAACGGTGTTGCCCTGCGCCACCAGCTCATGCAGCACTTCTAGCAGTTTTCGAACATCTTCGAAGTGCAGACCGGTCGTAGGTTCATCCAGAATATACAAAGTCCGACCTGTGGAGCGGCGCGACAGTTCCTTAGACAGCTTCACCCTTTGCGCCTCGCCGCCCGAGAGCGTGGTGGCCTGCTGGCCAACCTTGATGTAACCGAGGCCGACCTTGACCAGCGCATCCATTTTCTCGCGGATCGACGGGACCGCGGCGAAGAAGCCCTGCGCATCCTCGACCGTCATGTCGAGAACGTCGGCGATGGACTTGCCCTTGAACTTGATCTCCAGCGTCTCGCGGTTGTAGCGGTGGCCCTTGCAGGTCTCGCAGGTGACATAGACGTCCGGAAGGAAGTGCATCTCGATCTTGATGACGCCGTCGCCCTGGCAGGCCTCGCAGCGCCCGCCCTTGACGTTGAAGGAGAAGCGCCCCGGCTGGTAGCCGCGCGCCTTGGCCTCGGGCAGGCCCGCGAACCAGTCGCGGATCGGGGTGAAGGCGCCGGTATAGGTCGCGGGGTTACTGCGCGGCGTGCGGCCGATCGGGCGCTGGTCGATGTCGATCACCTTGTCGAGATGCTCGAAGCCCTTGATCGTCTCGCAGGGTGCCGGCGTCTCGCGCGCGCCGTTGAGCCGCAGCGCGGCGTTCTTGTAGAGCGTCTCGACCGTCAGCGTGGACTTGCCGCCACCCGAGACCCCGGTCACGCAGACGAAGCGGCCGAGCGGAAACTCGGCTGTCATGTCCTTGAGGTTGTTGCCCGTCGCCTTGACCACCGTCAGCGTCTTGCCATTGCCCTCGCGCCGGTGCTTCGGCACGGCAATCGCGCGGGTCCCCGAAAGGTACTGCCCGGTCAGCGACGCCGGATCGGACGCGATCTCCTCCGGGGTGCCGCGGGCCACAACCTGCCCGCCATGCACACCGGCGCCGGGACCGATATCGAAGACGTAGTCCGCCTCGCGGATGGCTTCCTCGTCATGCTCGACGACGAGAACCGTATTGCCCTGATCGCGCAGGTTCTTGAGCGTGCCGAGCAGGCGGTCATTGTCACGCTGATGGAGACCGATGGAAGGCTCATCGAGGACGTAGAGCACGCCGGTCAGGCCGGAGCCGATCTGGCTCGCCAGCCGGATGCGCTGGCTTTCGCCGCCCGAGAGCGTGCCGGCATTGCGCGAAAGCGTCAGGTATTCAAGGCCGACATTGTTGAGAAATCCGAGCCTTTCGCGGATTTCCTTGAGAATGAGCCGGGCGATCTCGTTCTTCTGCCTGGTCAGCTTCGCCGGCACCGTGTCGATCCAGGCATAAGCCTCCCTGATCGACATCTGCACCACCTCGCCGACATGGAGCCCGGCGATCTTCACCGCCAGAGCCTCGGGCCGCAGACGGTAGCCATGGCAGGTGCCGCAGGGGCGGTTGTTCTGGAACCGCTCCATCTCTTCCCGGCTCCAGGCGCTGTCGGTCTCGCGGTAGCGGCGCTCCATGTTGGGGATGACGCCTTCAAAGACGCGACTGACCTCATAGACCCGCCCGCCCTCGTCGAAGCGGAACTTGATCTCTTCGGTGCCGGACCCGTAGAGGAAGAGCTTCTGCACCGCCTCGGGCAGGTCCTTCCAGGGTTTGCGCGCGTCGAAGCCGTAGTGCTTGGCCAGCGAGTCGATGGTCTGCAGGAAGTAGGGCGATTTCGACTTGGCCCAGGCGGCAATGGCGCCGTCCTTCAGTTTCAGCGTCACATCCGGCACGATCAGCCGCTCATCGAAGAACAGCTCGACCCCGAGGCCGTCGCAGGCCGGACAGGCCCCGAAGGGCGCGTTGAAACTGAACAGCCGCGGCTCGATCTCGGGGATGGTGAAGCCCGAGACCGGGCAGGCGAAGTTCTCCGAGAAGGTGATCCGCTCCGGCTCACCCTCGGCCGGCGCGGTTTCCAGGATCGCGATCCCGTCGGCGAGGTTCAGCGCGGTGCGGAAACTGTCGGCGAGCCGCGTCTCCAGCCCCTCGCGCACCACGATGCGGTCCACCACCACGTCGATGTCGTGGCGGAACTTCTTGTCGAGCACGGGCGGCTCATCCAACTCCTGGAACTGCCCGTCCACCTTGACGCGCTGAAAGCCCTGCTTGCGCAGATCCAGAAATTCCTTGCGGTATTCGCCCTTCCGGTCGCGCACGATCGGCGCCATGAGATAACCGCGCGTGCCTTCCGGCATCGCCATCACGGTATCGACCATGTCCTGCACCTGTTGCGCCTCGATCGGCTTGCCGGTGGCCGGCGAATAGGGCGTGCCGACGCGCGCGAAGAGAAGCCGCAGGTAATCGTAGATCTCCGTCACCGTGCCGACGGTCGAACGCGGGTTCTTCGAGGTCGTCTTCTGTTCGATGGAAATCGCCGGCGACAGGCCGGTGATGTGATCGACATCGGGCTTGCCCATCATGTCGAGGAACTGCCGCGCATAGGCGCTGAGGCTTTCGACATAGCGGCGCTGGCCCTCGGCATAGATCGTGTCGAAGGCGAGCGAGGACTTGCCCGAGCCGGAAAGCCCGGTGATGACCGTCAGCTTGTCACGCGGAATATCGACGTCGATATTCTTGAGGTTGTGCTCGCGCGCGCCGCGGATGACGATCTGGTCGGAGAACATGGCGTTGCTACCTCGGCAAACGAGACCCTAAAGGTCTTCCCGACCTTTAGGGTCTCGTGGTGGTTTGGATCGAGGACTGCCAGGAGTATAGCACGCCAATATGACAGATCACGTCATATTTCGGCACGGCAATAAAACAAATGTTCGATCAGTAGATCACTTTGTTCAGAGGATATTCCACGATGCCCGTAGCACCCGCCCGTTTCAGGCGCGGGATCAGATCGCGCACGATGTGCTTGTCCGCGATGACCTCG
>JBGSNN010000178.1:0-4169 GCA_041739655.1 Albidovulum sp. | reverse complement strand
GGGCCGGGGCGGATCACGCGGGCGATGCCGGGTGGCCCCGAGACGCTCTGGGTGCTCTGGGTCGATGCCGATTACCGCGTCGCGGTCATTGGCACGCCGGATGGCCGCTTTGCCCGCGTCCTGTCGCGGACGCCTGCGGTGCGCGAGGATCTGATGCGCGCCGCGCGCGACGTGCTGCGCTTCAACGGCTACGATCCGGCCGGGCTGCGGCCGGTCTGAGGATCGCGGACGGGCAGCGGAAAGACGATGTCGTAGAGCCAGTTGAAGGCGAAGGCATAGACCAGGTAGAAGCCCGAGAATCCCGCGTCCATCAGGAAGGCCCGGGTCAGCGATATCGCAAGATACCAGGCGATGAATGGCATCAGGATCAAAAGCAGACCGGCCTCGAACAGAACCGCGTGCAGGACACGGATCGCGGGCGTTTTCTGGACCCCATGCCGGAATCGTAGCAGCACATGGTCGAAGATCACGTTAAAGAAATAGTTCCAGAGCGTTGCAATGGTGGCGCTGACCAGCGTCACGACGCCGATCTCCTGGATCGGGGTACCAAAGGTCCAGGCACCAAGCGGGGTGACGAGAAGAAGGCCGATGACCTCGAAGGACAGCGCGTGGCGGATACGGTCCTTGGTGTTGCGCATGGGCTGCCCCCAGGCTGTTTTCGGGCCGTCCCGGTCTGGCTTCCCGGCTGGGGGAGGTCGTCCTCGCTGGGGGCAACTATAGGGTCGGGGCCGCGCAAGGCAAGTGGCGTCAGAGCCCGGCCTCATCCGCTAGCGCCGCCAGAAGCCCGTTGAAGTCGCGCGCACCGGTTTCGCTTTCCCGCACCAGCCAGTCGAAATGCGCCGAAAAGCTGGTGACGCGGGCGCTGTCGCGGAAGGCGATGTAGTGCCGCCCGAGGTAGATCACCGCCAGCAGCGGGCCGAAGATCGTCACTGGCGCGGAAAAGACCCGGCGCGCGTCGAAGACATAGATGCGCAGCGACGGGTAAAGCTGGGCATAAAGCTCGGACAGGCGCGCGATCTGGTCGCGTCGAATCTCGGCGGGAAGGCCCGAGTAATAGCCCTCGGCCCGCACGAAGGAGAGCAGCTCGTGCTGCGGCAGCGCGATCTCGTAATCCGAGCCCGAGCGGTGCATCAGGTTCAGGCGGTCCTCGCTCGCGCCAATCGCCTGTTCGGTGGTGCGGCCCAACTGCGGCTCGTATTCCCAGCGCAGCATGGCGCGGGTCTTAAGCATGTCGGGCAGGGTGGCGGGGACGTGGCGGATCTTGTAGCCCGCCGCCTCGCGGTGCCAGCCGAAGATCGTCTCATCGACCAGCGCGCGCGGCGCTTCGGTCATGCTGAGCGAGGTCGCCAGCAGATCGGCGAGCCGTTCGGGCCGTTCGGTCAGGCCCAGGAGCCAGTCGGCCGAGACGCCGAGCGCGGCGGCACATTCGGCCACCACCTGCGCATTGGGCAGTCGTGCGCCCTGATCGCCCAGAAGCTGCGAGATGGTGGAGCGGTCGACGCCGACGGCGCGGGCAAGACCGCTTTGGGTCACGTCACGCTCGGCCATGGATTGGGCCAGACGGTCGCGAAACAGGGCCGCACGGTCACGTTTGTCGATATTTGTACGCATACGTTACTAATATAACTTTGCGTGACAAATGTTAATCATATTCAGAATTCGCAATGCGGTCCCTTCGCGCTTAGCTGCAAGCGGGGTGAAGAGACATCATGGAAACGGCACAACGCTCTGTCCTGAAAGCGGTTTTGTGGAACCTTCTCGGCCTCGTGACGATGACCGCGACCGGCTATCTCCTGACCGGATCGGTCGCGATGGGCGGTGCCATGGCTGTGCTGAACACGGCGGTCGGGGTCGTCCTCTATTTCGGCTACGAGCGGATCTGGACGCGGATTTCCTGGGGGCGGCGTCATGTCTGAGGCCCCGCGCATCGACTGGCCGACGCTGTTTCTGATCCTCGCCTGCCATGCCCTCTGGGCGCTCGCCACCACGGTCCTGACCGTTCTCTGGCTGCCGCTTGGGTTCGCAGTCACGCTTCTGTCGATCACGCTGCATTCCTCGCTTCAGCACGAGGTGCTGCATGGTCATCCGTTCCGCAATCGTATCGCCAACGAGCTCATGGTCGCGCTGCCGCTGGGGCTGTGCTTTCCCTATGGCCGGTTCCGCGACCTTCACATTGCGCATCACCACGACGAGAGCCTGACCGACCCCTACGACGATCCCGAATCGAACTACATGGACCCCGCGGTCTGGGCGCGGCTCGGCACGCCCTTGCGGCTGATCCTGCGCCTGAACAATACGCTGATGGGGCGGATGCTGATCGGGCCGGCGGTCTCGATGGTCGTGCTCCTGCGGGCCGACCTGCGCGCGATCCGCGCCGGCGACCAAGCGATCCGCCGCGACTGGCTCTTGCATATGCTGGGCCTGGTTCCGGTCCTGGCCTGGGTCACAGCGTCGCCGATGCCGGTCTGGCTTTATCTCGGCGCGGCCTATGGCGGCATGTCGATCCTCAAGATCCGCACCTTCCTCGAACATCGCGCGCATGAGCTGTCGCCAGGGCGGACCGTGGTTGTCGAAGGCCGCGGGCTGCTGCCCTTCCTCTTTCTCTACAACAATTTCCACATCGTGCATCACAGCAGGCCGGGCGTGTCCTGGTACCGGCTGCCGTCGCTTTATGCCGAACGGAGGGCGGAGTTCCTCAAGCGCAACGAGGGCTATGTCTACCGCTCTTACAGCGAAGTGTTCCGGCGCTATTTCCTGCGCGCCAAGGACCCGGTACCGCATCCCTTGTGGCCCGGTCACTGAGCCTTCCCGCACGCCGCTTGGCGTGACACAAGGGGGCCATGAGTCTCTGGGTTCTCTTCACGCTCTTCGCCGCCGCCACGCAGACGCTGCGGTTCGTGCTGCAAAAGCGGTTGAAGGGCGCCGGCCTTTCGACCGGCGGCGCGACCTTCGCGCGCTTTCTCTTCGCGGCCCCGATCGCGACGACGGCAGCCCTGGTGGCGCTGGCGCAGTCGGACTGGGCGCTGCCGCCGCTCGGGATCGCCTTTGCGGGCTTTGTCCTGATCGGCGCGCTCGGCCAGATCGTCGCGACGTTCCTCACGGTCGCGCTCTTCTCGCTGCGCAACTTCGCGGTGGGCATCGCCTTCACCAAGACCGAAACCGTGCAGGTTGCGGCGTTCTCGGCGCTCTTGCTGTCCGAGACGGTCAGTCTGGCGGGATGGCTGGCCATCGCGATCGGTCTTGCGGGTGTTCTCACCCTGTCGCGCACGCCTGAGCCGGGGGCGCGACGCTTCGGGCGTGCGGCGCTTTACGGGCTGCTGGCGGGTGCCCTTTTCGGACTGTCCGCCATCGGCTATCGCGGCGCCACGCTGGCGCTGGCGCCCTTGCCGTTTCTCAGCCGCGCGGTGGTGGCGCTGGCGGCGGCGACGATCCTGCAAACCGTGGTGATGGGCCTCTGGCTGCGCTGGCGCGAACCGGGTGAGGTCGGGCGGGTCGCGCGGCGCTGGCGTCACACGCTGCCGGTCGGGGTGACGGGGGTGCTCGGCTCCTTTGGCTGGTTCACCGCCTTCTCGCTGCAGAATGCCGCCTATGTCCGTGCCCTCGGCCAGGTCGAGATCGTTTTTACCCTCCTGGCATCGGCGCTTTTCTTCCGCGAAAGGCTGGCGCTGCGCGAAGGCGCGGGCATTGCTCTGATCGTCGTCTCAGTCGTCCTGATCGTGCTCGGCTTCGGCTGAGCCGGCTCAGCGCAGGCGACGGAAGGCAGGGCGGTCGCTGGAATTGTCGAAGAAGGCAACGCCGTCGCGATCCAGCCGGTCATCGCGCAGATGTGCCGCGACTTCGCCGAGTACGACCTCGGTGATGAATGGCAGGTTGAGCGCGCGCGCCTGCGAGAGCGCCACCCAGTGCAGGTGGCCAAGTTCGTCGCAGGCGCGGGAGAAATCGTCCGGGGCGTCGGCGAGATCGGTGGCATTGGCAAGAAAGAAGCGCGCATCGAAGCGGCGCGGGCGGCCGGGTGGCGTGATGGCGCGGAACACGAAGCGCAGCGGGCTTGGGTCCGGCACGAGGCCGGTTTCGGCGAATCCGCGCCAGTCCGCAGGCGGTGGCACGGACCATGGGCCGGGACGGCCGAGACGCAAGCCCGTTTCTTCCCAAAGCTCACGGATTGCGGC
>JBGSNN010000162.1:0-42623 GCA_041739655.1 Albidovulum sp. | reverse complement strand
GCAAGCGCGCGCGCCACCGCCATGGCCAGAAGTGGCGCGCGCAGGCTGGCGATGCCAATCGCCGCCGCAATCGCTGTCAACTGGTCCACCGCCACCTTTGGCAACCGCGTCGCCGCCAGACGTTCCCGCGCCGCCGTGATCTGACCAGCCGACAGGGTCAGCCGCTCGGTCTCCGAATACCCAAGATCGCCCAGATCCAGAAACAGCCCCAGCCGGTCAGCCAGCGCCGCAGGCAGGGCCTCCTCGGCCTCGGCCCCTTCGTCCAAGGCGATCAGGCAGGAACCCGCGCCATCCAGCCAATAAGCCAGCCGCGCCGACAGCGCAGCAGGGCAGCGCTCGGCCATCGTCAAGAGGATGGGCGCGCGCTGCGACAAGAGGCCCACGCTACGGCGCAGTTGCCCCGCTGCCAGAGTCGCCGCCAGATCCACCCCGCCAAACAGCGCCACATCGTCAATGTTGGGGTGAATCCGCCGCGCTTCGGGCAGAGCCTCTGTCACCCGGTCGCGGACTGGCCCACTGCGCGCGCGCAGCCAAAGCCCCCTAGCCCCCACAGGATCAACCGCCAGCACCGCCATGGCACACTCCACCCGCTGCCAAGGTGTCAGCGGCTCGCTCACGGCAGGATTTCGGCGATGGTGCGGGCGACGCGCGCGCCTGCCCCCGCCTCATCCAGCGGATCGCGACGCAGCCGATGGCCAAGCGCGCTGGCCGCCACCGCTTTCAGATGGCTGCGCGTCACTGTCCCCACCCCGTCAAACGCCGCTTGCGCCCGCGCCGCGCGCAAGAGCGTCAACTCGCCCCGCAACCCGTCCGCGCCAAGCGCAATGCAGAGCGCTGCACAGTCATGCAAGACTGCGCCGGGTGTTTTCAGCAGCGGCAGGGCGGCGCGGGCGGCAAGGATTGCCTTGCGCAGCGCGCTATCCTTGGCGCGCCATTTCTTCATGAACGCTGCCGTGTCGTTCTCGTAGGCATCGCGGCGGCGGATCACCTCGACCCGCGTTTCAATGTCGCGTGGGCTGGTTACTTCGACGGACAGGCCGAAACGGTCGAGCAGCTGCGGGCGCAATTCGCCCTCTTCCGGGTTGCCGGAGCCGACCAGCACGAACCGTGCGGCATGGCGGATCGACAGACCCTCGCGCTCCACCACATTCTCGCCCGATTGCGCCACATCCAGCAGCAGATCGACGATGTGATCTTCCAGCAGGTTCACCTCGTCGATGTAGAGATAGCCGCGATTGGCCCGCGCCAGCAGGCCCGGCTCGAACGCCTTTTCGCCGCGCGTCAGCGCCCGCTCGATATCCAGCGCACCGACCACACGATCCTCGGTGGCTCCCAGCGGCAGGTCAATCACCGGCGTTGGGCGTGTGACCATCTTGCCCGATGTCGCCCCCGCCCAGTCGGGCACATCCTCGGGTCCCGCCGAATTGACCGGGCAACCCTCGACCGCAATGATCGGCGGCAAAAGCGCCGCAAGCGCCCGCACCGCTGTCGATTTTCCGGTGCCGCGATCGCCAAACACCAGCACACCGCCGATGCCCGGATCAATCGCCGTCAGAACCATCGCCTGTTTCATCGCGGCCTGCCCCACGATCGCCGAAAACGGGAATGGCTGGCTCATGCGGCGTCCTCTATCGCAAGCGGGCTGCGGCCGCCCCAGGTGCCCCAGTCGTCCAGAATCCGAAACCGCGCATAGAGCTCTTCGGAAAACCAGCCCTCGGCGCGGACCGCCTGAATCGCCCGCCCATGCGGCCCGCCGCCGCGCGCAAAATGCGCCATGCTGGCGGCATCGGGCCAGATCGAAAAGGTGACCTGGTGCAGCAAGGGTACCTCGCCGATGCCGATCTTGAAGATCACGTTGCGGTCCTGGCCGATCGCGGCCGAGATATCGGGCACCCGGCGCCAGAACCGCAAGAAGGTCGAGGCCCGCATGGTCGCCCGCGTCAGCGCCACGACAGGGCCCGTGTTCGGGGTGCCGGTCGGGACATCGGGGGGCGTGAAGGGGGCCTTGCCCGACCATCGCCCGCGCACCGAGGTCGGCTCCAGCAGGATCGTCCAGCTTTCGCAGCTGTGCCCGCGCCAGCGCTGGAAAACCGCCGCTTCGGTGATCATGCGGCGCGCGGTGTCGGCGTTCGGCCAGGTCGCGAGGATCGCCCAGACCGCCGTGTTGGGTTTGGGGGTGAACCCCTCGCCAGTTCCCGATCCGCAGAGTTTCCAAAACCCGACCTCGGGCATTCGCATGAACGACAGTCGCGCCGCGCCCATTTGCCCCAGAACCCAAAGCCGGGCGGGCAGCGAGGAAAACCGAAACAGGGAAAGACTCACGGTGTTGATGGCAGGCCTCTGCAGTGTTTGTCAGAATAGTTTGACAGTTTTTGCGGCATCTGCAAACGGAAACGGTAGGATTCCGCAATGAAAACGCGAGTATTGTAAATTACACTAGACAGTATATCGTGATCTTATGCTGACAGATTCTCATCCCTCCCGTGCTGACGCAAAACCCGCCTCAGGTGTCGATGCGATTGTGATCGGTGCGGGACTGGGCGGCCTTTCCGCTGCGATGCGGCTGGGGGCCAAGGGCTACCGTGTCACGGTGATCGACCGTCTGGACCTGCCCGGCGGGCGCGGTAGCTCCATCACGCAGGGCGGCCACCGCTTTGACCTTGGGCCAACCATCGTGACTGTGCCGCAGGGACTGCGCGATCTGTGGGCCGCCTGTGGCCGCGATTTTGACCGTGACGTTGATCTGCTCGCGCTCGAGGCGTTCTATCAGATCAGATGGCAGGA
Organism: Albidovulum sp.; assembly: GCA_041739655.1. Classification (GTDB taxonomy): domain Bacteria; phylum Pseudomonadota; class Alphaproteobacteria; order Rhodobacterales; family Rhodobacteraceae; genus Albidovulum. Next base: position 39,839 of record JBGSNN010000162.1, on the reverse strand, counting down.
CGGGTCAACCTTTACCGCGCGCCAGTCCACCGATGCGATGCGGGCCGAGGTGGAGCGGCTCGCGCCCTCTGATCTGCCCGGCTATGACCGCTTCGTCAGTGATAGCGAGCGGCGCTATTGGTTCGGCTTCGAGGATCTGGGCCGTCGCTCGATGCACCGCTTTGCCGATCTGCTCAAGGTGCTGCCGACCTTTGCCCTGCTGCGCGCCGACAAGTCGGTCTATGCCCATGCCGCGGCCCGTGTCAAAGACGAGCGCCTGCGCTTTGCCCTGTCGTTTCATCCCCTGTTCATCGGCGGCGATCCGTTTCACGTCACCTCAATGTACATCCTTGTCAGCCATCTCGAGAGGGAATTCGGCGTGCACTACGCCATGGGCGGTGTGGCGGCAATTGCGCTGGCCATGGCGGCGGTGATTGCCGCGCAGGGCGGAACGCTGCGCCTCAACGCCGAGGTTGACGAGATCCTGATCGACGGCGGCCGGGCGACAGGCGTCCGCCTCGCCGATGGTCAGGTGATCGCAGCCGATGTCGTGGTCTCGAACGCCGATGCGGGCCACACCTATGACCGTCTGCTGCGCAACCACCGCCGCAAACGCTCGAACTCGGCGAAACTCGCGCGCAGACGCTGGTCGATGGGTCTCTTCGTCTGGTATTTCGGCACCAGGGGTACAAGGCTCAAATGGCCCGATGTAGGGCACCACACCATCCTCGTCGGCCCCCGCTATCGAGAGCATATCCGTGACATCTTCATTCGCGGAAAACTGGCTGATGACATGAGCCTTTATGTCCATCGCCCCTCGGTCACTGATCCTTCGGTGGCCCCAGCGGGTGATGATACCTTCTACGCACTGTCGCCCGTGCCGCATCTGGGGATTGGTTCGACCGATTGGGAGAGTGAGGCCGAAGCCTACCGCCAGAAGATGCAGGCGGTGCTCGAGCAGCGCCTGCTTCCCGGTCTTGGCGACCATCTGAGCGAGCAACTGGTCTTTACCCCCAACAGCTTCCAGTCCCGCTATCTTTCACCCTACGGCAGCGGCTTTTCGATCGAGCCGCGGATTCTGCAATCGGCGTGGTTCCGCCCGCACAATGTCTCGGAGGAAGTGAAGGGCCTCTATCTCGTGGGCGCAGGTACCCATCCCGGTGCGGGCCTGCCGGGGGTGATCGCCAGTGCCGAGGTGCTTGGCACACTGGTGCCAGACGCCCCACGAAGGGCCTCGGTCAGATTGGCTGCGGAATGAGGCATGCTCGATGATCGCCGCCGCAGACATGGCGCATTGCCGTGAGGCGATCCGTACCGGATCGCTGTCGTTCCACGCCGCATCGCGTCTGCTGCCCGCCCCGGTCCGTGACCCTGCGCTGGCGCTCTATGCCTTCTGCCGGCTGGCCGATGATGCGGTCGATGACAGCGACCACAAGGCCCCCGCCGTGCTGGCCCTGCGTGACCGGCTTGATCTGGTCTATGCCGGCCGACCGCGCAACGCGCCCGCTGACCGCGCCTTTGCGGCCGTCGTGGCGAACTTCGACATGCCGCGCGCCTTGCCCGAGGCTTTGCTGGAGGGTCTGGCCTGGGATGCCTGTGGCCGCCGCTATCAGACCCTGCCCGATCTGCTGACCTATTGCGCCCGCGTCGCTGCGGCGGTGGGGGCGATGATGTGCGTGCTGATGCGGGTGCGCGATGCCGATGCGCTGGCCCGCGCCTGCGATCTGGGACTGGCGATGCAATTGACCAACATCGCCCGCGATCTGGGCGAGGATGCGCAGGCAGGGCGGCTCTATCTGCCGCTCGACTGGCTCGCTGAGGCCGGTCTGTCGCCCGAGACATTTCTGGCCGATGCGCAGGCCACCCCCGCCCTGCGCCAACTGACCCGCCGCCTGCTTGCCGAGGCCGATGCACTATACCGCCATTCCGAAGCGGGGATCGCCCTGCTGCCCCTGCCCTGCCGCCCGGGCATCTATGCCGCGCGTTACGTCTATGCCGGCATCGGCGGGGCAGTCGCGCGCAATGGTTATGACAGCCTCAGCCGACGCGCCCACACCTCGGGCCGACAAAAGCTGGGCTGGCTGGGCCTTGCGGTGGCCCGCAGCGCGGCCTCTGTGGTCTTGCCCGGGTCGGCGCTGCTGCACGCCCCGGCGCGCCCCGAAGTGGCCTTCCTCGTCGAGGCCGCTGCCCGGAAATCTACGCGCTTCAGCCGCTCTGATGCGCTGTTTGCAGCGCTTGCGCAGCTTGAATCGAAGGATCGTGCGCGCAGACCCTTGGATCGGGCCCGGATCTGACCTAGCTACAACGGGTTGTCCAAGGAGAAACCGCGATGGATTGGCCTCTGTTTCTGACATTTCTGGCCGCCTGCGGTGCCGCCGCGACCACGGGCGCGATGTTCAAGCCGGGGGCCTGGTATGACGGCCTTAAAAAACCCGGATGGACCCCGCGCGACTGGATGTTTCCGGTGGTCTGGACCACGCTCTATCTGCTGATGGCCTATGCGGCGATGCGGGTCGCGGGGGCTGAAGGCAACGGGCAGGCGCTGGCCTTCTGGGCCTTGCAGATCGCCTTCAACACGCTATGGACCCCGGTGTTTTTCGGGCTGCGCCGAATGCGCGCCGCGATGGCGGTCATGGTGTTTCTCTGGCTCTCGGTCGCGGCCACGGCCTGGAGCTTTCTTAGCGTTGATCTGCTGGCAGGCGCGCTGTTGCTGCCCTATCTGTTGTGGGTCACGATCGCGGGGGCGTTGAATTTCAGCGTCATGCGGCTCAATCCGGCGCAAGGCTAACCCGGACGTGCGGCGGGCCGTTCCTGCGGATCAGTAAGACCTGTGAAAAAGAAGAACTGACGCCACAAGCCTCTGCCCATGGGGCAGAAGGATCAGGCCCAGTTGGCCCGCCTTGGCACCCGAAAGGCCAGCATCGCCTTCACGATCGGCCTTTGGAACCGGGTCAGGTCCAGCGCCTCATGCACACCGCTCACGCTTTCGCCCTCGATGCGGGTCTGCACCACGGACCGGCTGTAGAACGGTGCATCCAGCAAGGCTTTGATCTGGCGCGGCCGCTCACCGGCGTCGCAGCGCGTATCACGCCTGATCCACCAGCCGGTGCGTGCCAGCGGGGTCAGCGGTGGCGGCTCGATCTGCACCGCGGTGCCATCCGATGCAACATCCAGCCCAAGCGCCAGCGTCGAGCCATCGGCGCGGATCCCGTCGTAAAAGCAGGTCGTGCCGCCATGCGCGCGTGGATAGCGGCCCCAGGTCCAGCGCTGAAAATCCGCCTCCAGCGCCGCCTGCCCGAAGTTGGCGTCGAAATAGCCATGCCCCGACCATGAATGGCCCTGTGACAGGTCCACCTCGATGCGGGCGGAGGGGGCAAGCGGGCGCCAGATATGGCGGGCATCGGGGGTCAGCAGGGCCTCGACCTCGGTTATCGCCGTCGGGGTCAGACGGATCTGGCCCTGGACGCGGCTGATCCGGGGCAGGGCCGAGATTTCATTCACGTCGATCACCAGACTGCCATTTCGCCATGCCATCTGGCTGGGCCCGATCTGCAAGGTGTCGCGGCTTTGCCGCAGGGCGCTCCGGCCCCGGTCGGTCATGGTGAACCGCCCGACGGGTCCATAGGTCACCACATTGAGGCAGCAATGATCTGCCGGGTCATGTCGTCCCGACCAGGCATACCACGGCGAAAACACCGAGCCGACAAAGCCGATCACGGAAACCGCGCGCGTCCCGTCAGCCGAGACACCATCGACATACCACCACGCATAGCCGTCCGGGGCCACGACGGGGCTGAAGTCAGGTCGCTCTGTATCGCCTCGGCCGCGTGCTTGCCGGACAAGGCCGCCATCGGCACCCCCGCCCCCGGATGCGCGCCGCCCCCCGCCAGATACAACCCCGGCAACCGCGTCCGCGCCCCCGGACGCTGAAAGCTGGCCCGCAGGCTTTGCGGGCTGCGCCCGTAGATCGCCCCCTGCGATCCCGGAAACAGGCGTGCAAACCCCTGCGGCGTCATCAGCGCCTGATCCGCCGGTTGCGGCGCAAAGGTCAGGCCGAAACGGGCCAGTTGAGCAAAGGTCTTGGCCCGACATTCGGTCACCTCATGGGGGGGAAGGCTGGTTTTGGCGGGTGCGTTCATGATGATTTCAAAGCGCTCCGCACCCGACGGGGCGCTGTCGGGCGCGCTGCGATCTTGCGCGCAGACATAAAGCGTCGCCTCGTCCGGCATGCGGCTCTGACGGATCGGTCCGAACTCGCGGTCGGGGTCGCTGGCGAAAAAGACATTGTGATGCGCCAGATCAAAGCGGGCAGGGGTGGCGGCAAAAGACCAGACCCAGGCCGAATGGCTGCGCGGATGGGCGGCAGTCGGCGCCAGCGCCTGCTGCGGCGCATTGCCCAAAAGTCCCGCCAGAAGCGCCGCCGGATCGCCGTTGAACACCACCGCGTCGCACATCGAGGCGCGCCCGTCCGACAGCACCACCCCGCAGACCCGCCCTGACTGGCGAAGGATCTTTTGCGCCGACAGACCATAGCGCAGCCTGACCCCGAGCCGCTCCGCAAGGTCTGCCAGCGCCTGTGCCAAAAGGTGCATCCCGCCCTCGACCGCCCAGACCCCCTGCGCCTCGGCCTGCCAGATCAGCGCCAGCACCGCAGGCGACAGATCGGGCGCGCCGCCGACATAGGTGGCGTAACGCCCGAACAACTGGCCCAACCGCGGGTCAGTGAAGCTGCGCGCCAGATGCCGCGCCAGACTGCGCCGCGGCAAAAGCGCGGGCCAGATCATCGGCGCCCGCAACGCATTCAGGGCGATGCCCGCCAGCTGTGGCCGCAGGGCGCGCAGCATCGGGCCTTCGAATGCGGCATAGAGCTGGGCAGACTGGCGGTGAAAGCGCAGGAACTGCGCCTCGGCTTGCGGCCCGGCGAAATTGGCAACCGCCGCAGCGCTTTGCGCCAGATCGGCCGACAGGTCGAGCCGACTGCCATCCGGCCACCAATGCCGCGCCAGCAAGGGCTGTGGCACAAGGCCGAGGTGGTCGTCCAGCCGCTCGCCCGCCACGGCAAAGAGATCATCGAACAGCGCGCGCAGGGTCAGCACCGTCGGCCCCGCATCAACCGGCCCCGCGACAGAGGCGATACTGCGCATCTTGCCGCCGGGTGTGGATTGCGCCTCGACGAGCGTCACCTGCATCCCCATGGCAGCCAAGTGGATGGCGGCACTCAGGCCGCCGATGCCTGCGCCGATGATGATGATTTCTGGCCGCTCCGAGGTCATGTCTGATTGTTGACTTGCGGAATGAAACTGTCCAGTATGATTTACATGTTAGTGTAACTTTGCGCTGACACACGGCAGACGGTCGCGCCAGAAGTCCGGCCGTTGAGGAGGTTTCGCATGAAGATCAACGAACGCCTTGATGCAGCGACGGCCCGGGTCCTGGAGCAGGCGACGGCGGCGGATGCCCCGGCGAAACTGGCGCAGGCATTGCATTATGCGGTGACGCCGGGGGGTGCGCGAATCAGGCCGACGATCTTGCTGAGCGTGGCGCAGGCCTGCGGCGACGACCGGCCCGACCTTGCCGATGCGGCGGCGGTGGCGTTGGAGCTGATCCACTGCGCCAGCCTTGTGCACGATGATCTGCCCTGTTTCGACGACGCCGAATTGCGTCGTGGCAAGGCCACTGTGCACCGCGCCTTTTCCGAGCCGCTGGCGGTGCTGACGGGCGACAGCCTGATCGTGCTGGCCTTTGCTGTGCTGGCTGCGGCGGCGGGCAAGGACGGCGATCGCGTCATTCAGATGATCAGCGTCCTGTCGCGGCGCACCGGGATGCCCGACGGCATTTGCGCTGGGCAGGGCTGGGAGAGCGAGGCGAAAATCAACCTTTCAGCCTATCACCGCGCCAAGACCGGCGCGCTGTTTATCGCCGCGACCCAGATGGGCGCGGTTTCCGCAGGTCAGGACGCCGAGCCGTGGGAGGAGTTGGGCGCGCGCATTGGCGAGGCGTTTCAGGTGGCCGATGATTTGCGTGACGCGCTTTATGACGCGGAAACCCTGGGCAAGCCAGCAGGGCAGGACGCGGTGCATGGTCGCCCGAATGCGGTGACCGCGCTGGGCGTGAAGGGGGCGATCCGGCGTCTGAACGATATCCTCGGCGGGGCGATTGCCTCGATCCCGTCTTGTCCGGGCGAGGCGATGCTGGCCGACATGGTGCGCCGCTATGCCGAGCGGATGACGCCGGTTGCGCCGGTTTTGCAGCGGGCGGACGTTCGGCTCTAGCATGACCGCCGCCCCCGCCCGGACCGCTTTTCGGCGCGGCTGGTTCTGGCGCCTGGCGGCGTCGCACAGATTTCAGGCTTGGGCTGCGCGCACCCCTCTGGTGCGGCGGATCGCGCGGACCGAGGGCGCTGCGCTGTTTGATGTTGTGGCGGGCTTTGTCAATGCGCAGGTGCTGATGGCTCTGGTCGATCTGCGCGTGCTGCACCTGCTGCTGGACGGCCCGCTTGACGTGGTACAGATCGCGCAAGCCTGTGCCGTGCCGCCCGCGCGGATGCAGGTTCTGCTGCAGGCGGGGGCCGGGCTTGGCCTGCTGCGGCGGCATCGAGACGGCCGCTTTGGCCTGGCGCTGCGCGGTGCCTCGTTGCTGGGGGTGCCGGGGCTGCAGGCGATGATCATGCATCACCGCGCGCTTTACGCTGATCTGGCTGACCCTGCCGCATTCTGGCGCACTGGCGGCGAGACCCGGCTTGCGCAATTCTGGCCCTATGTCGTTGGTGCGGCGGGGGCGGTGGACCCCGAGACGACCGCCACCTATTCCGAGCTGATGGCAGAGAGTCTGGTGCTGGTGGCCGAAGACACTCTGGCGATGGTCACGCTGTCGGGGATATCGCGGCTGATGGATGTCGGCGGCGGCACGGGGGCGTTTCTGGCGGCGGTGGGCAGGGCATATCCGCGGCTGCGGCTTGATCTGTTTGACCTGCCGATGGTGCTGGAGGGCGCGCGGCGACGGCTGGAGGCCTCAGGGTTTGCCGATCGGCTAACCCTGCATCCCGGCAGTTTTCGTGACGGGCCGCTGCCGCGCGGGGCGGATGCGATCAGCCTGGTACGGGTGCTCTATGATCACGATGATTCGACCGTGGCGGGATTGCTGCGCGCCGCCCATGATGCCCTGCCTGCGGGCGGGCGGTTGATTATTTCGGAACCGATGTCAGGCGGGGCGGCGCCGGATCGCGCAACCGATGTCTACTTCGCAGTTTACACGCTGGCGATGCAGACGGGCCGCACCCGATCAGCCCGCGAAATTTCAGAACTACTGCAGCGCGCTGGCTTTGCAAATATCCGTATTCATGCGGGCTTTCGCACTTTTATCACCTCGGCCATCACCGCGACCCGGCCATGATTTGAAAGAGAAGTGATCTCATGTGTCAGTTTAGTTTGACAGTTAGAACTGTAAGCTTAGAATGACACCACAAGGGTAGTGCAGAGTATGGTCTTGTCGGGAGACTGACTTTGACGATCCGGGGAGTGACCGTGAAAACCAATGCGATCATACTTTCAGGGCCGAAAAACCTGGGCTTGGGTCAGCTATCGCTGACCTCACCGGGGGCGGCGGATGTTGTCGTGCAGATCGCCCATTCCGGAATCTCGACCGGCACTGAGAAGCTGTTCTGGTCCGGCACGATGCCGCCCTTTCCCGGCATGGGCTATCCGCTGGTGCCTGGATACGAGGCCGTCGGCGAGGTGATCGAGGCTGGTCCCGAATCGGGGCTGAGGGTGGGCGAACATGTGTTTGTCCCCGGCGCCAACTGCTTTGAGCCGACCGAAGAGGGCCCGGTGCGCGGGTTGTTCGGCGCGGCGTCGCAGTTCCTCGTCACGCCCGGTGCGCGGGTGACCCGAATCGACAGCGCGCTGGGCGCGCAGGGGGCCTTGCTGGCGCTGGCGGCAACGGCGCGGCATGCGCTTGCCGGATTTGAACGCGCCTTGCCCGATCTGATCGTGGGTCACGGTGTGTTGGGCCGACTTCTGGCGCGGCTGACTGTGGCTGCGGGGGCGCCGCCGCCGACCGTCTGGGAAACAAATGGGGCCCGCCGCGACGGTGCGATTGGCTATGAGGTGATGCTGCCAGAGGCCGATCCGCGCCGTGACTACGGGGCGATCTACGATGCGTCGGGCGCGGCTGATCTGCTGAACAGTCTGATCGGGAGGATCAGAAAGGGTGGCGAAGTCGTGCTTGCGGGCTTTTACACGCAGCCGATTTCTTTCGCTTTCCCGCCCGCATTCATGAAGGAAGCTCGGTTCCGCATCGCGGCAGAATGGGCGGCCGAAGATATGGTGGCGATCCGGCAACTGGTTGAATCGGGTGCGCTTTCGCTGGCCGGATTGGTGACGCACACCTGCGCTGCCAGCGATGCCACCCAAGCCTATGCCACCGCCTTTACCGACACGAACTGCCTGAAAATGATCCTCGACTGGAAGGCCCACGCATGACGCTCGACATCCCGAATCTCAAAGATTTCGACGCTCGCTTGCGCGACGAAGCCCATGAGGAACCGACGCTGGAAATCCCGCAAGGTGAGCCAACCAAGAAAACCCAGATCATTGCGATTTACGGCAAGGGCGGCATCGGCAAGTCCTTCACGCTGGCCAATCTGAGCCACATGATGGCCGAGATGGGCAAGCGGGTGCTGCTGATTGGCTGCGATCCGAAGTCTGACACCACCAGCCTTCTGTTCGGCGGCAAGGCCTGCCCGACCATCATCGAGACCTCGACCCGCAAGAAGCTGGCAGGGGAAGAGGTGAAGATCGGTGATGTCTGCTTCAAGCGCGGCGGCGTCTTCGCGATGGAACTGGGCGGGCCGGAAGTGGGCCGGGGCTGCGGCGGGCGCGGCATCATCCACGGATTTGAGCTGCTGGAAAAATTGGGGTTCCACGATTGGGACTTTGACTATGTGCTTCTGGATTTTCTGGGCGACGTGGTCTGCGGCGGCTTCGGCCTGCCGATTGCCCGCGACATGGCACAAAAAGTCATCTTGGTCGCCTCGAACGATCTGCAATCGCTTTATGTCGCCAACAACGTCTGCTCGGCGGTGGAGTACTTCCGCAAGATGGGCGGCAATGTCGGCATCGCGGGGCTGGTGATCAACAAGGATGACGGCACGGGTGAGGCCGCGGCCTTTGCCGAAGCGGTGGCAATTCCGGTGCTGGCGGCGATCCCGCAGGATGACGACCTTCGCAAGAAAAGCGCAAATTATCAAATCGTTGGCAGCTATAACAGCCAATGGGGCCCGATGTTCGCCGCCTTGGCCGATGCGGTGGCGCTGGCCCCGCCGGTGCGGCCGGTGCCGCTGACTCAGGACGGCTTGCTGGGGCTGTTTTCGGCAGAGGCGACGGGGGCGGATTTCGTGCTGACCCCGGCAACGGACGCTGACATGCGCGGCAAGAATGCGGTTCTCAAGAAATCTCTGGAAGTGGTGTATGATGATGTCTGACCCTGGCATGTCGGCACAACCGGAAACTGCCCTGTGGCGCCTCGCAACGCGGGTGACCGGGCAATGACGGAAGTCGGCTATGACAGCGCCCATGACGCGCCGTTAACCCAGCTTGCGGCGGATCAGCCGAAGCCTGCGGTCAGTGCGCCGGTTGACGGAATGGGCTGTCATGCCGGAGCGGAGACGATGCAGGCTGCGGCGCGGGCGGCGGGCCAGTCTGACCTGCTGGATCAATTTGCCGCCGACTACCCACAGGGGCCGCATGACAAGCCGCAAAGCATGTGCCCGGCCTTCGGGTCGCTGCGGGTGGGCCTGCGGATGCGGCGTGTGGCCACGATCCTGTCGGGTTCGGCCTGCTGCGTCTATGGCCTGACCTTTGTGTCGCATTTCTACGGCGCGCGGCGATCGGTGGGCTATGTGCCATTCAACTCTGAATCGCTGGTCACCGGCAAGCTGTTCGAGGATATTCGCGACGCGGTGCATGAAGTGGCCGACCCCGAACGCTATGACGCGGTTGTGGTGACCAACCTTTGCGTGCCGACCGCCAGCGGCGTGCCGCTGAAGCTGCTGCCCAGCGAAATCAACGGTGTGCGGATTGTCGGCATTGACGTGCCCGGCTTTGGTATTCCGACCCACGCCGAAGCCAAGGACGTTCTCGCCGGTGCCATGCTGAAATACGCCCGCGCCGAGATCGAGGCCGGGCCGGTGCCCGCGCCCGTCGCGGGCCGGTCTGATCGCCCGCAAGTGGCACTTCTGGGCGAGATGTTTCCGGCCGATCCGGTGATGATAGGCGCGATGCTGGCACCGCTGGGTCTGGCTGCGGGGCCAGTGGTGCCCTGCCGCGAATGGCGCGAGCTTTACGCCGCGCTCGATTGCGATGTGGTCGCAGCGATACATCCGTTCTACACGGCGGCGGTGCGCGAATTCCGGAGCGCCGGACGCAAGATTGTCGGATCTGCTCCGGTTGGTCATGACGGCACCGCAGCCTGGTTGGCGACGATTGGCGAGGCCTACAACGTCGATACAGCGCGGATCGCTGCGGCGCAGAATGCGTTTCTGCCCGCGATAAAGGCGGCACTGGCGGCCAATCCGATCAACGGGACCATCACGCTCTCGGGTTATGAAGGGTCGGAACTGCTGGTGGCGCGGCTGCTCATCGAGTCGGGCGCGAACGTGCCCTATGTTGGCACCGCCTGCCCGAAAACCCCGTGGAGTGCTGCCGATCTGGAGTGGCTGGAGGCTAAGGGCGTCAAGGTGAAATTCCGCGCCTCGCTGGAGGATGACGTCAGCGCGATGATGGCGATCCGGCCCGATCTGGCGGTTGGTACGACGCCGTTGGTGCAAAAGGCCAAAGAGCTGGCGATCCCTGCGCTCTACTTCACCAATCTGATTTCGGCCCGCCCCTTGATGGGGCCAGCCGGGGCCGGATCGCTGGGCCAGGTGGTCAATGCCGCAATGGCAGGCCGCGCGCGGATGGAGACGATGAGAGCCTTTTTTGAAGGCGTCGGGCAGAGCGATACCGCCGGCATCTGGGAAGGCAGCCCGAACCTACGGCCCGACTTCCGCGCGGTGCATCAGAAGAAGCTGGACAAGGCCGCGAGAGCCGCCAAGGCCGAGGAGATGTCCTGATGCTGGTGCAGGACCATGATCGGGCGGGCGGCTACTGGGGTGCGGTTTACGCGTTTTGCGCCGTCAAGGGTCTGCAAGTGATGATCGACGGCCCGGTCGGCTGCGAGAACCTTCCGGTGACGTCGGTGCTGCACTACACCGACGCGCTGCCGCCGCATGAATTGCCGATCGTGGTGACAGGTCTTGGCGAGGAAGAACTGGGCCGCGATGGCACTGAAGGTGCGATGCGACGGGCCTGGAAAACGCTGGATCCGGCGCTGCCTGCGGTGGTTGTGACCGGCAGCATTGCCGAGATGATTGGTGGTGGCGTAACGCCGATGGGCACCAACATCCAGCGGTTTCTGCCGCGCACGATCGACGAGGATCAGTGGCAGACGGCGGATCGGGCGATGACCTGGATTTTTGCCGAATTCGGCATGACCAAGGGTCGCATGCCGTCCGAAGCCAGGCGGGCCGAGGGGGCACGGCCGAGGGTCAATCTACTGGGGCCGATGTATGGCGTGTTCAACATGGCCAGCGATCTGCACGAGATCCGCCGTCTGGTCGAAGGCATCGGCGCCGAGGTGAACATGGTGATGCCGTTGGGCGCGCATGTCGCCGAGATGCGCAATCTGGTCAATGCCGACGCCAATATCGTGATGTATCGCGAGTTTGGCCGCGGTCTGGCCGAGCTCTTGGGCAAGCCCTACCTGCAAGCGCCTATCGGCGTGGACAGCACGACGAAATTCCTGCGCAAGCTGGGGGAAATGCTCGGGCTGGACCCCGAGCCGTTCATCGAGCGCGAAAAGCACTCGACACTGAAACCCGTCTGGGATCTGTGGCGCAGCGTGACTCAGGATTTCTTTGCCACCGCGTCCTTTGCGATTGTGGCCAACGAGACCTATGCCCGCGGCATCCGGAACTATCTGGAGGCCGATCTGGGCCTGCCCTGCGCCTTTGCCGTGGCGCGCGAGCCGGGCAAGAAGACCAACAACGAGGCGATCCGTGGCCTGCTCAAACAGCACCGCCCGCTGGTCGTGATGGGGTCGATCAACGAAAAGATGTATCTGGCAGAGATGAAGGGCGGCTTCGGGCCTGCGCCGAGTTTCATCGCCGCCTCCTTCCCGGGCGCCGCGATCCGACGGGCCACCGGAACGCCGATGATGGGCTATGCGGGGGCGGTCTGGCTCTTGCAAGAGGTCTGCAACAGCCTCTTTGATGCGCTGTTCCAGATTCTGCCGCTGGGCACCGAGATGGACTCGGCCGCGGCCACCCCAACGACGCTGCGGCGCGATTTCCCTTGGGATGCCGATGCGCAGGCGGCGCTGGACCGAATTGTCAACACGCACCCGATCCTGACCCGGATCAGCGCCGCGCGGTCGTTGCGCGATGCAGCCGAAAAGGCTGCGCTGGATTCCGGGGCGGAGCGTGTGGTGCGCGAAACCGTGGAAGGGCTGTCAGGTGTGGCCCTTTCGTCAACCAAGGGAGAAGGAGCATGAGTGATTACACATCCAGTGCTGACCTGCATCGCGTCAAGCATGTGAGCAAAGCAGAGTTCTTTGTCTACTACACGCTGATCTTCAGCCTGGCGGTGTTGCCGCATGTGGTGGTGTGGGCGCTGCAAACCCTGCGGCGCGGCAAGCTGCCCCGCTTTGGCCCGGTGACGCGGGCCCTCAAGGATGCTCAGGCGATCACGCCAATGATCTTCCGCGGCTGAAACGCCGCGCATGACATTCGGCCTTCCGGTGACGGGAGGACGAAAAATCCGAGGGGCATTCCGCCCACCGTGGCCCGGCCGCAGGCATTGCGGCGTCAGTCCAAATATCCGGAGGGTACTATGGCTGATAAAACTGACCTGTCTTTCACAGGTTTAACCGACCAGCAGGCGCAAGAGCTGCACTCGGTCTACATGAGCGGGCTTTGGTTGTTCACAACCATCGCCGTGATCGCGCATGTGGCCGTGTACATCTGGCGTCCGTGGTTCTGAGAGGGAGAGCGATATGAGCAAGTTCTACAAGATCTGGCTGATTTTCGATCCGCGTCGCGTATTCGTGGCACAAGGGGTTTTTCTTTTCCTCCTGGCAGTGATGATCCATCTCGTCCTGCTGTCGAACCCGGCCTACAACTGGTTCGACATTGCCGCCGCCAAATACAACTACGCACCCGTGGCGGGCACAACAGCGCCCTGACAGGCCTCTGCACTTGGTGCGGGCGGCTGAAATCGGCCGCACCAAATCAACCTTGACAAAGCAATAGACGGTCCCGTGACTTGGCTGATGCCAAACGGCTCACCCGTCCAACCGCGGAGAGGGAAGCATGGCACTGCTCAGCTTCGAACGAAAATATCGCGTGCCGGGTGGCACGCTGGTCGGCGGGAACCTGTTCGACTTTTGGGTCGGCCCGTTCTACGTCGGCTTCTTTGGGGTCACGACCTTTTTCTTCGCGGCCCTTGGCACCTTGCTGATCTTCTACGGCGCGGCGATGGGTCCGACCTGGAATCCCTGGCTGATTTCGATCAACCCGCCGCCGATTGAAAACGGTCTGGCGTTCTCGCCGCTGATGCAGGGCGGGTTGTGGCAGATCATCACGTTCTGCGCGGCCGGTGCCTTTATCAGTTGGGCGCTGCGCGAGGTCGAGATCTGCCGCAAGCTGGGCATCGGCCTGCATGTGCCGATCGCCTTTGGCGTGGCGATCTTTGCCTATCTGACGCTGGTGGTGATCCGGCCCATCCTGATGGGCGCCTGGGGCTATGCCTTTCCCTATGGCATTTTCAGCCATCTCGATTGGGTCAGCAACACCGGCTATACCTACGGCAACTTCCACTACAACCCGGTCCACATGATCGCGGTAAGCTTCTTTTTCACCAACTGCTTTGCCCTGGCACTGCACGGCGGGTTGATCCTGTCGGCGGCAAACCCGCCCAAGGGTCAGGTGATGAAGACGCCCGATCACGAGGATACCTTTTTCCGAGATCTGATCGGCTATTCGGTGGGCACGCTGGGCATTCACCGTCTGGGCCTGCTGCTTGCGCTGAACGCCGGCTTCTGGAGCGCGATCTGCATCCTGATTTCCGGCACCATCTGGTTTGAGCAGTGGGTCGACTGGTGGAACTGGTGGCTGCAACTCCCGTTCTGGGCAAACATTCCAGGAGGCGTAAATGGCTGAGTATCAGAACATCTTTACCCAGGTGCAGGTGCGCGCAGCACCTGACATGGGAGTTGCCGAAGGCGTCGATCTGTCAAACCGCACCAAGACCGCCGGCTTTTCCAGCCTGATGGGCTGGTTTGGCAACGCCCAGCTTGGCCCCATCTATCTGGGCACCTTTGGGGTCATCAGCCTGGCCTGCGGGTTGATCTGGTTCATGATCATCGGTTTCTGGTTCTGGCATCTGGCAGGCTACAACCCGGCAATCTTTGTGCGCGATCTGTTCTGGATGGCGCTGGAGCCGCCCGCCCCAGAGTGGGGGTTGCGGTTTCCGCCGATGATGCAGGGCGGGTTGTTTCTGGTCGCGGGGTTCTTCTTTCTGATCTCGCTGTGGACATGGTGGATCCGAACCTATCTGCGGGCCGAGGCTCTGGGCTTGGGCAAACATGTCTCATGGGCCTTTGCCGCCGCCTTGTGGCTGGTGATGGTTCTGGGGCTGATCCGTCCGGTGCTGATGGGCCAATGGTCTGAAGCGGTACCCTACGGGATCTTTCCGCATCTGGACTGGACGAACCTGTTTTCTCTGACCTACGGAAACCTGTTCTACAACCCGTTCCACGCCCTGAGCATCGCCTTTCTCTACGGGTCGGCCCTTCTGTTTGCCATGCACGGCGCAACGATCCTTGCGGTCACCCGCTTGGGTGGCGACCGCGAGCTGGAGCAGATCGTCGATCGCGGCACGGCCTCGGAGCGGGCTGCGCTGTTCTGGCGCTGGACGATGGGGTTCAACGCCACGATGGAGGGGATTCACCGCTGGGCCTGGTGGTTTGCGGTGCTGGTTCCGATCACCGGCGGCATTGGTATCCTATTGACCGGCACGGTCGTGGATAACTGGTATGTCTGGGCGCAAGACCACGGGTATGCGCCGCTCAACTGAAACCTGACAACGCGTTGGAAGGAATGCACCATGTCTGACGAGCATTTTTACGAGGGCCAGAGCCCGGTGATCCGCTTGCGGGTCTGGGCGCTGGGACAGATGGTCTGGGGCGCCTTCCTCGCCGGTCTTGGTTTGGCGGTCGTGGCAGCGGTGCTGCTCGTTATCTGGGCGGTGAGTCTGCTCTTGCCCGAGCAAAGCAAGCAGGCGCCTTCTCCCTATGGCGCGTTGGAAATCAGCCAGCCGGTCACGGCACAGGTGTGATGAAACCGGGTCGGGCAGAACCTTTCCGCCCGCCCCGCAGCGATGTTCGGGCCAGGTGCCGGCCCGGACTGCGGCCCGGTTCCCGTCCTGTTGGAAACAGATCACTGGCGCCAGGTGTCTGAACATAGGGCACCATTTTCACAGTAAAGGTCCGCGCCATGACAGTGCAAACTTCGCTTCTTGACAGGATCAGCATCCCCGCAGACCTGCGCGGGATGACCGATGCAGAGCTTGCGCTGCTGGCAGATGAGCTGCGCGCCGAGGTGATCTCGGTCGTGTCGCGGACGGGCGGGCATCTGGGGTCATCGCTGGGTGTCGTTGAGTTGGCGGTGGCGATTCACGCAGTGTTCAACACGCCGGTCGACAAGCTGATCTGGGACGTGGGCCACCAGTGCTATCCGCACAAGATCCTGACGGCGCGACGGGCGCGGATGTGCAGTCTGCGCCAGGGTGGCGGGTTGTCGGGCTTCACCAAGCGGTCGGAGTCGGAATACGACCCCTTTGGCGCGGCGCACAGCTCAACCAGCATTTCTGCGGCGCTGGGGTTCAGCGTCGCGCGCGACATGGGCCAGCCGATCGGTGACGCGATTGCCGTGATCGGGGACGGGGCGATCACGGCGGGAATGGCCTATGAGGCGATGAACGCGGCGGGACATCTGGGCCAGCGGTTGTTCGTGATCCTGAACGACAATGACATGAGCATCGCGCCCCCGGTGGGCGCGCTGAACAAGTACCTGAATGGCCTTTCCGCCCATGCGCCCTTTGCCGCCCTGCGCAGTATGGCCGAGGGCTTCGAGGCCGCCTTGCCTGGCCCGTTGCGCGATGGCGCCCGGCGGGCGCGGGCACTTGTGACGGGGATGCCGGGCGGCGGCACGCTGTTCGAAGAGCTGGGTTTCACCTATATCGGGCCGGTTGACGGGCATGACATGGCCGAGGTGCTGGCCACCTTGCGGGCTGCAAAGACCCGCGCGACGGGGCCGGTGCTGATTCATGCCTTGACGGTCAAGGGCAAGGGCTACCCGCCGGCAGAAAGCGCTGCGGACAAATATCACGGCGTGGCGAAGTTCGATGTGATCTCTGGCGCGCAGACGAAATCGGTATCGAACGCGCCCGCCTATACCTCGGTGTTCGGCAAGGCCCTGACGGATGAGGCTGCGCGCGATGGCACGATCGTGGCGGTGACGGCGGCGATGCCGTCGGGCACCGGGCTCGACATCATGGCGGCGCGGTTTCCGGCGCGGGTGTTTGATGTGGGCATCGCCGAGCAGCATGGCGTGACCTTCGCCGCTGGCATGGCGGCTGCGGGTTTGAAGCCGTTCGTGGCGATCTATTCGACCTTTTTGCAACGCGCCTACGACCAGATCGTGCATGACGTGGCCCTGCAGGGTCTGCCGGTGAGGTTCGCGATTGATCGGGCTGGGCTCGTCGGCGCGGACGGGGCGACCCATGCGGGGGCCTTCGATGTGGGCTATCTGGCCAATCTACCGGGGTTTGTCGTGATGGCGGCGGGCGATGAGGCCGAGCTTGTGCATATGGTGGCCACGGCGGCCGCTTATGACGCTGGGCCGATTTCGTTTCGCTATCCGCGTGGCGAAGGTGCGGGCGTACAGCTGCCTGAGCGCGGCGCGGTGCTGGAAATCGGCAAGGGCCGTGTGCTGCGTGAGGGGACCGATGTGGCGTTGCTGTGCTTTGGCGCGCATCTGCCCGACTGTCTGCTCGCCGCCGAGGACCTGGCGGCGCAGGGCGTGTCGGTGACAGTGGCCGATGCCCGCTTCGCCAAACCGCTGGACACCGCTCTGATCGGGCAGCTCGCCCGCCATCACGCGGCGATCATCACGGTTGAGCAGGGTGCGGGCGGTGGCTTCGGGGCGCAGGTGTTGCAGTATCTGGCGAACACAGGCGGACTTGATGATGGGTTGCGCCTGCGCACGATGACCCTGCCGGATCGGTTCATCGACCAGGCGAGCCCGGCGGCGATGTATGCCGATGCGGGACTGACGGTGGCCGATATTGCCGATGCAGTGCATCAGGTGATGCCGCAGCGCTCGTCGCTCAGGCGTGCCTGAGCCGCTTGGCAAGGGCTGTGTTCGACGCAAGGCGATCAACGAAAAAGCCCCCCGCGCGGGCGGGAGGCTTTTGCCTTTGCCACAGAGGCAGAGGCGTTACTGGGTTGTCGTGGCCGCAGGCGCGGCCGGATCGGCTGGCGCTTCCGCCGCTGGATCGGCGGCCGCGCCAGCGTTCGGGCTGAATTGCAGCAGATAGGCGTAAACGTCCTCGGCAGTCGCCTCGTCTTTCACCTTGAACATCATCTTGGACTTGGCGCTTTTGTCGCCCAGCACCGTTTTCCAGTGGTTTGCCGGGTCTTGCACATAGTCGACAAAGCCCGCCTCGTCCCAGACCAGCCCGGTTTCGCCGGCCGCCACGATCGAGCCGCCATACTTGAAGTCAGGATAGCTACCGACCTTGCGGCCAATGACGCCGTAAAGATTGGGGCCTGTCTTGGCGCCCTTTCCGGCAACGATCTTGCCGGTTTCATCGACCGCCGAATGGCAGGTCTGGCATTGCTTGAAGACGGCCTCGCCCTTGGTGGCGTCGCCTGCCGCAAAGGCGGGCGCTGCAGCGGTGGCCAGTACCGAGAAAACAACAAATTTCGATTTCATCAGGCTCCTCCCTCGTTTCGTCTGATAGCTACGCCTGTGAGCGCCATTTGGTTCACACAAATTCGTGATTCATGCGACGGCATGCGACGCAGCGCAGCGGCTCCAGAGCGCCGCAAGCGCGGTTGCCAGATGGTCGATGTCGGCGTCGCTATGGCAGGGTGAGGGCGTGATGCGCAGACGCTCGGTGCCTTTGGCGACGGTGGGGTAGTTGATCGGCTGCACATAGATGCCCCAGTCGCGCATCAGGATGTCGCTGATCATTCGGCATTTCACCGGATCGCCGATCATCACCGGAATGATGTGGCTGTCGTTGGCCAGACATGGGATGCCCAGTCGGTCGAGCCGCGCGCGCAGTTTGGCGACCTGTTCCTTCTGGCGCTGCCGTTCGGTCTGGCTGGTTTTCAAGTGCCGGATCGAGGCGGTCGCAGCGGCGGCCACGGCGGGCGGCAAAGCGGTGGTGAAGATGAATCCCGAAGCAAAGCTGCGGATGAAATCGCACAGCGCCGCCGAGCCTGTGATATAGCCCCCCATCACGCCGAAGGCCTTGCCCAGCGTGCCTTCGATCAGGTCGATCTAATCGGCCAACCCCTCGCGTTCTGAGACACCGCCGCCACGCGGGCCATACATGCCGACGGCGTGCACCTCGTCGATATAGGTCAGCGCGCCATGTGCCTTGGCCACCTGCACGATTTCCCTGATCGGCGCGATGTCGCCATCCATCGAATACACGCTTTCAAACGCCACGATCTTGGGGCGGTCGCCAACGGCGGCAAGTTTTCGGTCCAGGTCGCGCCAGTCGTTGTGCTTCCAGATCACCTTGTCGGCGCGGGAATGGCGCACGCCTTCAATCATGCTGGCATGGTTGCCCGCATCCGATAGGATGACGACATCGGGAATGCGCGCGCCAAGCGTCGAAAGCGCGGCCCAGTTCGACACATAGCCAGAGGTGAACAGCAGCGCCGCATCCTTGCCATGCAGATCGGCCAGCTCCGCCTCGAGCAGCAGGTGATTGTGGGTGTTGCCCGAGATGTTGCGCGTGCCACCCGAGCCGGTGCCGCTGGCCTGCACGCAGTCCACCATCGCCTTCACCACGGCAGGATGCTGACCCATGCCAAGGTAGTCATTCGAACACCAGACGGTGATTTCGTTGACCGTACCATCCTTGTGATTGTCAGCGCGCGGAAAGGCGCCGCGTTTGCGTTCCAGCTCGGCGAAGGAGCGGTAGTTGCCTTCGGCTTTCAGGGCCTCAAGCTGGCTGCGGAAAATCTGGTCAAAGTCCATTGGCGTCCTCAACGTTGTCGTTTTTGGGTCTCAGCGTCAGGCTCTCGCGCGCCGGCATCATCCAGCGCCAGAGTTTCTCATCTGGCAGCGGCAGCACCATGAACCAGTGCTCAAGCAGGGCCAGCAGGCAAAGACAGGTCAGCAGGGTGTAGCCTACAGACATGCCGGGATCGGTCACATTGATCGCGCGTTCCAGCAGCAGCGCCGAACCCACGGTCAGCGCCGAAACCGACAGCGGGAAGAACGCGGTAATGCGACCGATGCGGAAATAGCTGGCCAGATGCGCCAGCGGCTGGGGCAGGAACTGCGTGTTGATGCGCGGCACGCCGAGAAAGAGGTTCAGCTTGGCAAAGACCCGGGCGACAAACAGAAGCGCAAAGGTGCCGAAGGCAAAGGGGTTGGCGGCGTGCCATGACGCCAGCCCGAGGACGGCCAGGATGATCACCAGCGTCACCTCGTGCCAGGCGACGGTGCCAACGGCCGCCCAAAAGCGCGCGGACCCGCGGGCATAGGGCGGACAGGGCCTGCGGTTCGGCCCAGTGATGACTCCCGACAGGAAAGCAAGTTCGACCCAGCCCCACAGCGCCAGAGCGGCCAGAAATGCCAGGTAGATGCCCTGCGCCGACAGATCGGGCAGCGAGGCGCGCGCCGCCGCAAATCCGATGACCACGAGCGGCAGGCCGATGATCACCGAATTCAGATGATCCTGCGCCGTGCCATTGTCGGCCACCCGCACCCGCCACAGAATGATGCCGGTGGAAAACCACCACAAGAACAGCGTCGTGACTGCGGCAAGCCAGGGGCTATCCATGTACGCGCCCGCTTTCTTCCCCGCACGGCCCAACCTGCGGCCAGCGTCCCTCACCTGCGGGCCGCGCTTGCCTATGGCGGCAGTCGGTCAATAGACCGGCTCCAGCCGGACGTTTTCGGGCGGTATGCTCTTGATTGCCGGGATGGTGTAGAGCGACACGAAGGTCGTCAGCGCCTTCGCCGCCGCCAGCTTGTGCGCGACCCAGCCCCCGACACCGCCCTTGCGCTTCGCCGCGTCCATCTGGCCAAAGGCCTCGCGCATCCGGCGCAGGTTCGGCAGCCAGCGCGGGTGGTCAATGTCCACCTCAACCGGGAAGACCTGCCGCGCGATGGTGCTGGTCTTGCGGAACACCTCCTGGTCATACCATTCGATATCGACGCCAAGGGCCCTGTGAAACTCGGGCCTGGCATGGTCGCGCACATACATGGTGGAATAGACAGCGGTCAGGAAAAACCGGATCCACAGCTTGTTGACAAAGCCGTTGGTCAGCTTGGGGTCCGTGCGCATGATCAGGGCAAAGGCCTCGCCATGGCTGAACTCGTCGTTGCACCACTCGCGGAACCATTTGAAAATCGGGTGGAACCGATGATCTGGGTTCGCTTCAAGATGGCGGAAGATCGTGATGTAGCGGGCATAGCCGATCTTTTCCGACAGATAGGTGGCGTAGTAGATGAACTTGGGCCGGAAGTAGGTGTATTTCTTGGCCTTGGTCAGGAACCCCAGGTTCACCGCTACCCCCGCCTCACGCAGGGCATCGTTGATGAAACCGGCGTGCCGGGCCTCGTCGCGCGACATGTAGCTGAACAGCTCGCAGATGTCGGCATTGGTGCCGCGGCGCTTCATCTCCTTGTAGAGTACGCAGCCCGAAAACTCGGCGGTGCAGGACGACACCAGAAAGTCGATGAACTCCACCCGCAGCTTGGGGTCCATGCCCGCCCAGTTCGCATCCCAGTCGGCGTTCTTTTTGAAATGACCCTTGTTCGGGTCGGATTTCATCTGGGCGATCAGCTTGTCCCATTCGGGGCGGACGGACGAGACGTCAAGACGGTCCATCTCATCGAAATCTGTGGTATAGAACCGCGGGTTCAGCAGGGTCGTTTCCGTCGCCATCGCTGTGGTATCAACGGTGGGCTCTTCGACGATTTCGGCATCGATGTGATTGGGGAACAGATCTTGCGGGGTGGCGTTCACAGTGTCACCTCATCGGAAAAGGAAAACTCGCAGAGCTCCATGAAGCCCAAATCGCCGGTCGCGCGGGTCCACAGGCGTTCGACCCAGCTGGCGCGGGTGATCGTGGCCTGACGGTCCTCGATGATCACCTCGCCGTAGGCTGCAAGGATCGGCGCGCCATGCACCAACACCTCGTCACCCGGATAGACCACGGCGCCATTGTTAAAACGGACATGGGCGTGCAGGCTTTCAAACCGGTGACTGACCTCGACGGTGCAGGGCACTTCTTCAGCCGTTCTACGAAAGATTGCCATCATTTGCCTCCCATTCCTATCGCTACAAACGTGACATGAGCCGTTCGAACGCGGCCCTGTTGTCAGCTCCGAATGCGCCCAGTTCCGCGCTCCATCCGGTATAGTCATCCACCACCGCCAGACGGCCGTTCGCATATTCGACGATGCGCAGCGGCTTCAATCTCTCAACGCCAGCGGTCAGTCGCTCCCGCTCCATGGCGTTCTGGATCACGGTGATGAACCCACCGTGCGGCAGGTCCATCAGCACCGTGCCATCGGTGGCCAGCACGCTGACTGCCTGTGCGCCGCCACCCTTGAGGATGATGCTGCGCTCGGTCACGATGGCGGCGGGCTTTGGCGCGCCGACATGATCGCGCCCGGTCAGAACCGCAAAGCTGACGACGGCCAGACTGGCCACGACCAGCCCCAGCATGGCCCGCAAGAGCGGTGTGGGTATCATATCTTTGCTGGCCGAAGGGCGCGCCGTGGTTTGAGCATGGATTGCCATCTTGACCTCCTCTATTGCACCGCCGCAGACAGACCGGGCTGCGTACGCACCACCTCGGGTTGGCTGATCCGGGTTTCCGCCGCCTCGGCGAGAATTCGGGCCACCTCCGCGGCATGGGGAATGCAGCGCAGCGCGGGCTGAGTTTTGGCAAAGCGCCAAGGCCGCACATGCGGCCAGCACACAAGGTAGGAAATCCGGGTTTCACCCAGGGTTTCCAGCGCGATTGTGCCGGTGCCGTTCGATCTCGTGGTGAGTGTTGCGGTGGCCACCTGCCTGAACGGCACATTCAGCGTCACGGTCAACGCTGCACCGATGCGCAAGGCGACGCGCGCGCTGGTGATGGTATAGACCGTCGCGCGGGCCTGCACCCAGGCGATGACGTAAAGCAACCCGCAGGCCACCGCGCCGATCGCGAGATAAGGCAGCATCACCGCGATGACCGAGCCGAGAGTCGGATCGGCAACGGCCGCCGCGCGCCAGATCGCGAGCGCCACGAAATACCCTGCGACCCAGGTGATCTTGAAGGCATCGCGGGCCAGCGAAAGGCTATCAGGCCGGCCCTGCCACAGCAGCTCTTCGCCCAGCGGAGGCCGTTCGGGCAGCCCGCGAAGCGGTTCGGTGGCGAAATCGTCGTGCGGCGCGCTCATGGCTTCCACGCCAGCGAGCCGCCCTTGCGCTTGGCCGACGCGTAAAGCGTGCCGCCCGCGTAATAGGCGCTGATCTTGTCTTCTTCCAGCAGGGTCACTTCGGTCGGCGACCGGGTGACCGGGACGCTGTCAAACAGATCGGATGACAGGGAATTGATCCGCACCCGGTCTTTCCAGATCTTGACCATCGGCATCGGCACAAGGCAGCGATGGCCCGAGTTCAGGCTGATCTCGAGATAACGCACGAGCTGCTCGGGCGCATCAACCCACATGTCCGAGACGCTGCCGACCACTTCATTGTCGCCCGCCTGGACCGGCAGGCCGCGCGGGTCCCGCCCGGCCGAAACCATGAAGGCCGGCGCCTTGGCCATCGGCACGATCTTGTTGTGGCCGTGGCCATCAAGTTCCGGCACATCGCGGCGCGGCGCCCAGGAGGCGGGGCCGACGCCGTCGGTCATGGGGTTGCCTAGGGGCACATGCGGAAAGCCCTCGGATTCCGAGGTGCGCCCCAGAGCCACCTCGCGGGCCTCGCGCGCGCCGTTCGGCACCGTGACCGACCCGCGACCATGCGGCAGGACAAATGTCTTGGGCGCAGGCTGCGGGAGGGGGCCCTGATTGGGGGCCGCCGTGCCATTCTCCATTTCCAGCGGATAGCCTTCGCGCATGTTTTCGGTCTGCAGGTAGTAGATCAGCAACGCGAAAAAGCCCCAGAAGAGCCAGATCGCCAGCGAAGCAAGATCAAAGTCGCCAAAGAAAGTTGTGCCCAGCATTGGATGTCCTCCGGGTTAGTTGGGAAAATCGACAAGGCCCAGTCGGGCGGCGTCGGATTTGGATTGCGCGGTGAAAAGGCTGACCCGCACCAGAGGGGCAAGTGCGATCAGGGTGGCGAACAAGACGACGATTTCGATCATGTAGACAACCGAGTAGCCAAAGGCGGGGGCGGCAAACACCGGCCCGAAGCCGCCTTGCAGCGCATAGGCGCCGACAGAGTCGCGCAGGCCGCCGCCGAGGGCGATCGACAGGCCGGCGGCGGTGGCTTGTGCCGCACCCCAGGCACCCAGAACCAGACCGCGACCCGCGACCCCGTGCTCGGGAAGCGCCATGGCCGCGGCCAGCGTCGCCACGGCAAAGAGACCCGCGCCCAGACCAATGCTCCATGCGCCGACATAGAACATCACCTCGGAATGCAAGGGGGCCGCAAAGATCACCATCAGAAAGGCCACCACGCCGACCAGAAGCCCGCGCGCGGACATGCGGAACATGTCGTGCCCGTTCGACATCCAGCGCCCAGCCAGCCCAAAGCCGACCAGCGCACCCACGGCGTTGCAGGCGGTCAGCCAAGTGGTTGACCCCACCGAAAGCCCCAGGATTTCAGCGCCATAAGGCTCCAGCAGCACATCCTGCATCTGGAACGCCATGGTGCCCAGCATGACTACGAGCAAAAGCCGCGCGGCCTGCCCCCCCGCCATCAGATCGCGCCAGCCTTCGTGAAAGATCGGCCTTGTCTGCGCCATTTCCTGTGCGTTCATCGGGCGGACCTTTTCCTGCTTCCACAGCGCCACGAGGTTCAGCACCATCGTGGCGACGCCGCAGCCCTGCACGACGCGGATCAGGCGGATCTGGTCGAAATCGCGCAGCAACAAGCCCAGCACCACCGCAGAAACCGCCATGCCGAGCAGGAACATCACATAGAGCAGCGCCACCACGCGCGGCCGGGTTTCAGGTGTTGCACGATCAGAAGCCAGAGCAAGACCCGCGGTCTGCGTCATGTGCATCCCGACGCCCGTCATCAGGAAGGCAAGCGCCGCCAGCGCCTTGCCCGCCCATTCCGGCCCATGCACCTGGTCACCCGACAGCACGATCAGCGCAAAGGGCATGATCGCAAGCCCACCCATCTGCCACAGGCTGCCGAACCACAGGTATGGCACCCGCTTCCAGCCGATCCAGCTTTTGTGATTGTCGGACTTGTGGCCTAGCAAGGCGCGAAAGGGTGCAGAGACGACGGGGAGCGCGATCATCAGCGCAACGATCGAGGCCGGAACCTGAAGTTCGACAATCATCACCCGGTTCAGCGTGCCGAGCAGCAAGACGGCGGCCATGCCCACCGAGACCTGAAACAGACCAAGCCGCAGCAGTTGCGCCAGCGTCAGCCCGTCCGATGCGGCATCGGCAAAGGGCATCCATCGAGCACCAAGCTGTTGCACATGCGTCGATTTCAGAAAGATCACGACCGATACTCCAGACATTCCGAAATATAGAACCCGCGCGACACGCGCCCGATCTTGCTGACCCGGCCCTGAGTGGCGCGGTTCAGCGTGGCAAGTGCATGCGGCACCATGGTCGGGCTGCGGTCGGCGCGGGGGAACAGCTTTCCCATGCTCCAGAAGGTCATCAGAAAGGCGGTTTTCGGGGCCACGGTAAAGACCACGGCCTGATCGGTGCGGCTGCCCAGACGGTGAAGTGCGGCGGTAATATCGGGCGTGCCGTAGTAGATCAGGCTGTCCATCGCGATGACGTAGTCAAACCGGCCATGATCGGCGGTCATGTCGCCGCTGGCAAAGGCGACGCGACCGACATGTTCGGCGGGCAGGCGGGCGCGCGCGATCTCGACCAGCGCCGGCGAGATATCCACCGCCATCACATCGGCCCCACGCGCGGCAAGCTCTGCCGTCATCTGCCCCGCACCGCAGCCCGCATCCAGCACGCGGCAGCCACGCAAATCATCGGGCAACTGCCCCAGAATCAGCGCGCGCATGGTGTCGCGGCCTTCGCGCACGGTCTGGCGGATGCGCGACACGGGGGCGTCAGAGGTCAGACGCTCCCAGACCCTGGTGGCTGAGCGGTCGAAGTAGTCTTCGACCCGGTCGCGGGTTGCGGCGTAGTTGGCCATCAGTCGAACCCCAGCAGTTCAAAGATCTCACGGTCTGGCAGTGGAGCGGGGGTCGATCCCGGTTCCTGCACCGAGCGCCAGAGCTTGTCGGCCAGCCGCATGTATTCGGCGCGCGCCAGCACCACGTCTTCGGCGTCGTCCATCTCGAACAGGGTCTTTTTCTTCAGTCGCGAGCGGCGGATGGCATCAATGTCGGGCATATGCGCAATTCGGTTGAAGCCGACACGTTCGCAATAGCGGTCCACCTCATCGGTTTCGCGGCTCCGGTTGGCCACACAGCCCGCAAGGCGCACCTTGTAGTTGCCCGATTTTGCCTGCACGGCGGCGATAATGCGGTTCATCGCATAGATGCTGTCGAAGTCGTTGGCGGTGATGATCAGGGCGCGGTCGGCGTGTTGCAGCGGCGCGGCAAAGCCACCGCAGACCACATCGCCGAGCACATCAAAGATCACCACATCGGTATCTTCCAGCAGGTGATGCTGCTTCAGAAGCTTGACCGTCTGACCCACAACATAGCCGCCGCATCCGGTTCCCGCCGGGGGGCCGCCCGCCTCGACACATTTCACGCCATTGAAGCCGGCGGCGACGTAGTCTTCGGGGCGCAACTCTTCGGGGTGGAAATCCACATCCTTGAGAATGTCGATCACGGTTGCTTGCAGCCGCCCGGTCAGGGTGAAGGTGCTGTCATGCTTGGGGTCGCAGCCGATTTGCAACACCCGTTTTCCCAGCATTGAGAACGCCGCCGACAGGTTGCTGGAGGTGGTCGATTTACCGATCCCGCCCTTGCCATAGACCGAAAACACCTTCGCGCCTTCAATCTTGGTATCGGCATCCAGATGCACCTGCACGGATCCGTCGCCGTCAAGGCCCCGCAGTTCGGGGATGATATCCAGGCTCATGTCCGGCCACTTTCGGTTGTGGGTTGGGTCAGCGCGGTCATTCTGCGGCAATCCCTTCCAGTTGGTCTTCAAGTTCCTCGGCAGCGCCTTGCAGGGCGGCCAGGGTAGCGGCGTCCGGTGACCAATAGCTGCGTTCCGAGGCTTCGATCAGTCGGTTTGCCATTCGTGCCGAGGCGACCGGGTTGAGCGCCGCCATGCGTTTGCGCATCGCCTCGTCCAGTACGAAGGTTTCGGACAGGCGCTGATAGACCCATGGCTCCACAGCCTCGGCGGTGGCCGACCAGCCCATGGTATTGGTGACATGCGCCTCGATCTGACGGACGCCTTCGGCGCCATGTTTCAGCAGGCCTTCGTAGAACTTCGGGTTCAGCGTGCGCGACCGGCTTTCCAGCACGATCTGGTCGCGCAGGGTGCGGATCTTGCCGCTGCCGCGAGTCTGGTCGCTGATGTAGACCGGCGTATCGGTGCCGCGCTGCCGTTTGACCGCGCGGGCGATGCCGCCAAGGGTGTCGAAGTAGTGATCGACCGAGGTCACGCCCAGCTCGACCGATTCCAGGTTCTGATAGGCAAGTTCGACGTTCTTCAACGTCTTTTGCAACATGGCGGCGTTCCGGACGGCCTTGCCATCGCGGCCATATGCAAAGGACTTGCGGGCCTCGTAGGCATCGGCCAGTTCATCCTCGGCCCCGAATGCAGAACTGTCGACCAGTTGATTGACGTTTGAGCCGTAGGCGCCTTCGGCATTGGAAAACACCCGCAAGCTGGCGGTTTCCATGTCGCTGCCCATCTGTTCTGCATAGGCCAGCGCATGGGCGCGGATGAAGTTCTGCGCCAGAGGCTCGTCCGCAGTGGCGCATTTATACGCCGCTTCGGCCAGCATGCGGGTCTGCAAGGGCAGAAGGTCGCGGAAGATGCCCGAAAGCGTCATCAGCACGTCGATGCGCGGGCGACCAAGCTGGGCCAGCGGGATCAGGTCGGCGCCGCACAGGCGGCCATAGCTGTCAAACCGGGGGCGTGCGCCCATCAGGGCCAGCGCCTGCGCCACGGGACCACCGTCAGACTTGATATTGTCGGACCCCCACAGGACCAGCGCAATACTGTGCGGCAGCGTGGGGTGCGCGGCCAGCAGTCGGTCGGCCTGTGCCGCGCCATCGCGCAGAGCGAATTCGGTTGGCATACGGAACGGATCAAAGGCGTGGATATTGCGGCCCGTCGGCAGGATCTGCGGGCTGCGGATTAGATCGCCGCCCGGAACCGGCGCGATGAACCGGCCCGAGAGCGCCCGCAAGATGCCGGGGATTTCGGTGTCTTGGCTCAGCACCGTATCGA
Organism: Albidovulum sp.; assembly: GCA_041739655.1. Taxonomy (GTDB): domain Bacteria; phylum Pseudomonadota; class Alphaproteobacteria; order Rhodobacterales; family Rhodobacteraceae; genus Albidovulum. Next base: position 11,941 of record JBGSNN010000162.1, on the reverse strand, counting down.
TGCGGGCGCGCTCGGCTGCATCCATCGGGGGTAGCAGATCCAGATAGTCGGCGCGGGCGGCCGCGCTCATCGGGCGGCCCAGCACATGCAGGCCGTCGGGGATCAAGGCATCCTCGGCCTCAAGGAGTTTCAGCCAGAGGGCTGCGGCAGGCTGGTCCGCCATGTCGACGGCGGCGGCCTGATCGGCGATCAGCGCTTCCAGTTCGGCCCGCTCCTTTGCGGCGGGGGGCAGTGCGCGCCAGCGGGTCAGGCTATCTTTCAGATCGGCCAGACCTTTATAGAGCCCCGCCTGCGCGAGGGGCGGTGTCAGATGGGTGATGGTCACGGCATTGCTGCGCCGCTTGGCAAGCGTGGCTTCCGATGGATTGTTGGCGGCATAGAGGTAGATGTTGGGCAACTCGCCGATCAGCCGATCGGGCCAGTCACGGGCCCCAAGGCCCGCCTGCTTGCCCGGCATGAACTCCAGCGCACCATGCATGCCGAAATGCAGCAGGGCATCGGCGCGGTAGCTGTTGCGCAGCCACAGATAGAACTGCACGAAGGCATGGGTGGGGGCAAAGCCACGCTCGAACAGCAGGCGCATCGGGTCGCCTTCATAGCCGAAGGTGGGTTGCAGGCCGACAAAGACATTGCCGAACTGCTGGCCCAGAACAAAGACCCGGCGACCGTCGGATTGCACCCGGCCGGGGGCAGCGCCCCAGACCGCCTCGACCTCGGCCAGATGGGCGGTGTCGCGGACGATGGCATCGGCCTCGACGAAGGCCGCGACATTGGCGGGCTGGCCATACTGGGCGGCATTGGCCCCGAGCACGGCAGCGCGCAGATCATCGACCGAGGCGGGCACGTCAAGGGTATAGCCGTCGGCCTTCAGGGCGATGAGGGTGTTGTGCAGGCTCTCAAACACCGAAAGATAGGCCGCCGTACCCGCCGCACCTGCATTCGGCGGAAAGCCAAAGAGTACGATACCGATCTTCTTGTCAGCGTTGCGGGTTTTGCGCAGATGCGCAAGGCGCAGGGTCTTTTCGGCCAGCGAGGCGACCCGCTCGGGGCAGGGCGACATGGCGCGGCTGTCGCTGTCGCCCGTGCAGGCATGGGCGCAGCCCTGGCAGCCCTCAAGCCCATGACGCCCGGCAAAGACGGTCGGATTGGTTGCGCCGTCAATCTCGGGCAGCGCGATCAGCATGGTGGTTTCGATCGGGCCAAGGCCATGACCCGCCTGACCCCATTGGCCCAGGGTCTGGAATTCGAGCGGATGGGCGGCGACATAAGGCACATCCAGCGCCGAGAGGGCGGCCACGGCGGCAGGGCTGTCGTTATAGGCCGGCCCCCCGACCAGGCTGAAGCCCGTCAGCGACACCATCGCGTCGATGCGCGTGGTGCCCTCGGTCCGGAAATAGCGGGTGATGGCGGGCCGGCCATCAAGGCCGCTGGCAAAGGCGGGCACGCAGGCGATGCCCTTGGCTTCAAAGGCGGCAATCACCGCGTCATAGTGCGCGGTATCGGAGGACAGCACATAGGATCGCAGAAGCAGCAGGCCAACAGTGGCCGTTGCCCCGGCGGGGCGGGGCAGATCGGCCGGATCAGTGCTGATGCGGCCGGCAAGGGCAGGGTGGTAGAGCCCGACATCGGGGTAATCGACCGGAGCCCTGGCTGCTGTCCCGCGCCAATCCTTGCGCGAGGAGTAGCGCCCGACCAGAAAGCGGATCATCTGTTCGATGTTGTCATCCGACCCGCCCAGCCAGTATTGCATCGACAGGAACCAGGCGCGCATGTCCTGCGCCTTGCCCGGAATCCAGCGCAGGATCTTGGGCAAGCGGCGCAGCATCGACATCTGCTTTTCGCCGGAGTTTGCGCTGGTCCTGGCCGCAGGCTTCAGCTTTTTCAGCAGGGACATGGCCGCCGAGGCGGGCCTGGACATATCCAGATCGCCCATTTTGGTCAGCTTGACGATCTGGCTGTCAGCAATCACCCCGACAAAGGCATCGACGCGCGCGCGGGCTTCGGTCAGGTCAGGCAGGATGGCGTTGATGTGTTCTTCGATGAAGATCAGGTTCGCGATGATGATGTCGGCGGTTTGCAGCGCCAGCTTGCAGCGGGTCAGGGCTGCGGGGTTCTCGGCCCATTCGGCTGCGGCATGGATGGTGATGCTGAGGCCTGGGAAGTCTCTGGCCAGACGCGGAGCGATCCGCTCGGCGGGACCCGCGGCGTGCTGATCCAGCGTGACCACAACGATGTTGTAGCTGACGCGGGCACCACTCAGGGGGGGGTCAGCGCGCATAGTGGGCCTTTGCCTCGTAGAGGGTTTCAACACTGATCCGGGTCAATCCCTTGTCATGGGCAAACTTTTCGGTGTTGCGGCGCGCCTTGCTGCGCACAAAGAAGGGGATCTTGCGCAGTTCCTTTTCGGCGTCGGAAAGCCAGATGACGTTGGTTTCGGGGGTAACGCTGGCCAAGGGCGTCCCATCAACAGGGGTGGTCGTCTGGAGCAGCGAGCCCCCGTCATCCGCAGCCTCAGCACTGGCATGGCGGGCAATGTGTTGGCCGCCAAGGTGCGAGGCCCCGGCCTCGTCATGGAATTCGAAATCATCGCGGAACATGTGCAAGAGATGTTCCTCAAGCCCCATCACCAGCGGATGCACCCAGGTGTCAAAGATAACATTCGCGCCTTCCCAGCCCATCTGCGGGGAATAGCGGGCGGGGAAATCCTGCACATGCACCGGGGCCGAGATCACCGCGCAGGGAATGCCGAGACGCTTGCCGATGTGACGCTCCATCTGGGTGCCGAGGATCATCTCGGGGTGCAGGGCGGCGATGGCGGCCTCGACTTCGAGATAGTCGTCGGTGATCGTCGCCTCGACGCCGTATTCCCTGGCCAAGGCGCGGATCGGGCGGGCCATCTCGCGGTTGAAGCAGCCGAGGCCCGCAACCTCGAACCCCATTTCATCGCGGGCGATACGGGCGGCGGCGGCAACATGGGTGCCGTCCCCGAAGAGGAAGACGCGCTTGCCGGTAAGGTAGGTGCTGTCGACGCTGCGGGTCCACCATGGCAGGCGCAGGCGGCTGGTGTCGGCTGTGACCGGCAGGCCGGTGATCTGGGCGACCTCTGCCAGAAAATCATGGGTCGCGCCGACGCCGATTGGCACGCATCTGGTATAAGGCTGTCGGAAGTTGGTTTCCAGCCAGCGCGCGGCGGATTCGGCGTGTTCGGGATACATCAGCACGTTGAAATGCGCCGCACCAATCCGCGCGATGTCAGAGGGCCGCGCGCCCATCGGGGCGCAGACGTTGACGGTGATGCCCATGTCAGCCAGAAGGCGGGTGACTTCGGCGATGTCGTCGCGGTGGCGAAAGCCAAGGGCGGTGGGGCCGACAAGGTTGGCGGTGATCTGTTCGGTGCGGGCAACAGGCTTGGCCAGATGGCGCACGATCTGCAGGAAGGTCTCGTCGGTGCCGAAGCCTTCCTTGCGCTGATAGCTGGGCAGGTCGAGCGGGATCACCGGGATGCCGAGATCCATGCTTTCTGCCAGACCGGCAGGATCATCCTGGATCAACTCGGCCGTGCAGGAGGCGCCGACGATCAGCGCCTCCGGCGCAAAGCGGGTGACCGCATCCTGGCAGGCGGTCTTGAACAGGGTGGCGGTGTCGCCACCCAGATCGCGGGCCTGAAAGGTGGTATAGGTGACCGGCGGGCGATGGTCGCGCCGTTCGATCATGGTGAACAGAAGGTCCGCGTAGGTGTCGCCCTGCGGCGCATGCAGAACGTAGTGCAGACCCTTCATGCCGGTTGCCACACGCATCGCGCCAACATGCGGCGGGCCTTCGTATGTCCAGAGCGTCAGCCTCATTCGGCGGCCTCCAGACGCGGGGCGAGCGGGGCCAGAAGAGCGCGACGGCGCAGCGGGCGGGCAAATAGGGCGGCCAGATCGCCAGCCTGTTCATAGAAATGCACCGGGGTAAAGACCAGCTCGATCGCCCATTTGGTGGCCAGACCTTCGGCCTCCAGAGGGTTGGCCAGACCCAGACCGCAGACCGTCAGATCGGGGCGCGCAGCCCGCACCCGGTCAAGCTGAAGATCCACATTCTGGCCTTCGGACAGCACCGGCCCCTCGGCCAGCAGCGCCAGTTCCGGGGCCATGAGATCACGGTGCAGGAAAGGCGTGCCGACCTCGATCGCCGTCATGCCGCATTCGCGGGTCAGGAACCGCGCCAGTGGAATCTCCAACTGGCTGTCGGGGAAGAAGAACACTGACTTGCCGCTGAGGGTTTCCGCCGCTGCCGCAATCGCCTTTTCCGCCCGGGCGCGGGGGGCCGCGGTCACAGCCTCGAACACCTGCGGCGGGACGCCAAACTCGGTCGCGATCGCTTGCAGCCACGCGGTCGTGCCCTCAAGCCCAAAGGGAAAGGGGGCCGCGATGTGGCGCGCACCGCGCCGGGTCAGGGCGGCATGGGTGTCGCCAAGGAAGGGCTGCACCAGCGCAAAGACGGTGTTTGCGCCAACGGCGGGCAACTCCGCCGACCGTCGCGCAGGCAGGCAGCGCACCGCGTCGATGCCCATCGCCGTCAGCAAAGCCAGCGCCTGGTCTTCCACCACATCGGGCAAGGCGCCGACGATGAGCAGTTCCCGCGCCGTTGTGGTGGGCAAGGCCGGCACCATGGCGGCAAGGCAGGCATCCTCGCCCTGGGTAAAGGTCGTCTCGATTCCCGAGCCCGAATAATTGATCACCCGCACATGCGGCGCGTGGGCGGCGCTGAGCCGTTCGGCCGCGCGGTGCAGGTCAAGTTTGATCACTTCGGACGGGCAAGAGCCGACCAGAAACAGTTGGCGTATGTCAGGGCGGCGTGACAGCAGGCGCGAAACCTCTCGGTCAAGCTCGGCCTGCGCATCGACCAGCCCGGCCAGATCCTTGTCCTCCAGAACGGCGGTGCCAAAACGCGGCTCGGCAAAGATCATCACCCCGGCAGCCGATTGCAGCAAGTGCGCGCAGGTACGCGAACCCACCACCAGGAAGAAGGCGTCCTGCATCTTGCGGTGCAGCCAGATGATGCCGGTCAGCCCGCAAAACACCTCGCGTTGGCCGCGCTCTTTCAGCACGGGCGTCTGGGTGCAGCCGTGGGTGGGCAGCGACGCGGTCATACCCGTGCCGCCTGATCGAGACGAGCCATGCGCAACTTGCGGAGGAACTGACCGGCGTTGATCGCATAGGTCAGATAAGCGGTCAGCGCCAGCGCCATGAGTCCCATTGGCGGCAGCGCCGCGGTCCAAAGGGCCAGAATATAAGCCGAATGCAGCGCGATGACCGCGAAGCTGAAGACATCCTCCCAAAAGAATGCAGGGGCGAGAAGGTATTGGCCGAACACCACCTTTTCCCAGATCGCCCCCGTGATCATGATCAGGAACAGCAGCCCGGCTTTCACCAGAACAGATAGGGTCGCCACCGCGTAGCCATCGCCTGTGGCCATGTAGCGCAGTACCAGGACCAGCGAGACGGCAAAGGCCAGAAACTGCAAAGGGGCGAGAATTCCCTGCACCAGGGTCCACCGGGTCGCGTCGCGCCGTGCACGTTCCTGAGCGGTGTAGAGCGGCTGTCGCGGCAGGGGCGTGGTGCGATTCGGTGGCATGGATTGGCTTTCAAACAACGCATCCTGATACCAACCCTACCCCTCGGATTCCGAATGTGTCAATCAAAACTTACACTATTTTGGTTGACACTTCTTGCGGCTTTTGGGGCTGAGCGGGAAATTTTGCAGCAACAAAATTGTGATGATATTATTCAAAAACAATGACTTGTATTTTTCTGGTCGCGCAACTACTGTCTTGTGTGTCAATTGTCTTTGACAAAATGTTGGACCTATTGGAGAGTTGAGGGCAAGGATGTCCCCGATCGTGCTGACAGATTCAGGTGGCGATTGTGTGGGAGCCGCTTTGCGGAGCAGGGCCTATGCCGGAGTTTCAGCCTCTCGATCGGGTCCGTCCTTCGGCAGCAGATACTTCTGGCGTCAGCTATTTTGCCTCTCAGGTGGTATCGCTTCTCGTCGATCGCAGCGCCAAGTCAGTGATAGAGCCGCGCGAGCAGCTGATCGCCGGTCTTGTCACGGCGTCGCTATCGGGGACCAAGGCGGCCTTTTCGGGCCTCCTGACCGAGATCAGGCGGGCGCGGATCAGTCGGGCAGCACTGTCGGATGTATATATCCCGATCGCGGCGCGGCGGATGGGGCAGGCTTGGCTCGACGACGAGTTGTCCTGGGTCGAGGTGACCATCGGCGTGGGTCGGATGCAAAGCCTCCTGCGCGAGATCGGGGCCGCATGGGTCGCGGATCAGGCGGGCGATACCGGGCATGGCACGGTGATGTTCATCGTGCCCGACCGCGAGCAGCATACTCTGGGGCCGATGGTTGCCATCGGGCAACTGCGGCGCTTTGGTGTCTCGGTCTGCCTGAGAATCGCGCCCAGCTTCGGCGAATTGCGCGACCTGATGGCGGCACGACAGTTCGATGGCATCATGATCTCTGTCGCGACGAAGGAAAAACTCGAATCGGTCTCAAGGACCGTGCAATTTCTGAAGACTATCAATGGCAGTTCAACCCCGATCGTCGTCGGGGGGGCCGTGATGTCAAAAGTGGAGGACCCTGCCTCATGCACCGGGGCTGATTTCTCCTCGAATGACATTGGCGCTGCGCTCGAGGTCATGGGCCTCAAGTTCGACGCCTTTTGCGTGCTCAAGCGAGCTTAACATACCGTAGTCCCGGTCAGATGGGTGAGCGGCAAAAATGGCGAAACTGGCGTGAACACTGATACGAAACACTTCATGACGGGTATGGCGATGCCGCTGATCGAGCCGGAGATGCTCTCCGAGATCGTCTCGACGGCCGCAGATATTTCGCTGTTGATTTCAGGTGATGGCCGTGTCGCCGCAGTGATGGTCAATCCCGCACATCCGGCCTTTGGTCGACTGGATGCGTGGGTAGGCATGCCAGTGGCAGACATTGTCACCGATGAGAGTTATGAAAAGCTGCTCAAGCGGTTTTCTGCACTCACGCGGCAAGGCGCGCGCGCGCTGGCGGTCGAGATCAACCATATCGACCAGACGCTGCGGGAATTTCCGGTGCGCTATTCGATGCACAGCATCGGCAAGGATCAGACCATTCTGATGATGGGCCGCGACATGCGCCCCGTGGCGGAGATGCAGCAGCAACTGGTGATGGCACAGTTTGCGTTGGAACGCGACTACGAGACCCAGCGCGAGATGGACACGCGCTATCGCGTGCTGATGGAAGCGACCCGCGATGCGGTGGTGCTGGTGGTGATGAGCAGCGGCCGGATTGCCGATCTGAACGCCGCGGCCGCGACGATGCTGGGTGGGTCGCGGCAGGAGCTGGCGGGCGCGGCCATCGCGCAGGAATTCGAGGGAAGGCGGCGCGGCGAGTTTCTCGAAAGCCTGTCGAATATCGCCTCGGCCGATGCGGTCAGCCCGGTTGAACTGGTGGCGCGGCGCTCGCAGCGCAAGGTGCGGGTGATCCCGAAACTGTTCCGCGCTGCCGGCGAGCGGCTGATGCTGTGCCGCATCGAGGCGCCAGAGCTGGCCAACTCTCCTAACACCGAGACCAACGAGAATCTGGAGCGGCTTTTCCATGAAGGCGTTGATGGCATTGTGTTTCTGGATCAGGATGGCCTGATCAGCGCGGCCAATGATGCTTTTCTCAAGTTGACCGACAGCACCCATCTGGCCAGCGTACGCGGCCGCTCGATGGCCGATTTTCTGGCGCGCGGCGGTGTCGATCTGCGGGTGTTGCTTGACAATACCCGCCGCGCGAGGCAGTTGCGCATGTATGCCACCCGCATCCTGAGCGAGTTCAAGGGCGAGGTCGCGGTCGAGATTTCCGCCACCTATCTGAGTGATCGCCCCAACCCCGGCTTTGGCCTGATCTTGCGCGATGCCAGCCGTGCCGAGATGCTGCGCAAGCCTGGATTTGCCGCCGGCGATGATGGCATGCGCTCGGTGATGGAACTGGTGGGGTCTTCGACGCTCAAGGATATCGTCACCGAGACGACCGATGTGGTGGAAAAGATGTGCATCCAGACGGCGGTTGATCTGACCCGCAACAACCGCGTGGCCGCAGCCGAAATGCTCGGGCTGTCGCGGCAATCGCTTTATGTCAAGCTGCGCAAGTTCGGCCTGCTGAGCAAGGACGACGAATAGCGTCCACCGTTCGGTCTGCTTGATCTATGTCAATTCAGATTTACAGATAAAGTGTCAACCTTCGACAAAATCGGAGGATGCCATGCGGATTCTGTTCATACATCCCAACTACCACTCTGGCGGGGCGGAGATCGCGGGCACCTGGCCGCCGGCCTGGGTAGCGTATCTGGCCGGGTCGCTGAAAGCCGCCGGCTTTGACGATATTCATTTCATCGATGCGATGACGCTGAATGTGACGCCCGAGGATCTGCGCCAGCGCATGATTGATCTGGCTCCCGACGTGATCGGCACCACGGCGATCACACCGGCGATCTACGAGGCCGAGGCGGTGTTGAAGCTGGCCTCAGAGGTGGTTCCAGCCGCCTTGCGGGTGCTGGGCGGGGTTCATGCCACCTTCATGTATCGCCAGGTGCTGTCCGAAGCGCCCTGGGTCGATGTGATTGTCCGCGGCGAGGGCGAGGAGATCATGACCGCGCTGATGCAGGCGCGCCGAGATGGCCGCTGGCCCGAGGACAAGCGTCAGATCAAGGGCCTTGCCTTTATGGACGGCGACGAGATCATCGCGACCCCCGCCGCCGCGACCGTCAAGGACCTGGACGGGATCGACCCCGACTGGACGGTTCTGGACTGGTCGAAATACATCTACACCCCCTTGGGTGTGCGCGTGGCGATCCCCAATATGGCGCGGGGCTGCCCCTTTACCTGCAGCTTTTGCAGTCAGTGGAAGTTCTGGCGCGACTATCGCGTGCGCGACCCCAAAAAGGTGGCGGATGAGATCGAGCGACTGGTCAATGACCATCAGGTCGGCTTTTTTATTTTGGCGGATGAGGAACCCACCATCAACCGGCGCAAGTTCATCGAGTTCTGTCAGGAGCTGATCGACAGGGGGCTGAATCGCCGAGTGAAATGGGGGATCAACACGCGGGTGACCGACATCTACCGCGACCGCGAATTGCTGGGTTTCTTCCGCGAGGCGGGGCTGGTCCACGTCTCCCTGGGCACCGAGGCTGCGGCGCAATTGAAGCTGGACCAGTTCAACAAGGAAACCACTGTCGCGCAGAACAAGGAGGCGATCCGGCTGCTGCGCGAGGCCGACATCTTTGTCGAGGCGCAGTTCATCGTCGGGCTGGACAACGAAACGCCGCAGACGCTGGAGGATACCTTCCAGATGGCCTGGGACTGGCAGCCCGATCTTGCCAACTGGGCGATGTACACGCCCTGGCCCTTTACCCCGCTGTTTCAGGAATTGCGCGAACAAGTCGAGGTCTTCGATTTTAGCAAGTACAACTTCGTCACCCCGATCATGAAGCCCGCCGCGATGACCCGCGGCGAACTGCTCGATGGGGTGATGAAGAACTACCGACGTTTCTACATGCGCAAGGCGCTGTTCCACTATCCCTGGCGCGGCACAGGATTCCGCCGCCGCTACCTGCTCGGTTGCCTCAAGGCGTTTCTCAAGGCGGGGGTTGGGCGGACGTTCTACGACCTTGGCAAGGCGGGCTATTGGGGGCCTCAAACCAAGGGCAGGGTGGATTTCCACTTTGACGAGACCCGCACCATTGCCGAGGCGCAGATGGCCGACTGGGACGCTGCCGCCGACAAGGCCGCCCGCGCCCGCGAACGCCAGTTGGCGGTCAGGGCACAGGGCAAGGCGCGGGCGGCCGAGCGCAGCGCCGCCTTCAAACTTCCAGAAGAAGGGGCGCCGATGGCCTGCGGAGGCGGTCGTCAGCAAATGACCGAAACGGCTGAGTAGTGGACGGCGGCTACATATACGCCGCCCGCATTGGCCCCAATGCCATCCTGCAATTGGTGCCGGTGCTGGATCGGGCTATTGGCAACCGGGCGCGTCGGGGGCTGTTTGTCGAGGCCGGGGTCGCCCTGCCGCCGCCGGATGCCGGGATGCTGCCCGAGACAGAGGTAGTCCGCCTGCACCGGTCCCTCTGGTTCTGGCTGCCCACATTGGCGCCCGACATCTTGCGGCAGGCCGGGCTTTCGACGGCGGACTACATTCTGGCCAACCGCATCCCGCTCTTGGCGCAGCGCGCCATCCGCCTCATGCCCGCGCCTCTGGCGGCACGGGTTCTGGCGCGGGCGATTGCAAAGCACGCTTGGACCTTTGCCGGGTCCGGTCAATTCAACGTCGAGGGCTCTCGTCCGCTGACCTTGGCGATCCGCCAGAACCCGCTGGCCACCGGAACGCCGAACCATGCCAGTTGCCACTGGCACGCCGCCGTCTTCGAACGGCTTTTCAGCACACTGGTCTGGCCCGCCGTGCAGGTGTCGGAAACCTGTTGCTGTGCGGCCGGTGACCCGCTCTGCCGGTTCATCCTCACCCGCGGGAGGAGGCAAACTCAGCCCTTGATCGACTCGAGAATGTAAGTCAAAGTTGACACATGGATGTATCTAGAACATTACATGTCCCCGCCCGCCCGCAGTTCGGAGCAGTTCTTGAACTGATCAAGCCGATTACCTGGTTTCCGCCGATGTGGGCCTATCTGTGCGGCATCATTTCGGCAGGCATCTCGCCGTGGTCGTCGTGGCCGCTAGTGATCTTGGGCGTGGTGCTGGCGGGTCCGGTAGTCTGCGGCATGAGTCAGGCTGCGAATGACTGGTGTGACCGGCATGTCGATGCCGTGAACGAACCGCAGCGCCCGATCCCATCAGGGCGGATTCCGGGCCGCTGGGGATTGTGGATTGCGCTCGCGATGACGGGGATATCGCTGGTCTTGGGCTGGCTGCTGGGGCCCTGGGGTTTTGCCGCGACTATGGTGGGCGTCGTCGCGGCCTGGGCATATTCCGCCGAGCCGGTGAGGCTGAAGCGGTCGGGCTGGTGGGGGCCGGGGCTGGTCGGGCTGTCGTATGAGGGCCTGCCCTGGTTCACCGGTGCGGCGGTGCTGTTGGGCAGTGCGCCCAGGTTTGAGAACGTGATGATCGCCGGGCTGTACGCCTTCGGCGCGCACGGGATCATGACTTTGAACGATTTCAAGGCTTTGGAGGGCGACCGGCAGCACGGGGTGCGGTCCTTGCCGGTGGTGCTGGGGCCGGAGGTCGCGGCGAAGATCGCCTGCACGGTGATGGGCATGGCTCAGGTTCTGGTCGTCTGCCTGCTGGTGATCTGGGGCAAGCCCTGGCACGGCTTGGCGGTGGCTGCGGTGCTGCTGGCCCAGGTCGCGGCGATGCGGGTGCTGTTCCGTGATCCGAAGGGCAAGGCGCCCTGGTACAACGGGACGGGCGTGGTGCTCTATGTCACCGGCATGATGATTTCCGCCTTTGCGATCAGGGGGTTGGCATGACTTTGTCCTGGCTTCAGATCGTCCGGCTTGGGTTGGTGCAGCTGTGCCTGGGCGCGGTGGTGGTGCTGACGACCTCCACCCTGAACCGGCTGATGGTGGTGGAGTTGGCGCTGCCCGCGATGCTGTCGGGCGCGCTGGTGGCGCTGCATTCCTTCGTGCAGATCACCCGGCCAAGCTGGGGCTTCCTGTCGGATGCGCAAGGCAACCGGACGCGGTTCATCATCGGCGGGATGGCGGTGCTGTCCGCCGGGGCGGCGCTGGCGTCGTGGATGGTGGCGCTTGGGATTGCGGGGCATGGGGTCGGACTGGTCGGGTCGGTCTTTGCCTATGTGCTTATCGGGATGGGCGCGGGGGCCTCGGGGACCTCGCTTTTGGCGTTGCTCGCAAGCGGTTGCGCGCCGGAGCGGCGGGCGGCAGCGGCGACGATTACCTGGCTGATGATGATCTTCG
>JBGSNN010000132.1:0-9984 GCA_041739655.1 Albidovulum sp. | reverse complement strand
GGGCCGGGTGATCGTGGCGATGAGCGCGGCTTCGAACGTCACCGGCATCCGCGCCGATGTCGCGGCGATCACCGCGCTGGTCAAAGGCTACGGCGCGACGATGGTCTGGGACTATGCCGCCGGGGCACCCTACATGCCGATGACCATGGCGCCCGAGGGGGACGCCGGGATCGACGCGCTCGTGTTCTCGCCGCACAAGTTCATCGGCGGACCGGGCGCCAGTGGCGTGCTGATCGTCCGGCGTGACGCAGTCAGGGCGCGCCGCCCGTGGCGCACCGGCGGCGGCACCGTGGCCTATGTCAACGACACCCGGCACGACTATCTGACCGGGCTGGAGCACCGCGAGGAAGGCGGCACGCCCAATGTCCTCGGTGACATTCGCGCGGCGCTGGCGCTGATCGTCAAGGATGTCATCGGGCAGGCGTTCATGGAGGCGCGCAATACCGCCCTGACCGCACAAGCCTTCGCCGCCTGGGGGGACGATCCAGCGATCGGCCTTCTGGCCGCGGGGCACCGTGACCGGCTACCGATCTTTTCCTTCACGCCATGCGCCGAGGGCGTCATTGATCCGTCCGCCTTCACCACGGCCCTGTCTCAACATTTCGGCATCCAGGCCCGCGGCGGCTGTGCCTGCGCCGGCCCCTACGGCCACCGCCTGCTGCATATCGATGCCGCCCGCTCCGAGGGTCTGCGCAGCCGCATCCTTGCCGGGCACGAGGACGAGAAACCGGGTTTCGTTCGGCTGAACTTCAGCGTCCTGATGGCGCAGGAGACTGTGGACTATATCCTCGACTCGGTCACTCGCCTGACGCGGCACTGGAGAACTCTGGCCGCGTGACTCGTGGGTCGCGGCGGCCCTACGACGCGGCCCGTGACGCTTGGGTGGCGACTGTGCGACCATTTTGAAAGACTGGCCGGACCTGACAGAAATAGCCGGCATCCATCGGCATCCCGCCCCCCATAGGAGGACCCCAGATGAAGACCGCGATCCGCACAACGGCCCTGACCACCGTTCTGGGCAGCGTCATCGCCCCCGCGGCGATCGCCGAGGAATGACGACTCAACAACTTCCTGCCCGAGAACCGGCCGGAATCGGCGCAGATCCAGCAGTTCGCCGACGAGGTGAACGCCGCACTCGCCGACAAGGATTTCAAGCTGACGGTCTATAGCGGCGGCTCGCTCGGCATCCCCAACACCGACCTCTTGCGGACGCTTCCCAAGGACGCGGTGGAGATGAGCCTGCTCTGACCGAATTACCTTGGCCGCGACGCGCCCGCGCTCAGCTCGGTCTTCGTGCAGGGCGCGATCAGCACGGTGGACGAGCTCAAGGCCGTGCTGCCGGTCGCCCGTAAGATCTTTGAAGACGAGTTCAAGGAATGGGGCGTGACCACGGTCGGCTTCGTGGCAATTCCGACGCTCTCGGTCTCGGTGTTCTGCGCCGAGAAGCCGATCCACACGCTGGAGGATCTGAAGGGGCTCAAGCTGCGCGTCTGGGCGCGCGATCAGGTCGAGAGCTTCACCCGGCTCGGCGTCGCCGCACAGATCATTGCCCAGGAGGAGCTGTATGTCGCGCTGAAGACCGGCGTGGTCGATTGCGCGCTCTACCCGGCGCTCTACGCGCAGACGATCTCGTTGCAGGAAGTCGGCAAATACGCATCGTTCCTCTACCCGATGGCTTCAGCCCCCTATGAGCTCGGCGTCTCGACCGCGCGCTGGGAGGCCACGGACGACACCGTCAAGGCGGCCATCACCCAGGCGGCGGACGCGCTTTGGGAGCGGACCAACCAGTATGACAACGACCTGGCCAGAGAGATGGACGCGCGCGCCAAGCTGACCGAGATGGGCGTGACCTGGGGTGAGGACTTCCCCGAGGCCGACCGCAAGCTCTTTGTCGATGCGGTCACCGAGACCTGGCAGATGCTGGCCGAAGAAGCCGGCGGCAAGGCGCCCGAGTATCGGCAGCGGATGCTGACCGCGCTCGGTCGCTGACGGTTGGCGATGCCGCGCAACCGGCGCATCTTCATGCGAGGGCTGGAGATTCCGGCCCTCGCCATGGCCGGGCTCGCGGCCCTGGCCATGACCGGCATGGTGGCGGTCATCGTGGCCAGCGTGCTGTTGCGCCGCTTCTCCAGCACGCCCTTGCATATCACCGAGGAACTCGTCGGCCTGATGCTCAGCGCCTCGCTCTTTCTCGGTCTGCCGCTGGTGACGCTCAGGGCGCAGCATGTCCGGGTCTCAATCGTCGCCGACGCGCTCGGGCACCGTTTCGCGCCACTGGTACGCATCGCGGCGCTTGTCGTCGGGTTGGTGTTCTTCGGCTGGATCATCCGCGAGTCGATCCCCTGGTTCGACTTCGCCTTCCGGCGCACGCTCAGGACCGAAACTGTTCGGCTGCTGCTCTATCCCTGGATGGCGGTCCTGCCGCTGTCGCTGGCGCTGACCTGGCTGATCTTCCTCGCGCGGCTTCTGGGCCTGATCGAGCCGGAGCATCCCACGTCGCTGGAAGAACTGCCCGAACTCACCCCTGCGCACAAGGACGACTGAGCCATGTTCTGGACGACCCTGATCGGGATCATGGTGGCCACTGCTTCGACCGGGGTCGCGCTCGGCGCAGCGCTCGGGCTGACCGGGCTGGTGTTGCTCCAGGTCTATTCGAACGGCGCGACCTCGCTGGCCGTCGATTCGATCTGGCGGGTGTTCAACTCCTTCACGCTCAGCGCCGTTCCGCTCTTCATCCTGCTCGGGGAAATCCTCTTGCGCAGCGGTGTCAGCAACCGCGCCTATTCCGCGTTTGCGCCGGTGTTCAGCAAGGTCCCCGGCGGCCTGCTGCATACCAACATCGCCGTCTGCACGGTGTTCGGCGCGGTCAGCGGGTCGAGCCTCTCGACGGCCGCAGCCGTCGGGTCGGTCGCCTACCCGGAAATGACGCGCCGCGGCTATGACAAGGACATGATCGTGGGAAGCCTCGCAGGGGGCGGCACACTCGGCCTCCTGATCCCGCCAAGCCTGTCGTTCCTAATATATGGCGCGCTGACCGAAACCTCGATCGGCCGCCTGTTCGTCGCCGGGATCCTGCCGGGACTCATGGTGGGCGCGCTCTTCATGGCCTATATCTTCGGCAAGGCGCTGCGCCATCCGCATCTCGCGCCGGTCGAGGCCAGCGGCAAGACGCTGCGGCAGGTGATCCTCGGATTCCGCCAGATCTGGCCGCTGCTGATCCTGATCGCGGCGGTGATCGGCAGCATCGTCGGCGGACTCGCCACGCCGACCGAGGCGGCAGGGCTTGGCGTAGTCATAGCCGCGCTCATCTCGTCGCTCTGGGGAGATCTCACCCTGTCATCGCTGCTGAAGGCCATCTTTCACTCGACCTTGCTCTTTTCGGCCATCGGCTTCGTGGTTCTGGGTGCCACCATCCTGGCACAGTCCGTCGCCATTCTCGGGGTGCCGCAGCAGATCCTGCGGGTCGTGGCGGACAGCGGTCTCGATCGCTACAGCATCCTTGCTCTGGTGGTCCTGATCTATCTGATCCTGGGCTGCTTCTTCGACGGGCTGTCGATGATGATCATGACGCTGCCGGTGGTGTTCCCGCTTCTCACCGGGCTCGGCTATGACGCCATCTGGGTCGGCGTCATCATTACCATCGTGATCGAGATCGGCCAGATCACACCACCGGTCGGGCTGAACCTCTCGGTGCTTTCAAGCCTGACCAACAACGAAGTCAGCCTTGGCCGGGTGGCGCGGGCGACGGTGCCCTACTGGGTGATCCATCTTCTCGCCATCGTGATCCTGACACTTGTTCCTTCGATTGCACTTTTCCTGCCCGACCGTCTGTTCTGAAACGCCCCGGTGTGGTGTCGGCGCGCGGGCACATGCGGGTTGAAATGCGCCCTGCCCTGCGCCAGCTATGGCGTCGCAACATCCTGATGAAAGGCCTCGCTCCATGGTGTCATTCCTGCGCCCCCGCCCCGGTACCGTGGCCCCAATCGCGGCCAAGGACGCGATCGACCGCGCCGCCCGTGGCGCTCTTCTGGTGATCGACGTGCGCGAAGCAGGAGAGGTTGCGGCCAGCGGCAAGGCCAAGGACGCCCTGCATGTGCCGCTCGCCACGGTGCGGATGCGCTGCGATCCGGCGAGCCCGGAGCGTCTGCCCGAATTGTCCGTCGAGCGGCCGGTGGCGCTCTACTGCGCCTCGGGTGCACGCAGCCAGATGGCGGCGCAGATGCTGGTGTCGATGGGCTATGGCGAGGTCTACAATATCGGAGGGCTGTCCGACTGGCAGGCCGCGGGTGGCCCGCTCGACCGCTAGGGGCAGATCACGGCGACCGACGCGCGGCTGCGACGGCGGGAAAGCCACGCATGGGTCAGGATCCCGCCAAGGCAGAGCGGCAGGCCGAACCACATGAGCGCCGGCAAACCCCAGAGATCAGTCATCCGCAGAAGGATCGGCGTCCCGAGCGTGGTGCCGAGATTGCCAAGCTGTGCAATCGCCCCTGCGGCCTCGGCCCGCGCCGCGCCGTCCTGGTTCAGTTCCGATATCGCCGCGAAACTGCCGCCCTGCACAAGTCCGAGGGCGGCGGAAATCGCCATGACGGCGACCAGCGCAAGGACCCCGCCGCCGCCGGTCAGTACAAAGGACGCAAGCGCAACCGCGGCGGCCACAAGTCCGATCTGGACCGTTGCCACAGCGCCCTTCGCGCGCGTCAGCGGCACCCCGATCAGCAGCGACGCGGCGATGGAGGCAAGCGGCATCACGGTCGCGGTCAGATAGCGCCATTCCGGCGCGATGAGGTCGGGCAGAAGCGTCAGGAACGCCACGAACATCAGCGTGTAGAAGACAAAGCCGAGCGCGGGCGCGGCGATGCGCGCCGAGGCATAGATGCGGCGATGCGCCTCAAGTAGTCCGGCGCGCGCGATGTCGCCCGGCCGGGCCGGCGGCTCCTTCGGGATCAGCCCCCAGAGGATGAGACAGGCCAGCGCCATCAGGCCGGCATGGCCGATGAACAGCACCTGCGGACCCTGCGCCACGACCAGCGGCCGCCCGAGAAAGGCCGTCAGGGCAAAGGCGAGACCGAAGAAGGTGGACCAAAGTGTCATCGCGGCGGCCTGATGCTCTGGCCGGGCAGAGACGGCGATCAGGACCGGCGCGGCGACGACAATCGCCAGATGGCTGATCCCTTCCAGCACCCTGAGCCCGATCATCACCGGCAAGGGCGGCATCAGGCTTTCGATCAGCGACAGCACCACGCCCGCGGCCAACGCCGCCAGGATCATCCGCCGCGGCCCGGCCCGTGCCACCAAGATCCCGGCTGTCGTGCCGAACAGGATGCCGACGAATCCGACGACCGACACCACCAGCCCCAACGCGACCCCCGCCTCAGGCCAGACTGGGCGCAGCAGATCGAAGATCACGCCAACCTTCGCAAACTGTCCGGCGGCGGTCAGCCCGGCGAACCAGAGGGCTGCGATCAATCCCCAGCGGGTCCGGGCCATCGCTTCTACATTCCGCGGTCGCGGCGCCGGGCGTCGGACCCGGCGACGGGCTTACATATGAAGGGCGCGCCCGTAGGCGTCCAGCACGGATTCATGCATCATTTCGCTCAGCGTCGGATGCGGGAAGACGGTTTCCATCAGCTCGGCTTCGGTCGTCTCGAGCGTCCGCCCGACGACATAGCCCTGGATCAGCTCGGTCACCTCGGCGCCGATCATGTGGGCGCCCAGAAGCTCGCCCGTCTTCGCGTCGAACACGGTCTTGACCAGGCCCTCCGGATCACCGAGGGCGATCGCCTTGCCATTGCCGATGAAGGGAAAGCGCCCGACGCGCACCTCATGGCCCGCCTCTTTCGCCTTGGCCTCGGTCAAGCCGACGCTGGCGACCTGCGGGTTGCAATAGGTGCAGCCCGCGATCGAGTTCGGCTTGATCGGATGCGGATGCTTGCCCGCGATCAACTCCGCCACCATGACACCTTCGTGGCTCGCCTTGTGCGCCAGCCAGGGCGCGCCGGCGATGTCGCCGATGGCATAGAGCCCCTCGACGCCGGTGCGGCAGAACTCATCGGTCACGACATGGGTACGGTCGATCGTGACGCCGAGTGCCTCAAGCCCGAGGTTTTCGACATTGCCGACGATGCCCACGGCGGAAATCACCGTGTCAAACTCCTGCGTGGTGGTGCCCTTGGCGTCTTCGAGATGCGCCGTCACCTTGCCCTGCCCGCGGTCGAGTTTCTTCACCGTGGTCTTTTCGAGGATCTTCATCCCCTGCTTGACGAAGGCCTTTTTCGCAAAGGCCGAAATCTCTGCATCCTCCACCGGCAGCACGCGGTCCAGCACCTCGACCACCGTGGTGTCGGCGCCGAGTGTGTTGAAGAAGCTCGCAAATTCGATGCCGATGGCGCCTGAGCCGATGACGAGGAGCTTTTTCGGCATCCGCTTCGGCATCAGGGCGTGCTTGTAGGTCCACACCAGATCGCCGTCGGCCTCGAGCCCCGGCAGGGTCCGCGCCCGCGCGCCGGTGGCAACGACGATGGCCTTGGCGGTCAGCTCCTCGGTGCCGGCCTCGGTCTTGACGCTGACGCTGCCCTTTTTCGGCAACGTCGCCTCGCCCATGAAGACCGTGATCTTGTTCTTCTTCATCAGGTGGCCGATGCCGCCCGACAACTGCTTGGCCACGCCACGCGACCGCTGCACCACTGCATCAAGGTCAAAACCGATCGCGTCGGCCTTGAGCCCGAATTCCTTGGCGCGGTGCATGAGGTGAAAGACCTCGGCCGAGCGCAGAAGCGCCTTTGTCGGGATACAGCCCCAGTTGAGGCAGATGCCGCCCAGATGCTCGCGTTCGACGATCGCGACGTTCAGGCCCAGTTGTGCCCCCCGGATCGCGGCGACATAGCCGCCCGGCCCGGCGCCGATCACGATCATGTCGAAGGTCTTCGCAGCCATGTCTTTCCTCCCTCAAAAAAAGTAGTTTGCCATTAAACTATTTTTTGCGACCGCGCAATGCGACCTCTGCCGTAGCGCCATGCGCGGAGCGCATGGCGCGCTAGCCCTCTGCCTTCAGCGCCGCGACCACGGCGCCATAGCCGCCGCTTTGCAGGAATTGCGTCTCCTCATCGCGCGAAGCCCGCCCGAGCGCTGCATTGCGGAACGGAAAGCGGCCGAAGCGGCGGATCACCTCGCGGTGGGCGCGGGCGTGAAGCGCATAGTCGGCCCCGGTCCGGGGCATCCGTTCCTCGATGATGCGCACCGAAAGGTCCTGATCGGCCGGATCCTCGGAGTGTTCGAACGGCATGTAGAAGAATATGCGCTGCGGTTCGTCGATCCTGAGATCGACCTTCTTCGCCACCGCATCGCGCGCCGCCGCAAGCGCCAGACGGTCGGTCGCGAAGGCCTCGGCGCTGCCGCGGAACATGTTGCGCGGGAACTGGTCGGTCAGGATCAGGAAAGCGAGGGTGCCGTTCGGTCCGTTGCACCAGAAGTCGCGCCGCCCGTCGCGGGCCGCCTGCCACTCTGCGCCAAAGCGGCTGCGGATCTCCGCGTCAAGGTCGGCATCAACGGCGTACCAGCCGCGCTCGCCGACCTCATGCAGCCAGAATTCGACGATTGCCTCCGGTTCGGACATGGTCGCCTCCCCCCCTTGCTGGCCCGGTCACGCACAGCTTTGCAGGAAGCCGCGCCGAATGCCAGCCCTATGGCAAGGGCGGGGGCGCGGACGCCCCCTCGGCGCTGGCTTCGAGCGCCGCCTCGACCGCAAGAACGCTGGCGGTCGGCGACAGCGGTGTAAACCCGGCGGTCTGGTGCGACAGCATCACCCGGCGCCGCGTCATCCGCCATGCCGCATAGCCCCCCAGCGCGAGAAACAGGAGCGCCATGAACAGGAAGTACCCCGACGGCCCCATCTCATCCATCACCCAGCCGGTAATGACCGGGCCGGAAATCGCGCCAAGGCCGTTGATGAAGAGAAGCCCGGCCGAGGCCGCCGCCATGTCGGAGGACTCGAGGAAGTCGTTGGTATAGGCGACCAGAAGCGAATAGATCGGGTTCGAGATGCCGCCCATCAGCATCGCGATCACCAGAAGCCAGGTGAAGTTCATCGGCAGGATGACCGGCATCATGAGCGCGACCCCGCCCAGAAGCGACAGCCAGAGCACCAGCTCCCGTCGGCCGAGCCGATCCGAGGCCCAGCCGATCGGGTACTGGAACACGAGGCCGCCGACATAGATCGCCGCGACGAAGATCGAAATCTCCTTGATGCTCAGCCCCGCCGCCGTCCCCCAGACCGACGACATCCCGAACTGCGCCGAAAACACCCCGCCGAGCAGGAACATGCCGACACAGCCCAGTGGCGAGGCGCGGTAAAGCGCCCCGAAGCTCAGCCGTTTGGTGGCCTCGAACGCCGGCGCCTGGCTCACCGACAGAAGGATCGGCGTGAAGGCGAGCGACACGAGCACCGAGGGGATCACGAAGAGGATGTAGCCCGAGGGATCGCCGAAGTTCAAAAGCCCCTGCGCCGCGATGATGCCGAGCATCTGCATGATCATGTAGAGCGACAGCGCCTGCCCGCGTGTCTCGTTCGTCGAGGCGTTGTTGAGCCAGCTTTCGGCGGTGATGTAAACGCCCGAAAAGGAAAAGCCGATCACCACCCGCATCGCGGCCCAGGCCATCCAGTCCGGTGCGGCCGCGTAGAGGATGAGAACCGCCGAGATCATCGAGCCGAGGGCGGCGAAGACGCGGACATGGCCGACGCGGCGGATCATCTCGGGCGTCAAGCGGCTACCGAACAGGAAGCCCGCGAAATAGGCGGCCATGACATAGGACATCTGCGCCGTCGTGAAGCCCTCGATCCCGCCCCGGATGCCGAGAAGCGTGCCCTGCATGCCGTTGCCGAGCATCAGGAGCATGATGCCGAGCAGCAGGGCCCAGGAATTTCTCAGGACGGTCAGCATGGGTCGGATCTTTCGTTCGCGCGCATCAACTGTGACAGAAACGAACGCCGCAGTCAGGCCCTGTCCCGACCTTCGGGCGTGTCTTCGCGGCGTTCTGACAGAAGGAGGGATGCATCGCCATAGGAAAAGAAACGATAGCCCGCAGCGACCGCATGGCGATAGATGTCTCGAATCCGTTTCCGCCCCATCAGCGCTGAAACCAGCATCAGGAGGGTAGACCTCGGCAGGTGGAAGTTGGTCATCAGCCCGTCGGTGACGCGGAAGCGGTAGCCGGGATAGATGAAAATGTCGGTCGGGCCGCGCCAGGGCAGCACCCGGCCCGCGTCATCCGCGGCACTTTCGATCAGGCGCAGCGCGGTGGTGCCGACCGGGATCACCCGGCCGCCCGCCGCCCGCGTCGCATTGATCTCGGCCGCCGCCGTCCCGGTCACCTCGCCCCATTCGGCATGCATCCGGTGGGTCGTGACATCCTCGACCTTGACCGGCAGAAACGTTCCCGCGCCAACGTGCAGCGTGACCTCGGTGAAGACCACCCCCCTGTCGCGCAGGGCGGCGAGAAGCTCCGCATCGAAATGCAGCGAGGCGGTGGGTGCCGCCACAGCGCCCGCATGGCGCGCGAAAACCGTCTGGTAGTCGTCGCGGTCCTGCGCGTCCGGGGCGCGCAGGGCGGCGATATAGGGCGGCAACGGCATGTCCCCGGCTTCGGCCAGGGCGGCGTCGAAGGTGGCGCCGGTCTGGCTGAACGAAAGTTCGGCCTGCCCCTCCGCAATCCGCTCCACCCGCGCCACAAGGCCGGCGCGAAAGACGATTTCCTCGCCCGGCTTCAGCTTTCTCAACGGCTTGACAAGCGCCGCCCAGCCACCGCCGGGGCGTGGTTCGATCAGCGTCACCTCGACCTTCGCGATGGCCTCGCCCTCAGGCGTGATCCGCCTGCGCTGGCCCTGAAGGCGCGCCGGGATCACGCGCGTATTGTTCAGCACCAGCCGGTCGCCGGGTCCGAGCAGGTCCACCAGGTCGCGCACATGAAGGTCGCGCAGCCGGTCGC
>JBGSNN010000091.1:0-7116 GCA_041739655.1 Albidovulum sp. | reverse complement strand
TGACCGCCGCCCTCGGCCGCACCGCGACCGAACGCGACGCGATGGCCAAGAGCGCGAGCGACGCCGCCGCCGAGGCCGACGCGATCGCCTATGAGAAAAAGCTGCTCGAAGAGCGCCACGACGAGATCTTTACCCAGCTTGAAGAAGCCGTCACGATCTCGATGGCCCCGCTCGACAAGATGTTCACCTCGGCCGGGCTCGATCCCGACGATCTGCTGGAACAGGTCAAGCGCGGCTATTCCGGCATGGGCGGCCCGCTCGGTCCGATGCTGCCGCCCGCTCTGACTTCTGGGGACGCCGACAGCGCCCGCGCCGCCGCGATCCTCGAAGGTCTCGACCGCATGAACCTCTACCGGATCGCCGTGGACAAGGCGCCCTTCGCGATGCCGGTCAAGACCTCGTTCCGCTACACCTCCGGGTTCGGCGCGCGCTGGGGCCGGATGCACGAAGGCATCGACATGGCGGGGGCCTCCGGCGCGCCGGTCTATGCCACCGCCGATGGCGTCGTCGTGCACGCCGGCTGGGAAAATGGCTACGGCAACCTCGTACGCATCAAGCATGACTTCGGCATCGAAACGCGCTACGGCCACCTGTCCAAGGTGCGTGCGGCCGTGGGCCAAAAGGTCTCGCGCGGGGACAGGATCGGTGATATGGGAAGTACCGGCCGGTCCACCGGAACGCATCTTCACTATGAGGTGCGCACCAATGGATCCGCAGTCAATCCGATGACGTTTATCAAGGCGGCAAACAATGTTTTCTAAAAGCAGGATCAATGAGCCGGGTCCGAAATCCGGCGCTGAGACCGACCACAGCAAGACCCTCGACCTGACCACTGCGAAGCCCGCCTTCGACTATGCCTCGACACTGCCCAAGTCTAAGCCGGCGGCATCGGTGCTGTCGTCCGATCTGAAGATCACCGGCAACGTCAAGACCTCGGGCGATATCCAGATCGAAGGCGTGGTCGATGGCGACATCCGGGCCCACATGCTGACCGTCGGCGAAAGTGCCACCATCAAGGGCGAGATCGTGGCGGATGACATCGTGGTCAACGGCCGCGTGGTTGGCCGCGTGCGCGGCCTGAAAGTGCGCCTGACCTCTACGGCGCGGGTCGAGGGCGACATCATCCACAAGACCATCGCGATCGAGTCGGGCGCCCATTTCGAAGGCTCCGTGCAGCGGCAGGAAGACCCGCTTGCAGGCGGCGCGCCGAAGCAGATCACCGCCTCCCCGGCAGCACAGTAGCGTCAGCCCGAACCAGGGCGTCCAAAGGGCACCTTGCGGGTGCCCTTTTTGCTGCCCTGAAGATCGCTAGCCCAGCAGTCGTCGATACATGTGCCAGGTTGCGTGCCCCAGCACCGGCAGCGCGATGAAGAGGCCGAGGAAGATCGGAATCATCGCCAGGAACAGCAGGACCGCGATCACGGTCCCCCACAGCACCATGACGCCGAGGTTGCCCAGCACCGCCTTCACGCTGAGGATCATGGCCGAGACGAAATCGACCTCGCGCTCCAGAAGCAGGGGCAGCGCCGCGACGGTGATCGCGAAGAGAACCGCGGCAAAGCCCGCGCCGATCAGCGATCCGAGAAGCAGCATCACCGGCCCGTTGCCCTGAAAGATGGCCTCGGGCGATGTGGTGATGTTTGTCAGCGCCGACAGGCCCATGAAAAGTGCAAAGATCGTGTGGGCGACAAAGACCCAGAACATGAACATGAGAAGCACGACCATCGCGATCGAGGGGATCTGCCGGTCCTTCTGTGCAAAGACGACACCAAGCACCTCGGACCAGACCAAGGGGACGCCGCGCTCAAGCCTGCGGCTGACCTCATAGAGCCCGACGGCCGCGAAGGGGGCGAGGATCGGGAAGCCGACGATCACCGGCATCAGCCACCATTCCTGACCGGCCGCGGCGAAGACCAGATAAAGCACGATCCCGCCGAGGACGTAGAAGGCGCTGAAGAACAGTCCGAATGCCGGCGCGCGCCTGAAATCGCGCCAGCCGGCCGCCAGAACGGCCGGAATGTCCGAGAGTGACACGACCTGAACCTCTGGCAGGGGATCGGCCGCCACCTGAATACCAGTCATTTCTCTGGCCTCCCTCACGCCTCGGAAAAGGCTAGGACAGGTGACGACAGGATGGCAAGGGGATGTGGACCGCGGTGGTCAGTCGTCCGCCTGCGCCTCGGCGCGGCTCTTGCCCGACACATCCATCGCCAGCGTTGCCGCCATGAAGCCGTCGAGATCGCCGTCAAGCACGCCTTGTGTGTCCGAGGTCTCAAAGCTCGTCCTGAGGTCCTTGACCATCTGGTAGGGCTGAAGAACGTAGGACCGGATCTGATTGCCCCAGCCGGCATCGCCCTTGGCCTCGTGCTGGGCGTTGACCGCCGCGTTGCGCCTGTCAAGTTCGCGCTGGTAGAGCCGCGATTTCAGCGCCGCCATACAGTTGGCACGGTTCTGGTGCTGCGATTTCTCTGACGAGGTCACGACGATGCCGGAGGGAATGTGGGTGATCCGCACCGCCGAGTCGGTCGTGTTGACGTGCTGCCCGCCCGCCCCGGATGACCGATAGGTGTCGATGCGGATTTCGTTGTCCGGAATGACGATGTCGATATTGTCATCGACCACGGGATAGACCCAGACCGAGGAAAACGAGGTATGCCGCCGCGCCGCACTGTCGTAGGGGCTGATCCGGACCAGCCGGTGCACGCCCGCTTCCGATTTCAGCCAGCCATAGGCGTTGGGCCCGGAAATCTTGTAGGCGGCGGAGCGGATGCCCGCCTCTTCGCCCGGAGTTTCCGCGATAAGCTCGACCTTGTAGCCCTTCTTCTCGGCCCAGCGCACATACATCCGGGCCAGCATCGAAGCCCAGTCGCAGCTTTCCGTGCCGCCCGCGCCGGCGTTGATTTCAAGAAACGTATCGTTGCCGTCCGCCTCGCCATCCAGTAGCGCCTCAAGCTCCTTCTGCTCGGCAAGCTCCTTCAGCGCCTTCATCGCGCGTTCCGCATCGGCGACGATGTCCGCGTCGCCTTCCATCTCGCCCAGCTCGATCAGCTCGACATTGTCCGCCAGTTCCCGCTCGATCCGCTTGTAGGTCTCGACCTTGTCCATCAGAACCTGCCGGTCGCGCATCAGCTTTTGCGCGCGTGCCGGATCAGACCAGAGATCGCCATCCTCGATCATCGCGTTCATCTCTTCGAGACGGTGCGGCGCGGTTTCCCAGTCCATCCGCTGGCCGAGAAGCTTCAGCGTCCGGCCCACCGCCGCGGCGATATTTTCCATCTCGGCGCGCATGGGCGTCGTCCTTCATTGATCCCGAGCGGCGTGATACCCGAGGCGGCCGTCAGCGGCAAGCCGGGCAAGCGGCACCCGGTCGCCGTCAGTAGAGCCCGCCGGAACTGATGGTGCCGAAATCGGCCTTCTTCGGGATGACCTTGGTCGCCCCGGACGAGGTGGTGACGGTCGTCCCGCCCTCCCCGTCCGCCTCGCCGTAAGCGTAAAGCGGCAGGTTCTGCCCCATCGCGAAGCCGCCATCGACCAGCGCCCCGATGCCAAAGATCGGCTCGACGCCGTCGCGGAAATATTCCGCCTGAACGTAGTCGCCCTCGGCATCGTCGGGCAGCCGGTCGCCGGTGAAGCGGTTGATCTTGATGAAATGTCCGCCTGGCGGCAGTTTGAACTGCGCGCCGCCGTATTTCTTCACCGCCTCCTGCATGAAGGCCTGAAACACCGGCACGCAGAGCGTGCCGCCATAGGCGCCCTGGCCCAGCGTCCGCGGCTGATCATAGCCCATGTAGCACCCCGCGACGATGTTCGAGGTGAAGCCGATGAACCAGACGTCCTTGGCATCGTTCGTGGTGCCGGTCTTGCCGGCCGTCGGTACCGGCAAATTCACGCCGGACCCCGACCCGCGCAGGACAACGCCCTGAAGCATCGAGGTAAGCTGGTAAGCGGTAATCGCATCCATCACCCGCTCGCGGTCCGAGGTGATCTTCGGCGCCTCACCCGCAGGCAACGTCCCGGCGCCACAATCGACGCAGTCGCGCTGATCGTGGCGATAGATGGTGCGACCCCAGCGGTCCTGCACCCGGTCGACCAGCGTCGGCTCCACCCGCTCGCCGCCATTGGCAAACATCGCATAGGCGGCGACCATCTTGAAGAGCGTCGTCTCCTGCGCGCCGAGCGCATTGGCGAGGAACGGATCGAGGCGATCATAAACCCCGAACCGCTCGGCATAGGCCGCGACCGTTTCCATGCCGACTTCCTGGGCGATGCGGACCGTCATCAGGTTGCGCGACTGTTCGATGCCGGTCCGCATCGGCGTCGGGCCGTAGAACTTGTTCGAGGCGTTCTTGGGCGTCCAGAGCCCCTGCGGCGTCATCACCTCGATCGGCGCATCGACAACGATCGTCGCAGGCGAAAAGCCGCTGTCGAGCGCCGTCGCATAGACGAAGGGCTTGAAGGACGAACCCGGCTGCCGCATCGCCTGCGTCGCGCGGTTGAAGACCGAGGACTGGTAGGAAAAGCCGCCCTGCATCGCGATGACGCGGCCGGTGTTCACGTCCATGGCCATGAAGCCGCCCTGCACCTCGGGCACCTGGCGCAGCGACCAGCGCTTGAAGCTGCCATCCTCGGCCGTCATCGCCCTCACGAGCACGATATCGCCGACCGAGACGAGATCGCCCGCCACCTTGGCCTTCTTGCCGAGCCGCCCGTCGGCCTGCCGCTTGCGCGCCCAGGTCACGTCCTCGGCCGGGATGAAATGTCCGTCCTCGTCGTCCGAGACGCCTTCGATCCCGATCCGCGCGGCGGTTTCGCCAACCTCCAGCACGACGGCAGGCAACCAGCCGGGGATGTCGCGCGGCACTTCGGCCGCCGCCAGGGCTGCACGCCACTGATCCTCGCTGGCCAGTTCCTCCGGCTTCAGAACCTTGTGCGTCCCGCGCCAGACGCCCTGATTGCGGTCGAACTTCTCCAGCGCCTCCTGCAACGCCGCCGAGGCGGAAAGCTGCATCTCGGGGTCTTCGGTCGCACGGATCGTCAGGCCGCCGCCAAAGAATTCCTCCTGCCCGAAGCTCTTGGACAACTGGCGGCGGATTTCGTCGGTGAAATAGTCACGCGGCGGCAGGCTCGACTTGAACGAGGCGTACTCGCCGCCCTGCACGGTCCTGAGCGGAGCGGCAACGGCAGTGTCGAACGCCGCCTTGTCCAGATAGCCGTTCTGCAACATCTCGCGCAGCACATAGTTGCGCCGGTCGATGGCGGCTTCGCGGTTCTTCACCGGGTGGTAGCTGTAGGGTGCCTTCGGCAGCGCGGCGAGATAGGCCGCCTCTTCCGGCGTCAGCTCCGCCAGGGTCTTGTTGAAATAGGTCTGCGCGGCAGAGGCCACCCCGAACGAGAGAAAGCCAAGGTCGATCTCGTTGAGGTAAAGCTCAAGGATCTTGTCGCGCGGCAGCGTGTTGACCAGCCGGTTGGCAAGGACAAGCTCCTTGATCTTGCGCTCCGCGGTTCTTTCGCCGCCGAGAAGGAAGTTCTTTGCAACCTGCTGGGGAATCGTCGAGGCGCCGCGAAGGGTCTGGCCGCGTGTGCGGATAGCATCCCAGAGCGCGCCCGCCATGCCGCGCGCATCAAACCCCATGTGCGAATAGAAGTTCTTGTCCTCGGCCGAGATGAAGGCATCCTTCACGATCTCCGGGATTTCTTCCACCGGGGCAAAGATCCGCCGTTCGGTGGCGAATTCGTCCATCAGGCGGCCCTCGCCCGAATAGATCCGGCTGATCGTCTTCGGCGTGTACTGGGCGAGGTATTCGTGATCCGGCAGGTCGCGGCTATAGACCCAGAACACCGCACCCACCGTCAGGGCAGCAAAAACCAGGCCGGTGACAAGCCAGCTGAAGACACCACCAATCGTGGACACGATGAACCGGAGCAACAGGCACACCTCCAAGGGAACGCCCGGTCTATATAACGAGTGCGGGTCAGGGTCAAAACAACTCGGCCCGACCGGCGGGGCCGCACCAAGCGGAGGCTCCGGAGGAGGCGCAACTGATGCGATACGGCCGACTCGCTGAGCCCGAGCAAGCCGGCCAGGTCGCACACGCACAGCTCCTCGTTGGAGAGGGCGTCCAGCATGCGAACGCGCGTCGGATCGCCCAGGACCTTGAAGGTCTCGGCCAGGGCTTCGACGGTCGGCACTGTCATCATCGACGCACGTAGGCTCTGGACCCTGCTCTGGTCGACGTGAGAGACTGCGCAGGTGTCGTCTGGGTGCGGGCCGGACCGAGTGGGCATCTTCAGGACCTCATAAGAGTGAACATCTGAACATATGCTCATACATTCTATGCGTGTTGGCTCTCACCCGTCAAGCGTCGTCACGGGGAAGGACCTCGGTCGGCAGGCGCACGGTTCGAACCAGTTGACACTGTTTTGTACCTCTGGCTAAGATGTGAGGTTGCAGTCACACACAAGCATCAGATATGCGGTCTCACCAAGTGGTTGCGAACGTTCCCATTCACCCTGTTCAGAACTTGCGGAGTAGCCCGTGATAGAGGTGCAACACCTCACCAAGCGGTACGGCCGTGTTCCGGCCGTCGAGGATGTGAGTTTCCGTGTCGAGCGTGGCGAGATCCTCGGTTTTCTGGGTCCCAACGGTGCTGGCAAGACCACGACCATGCGGATCCTGACCGGGTATCTGCCGCCGACCGAGGGCAAGGCGGTGGTCGCCGGATTCGATGTGTTCGAGCAACCGCTCGAAGCCAAGCGGCGTACCGGGTATCTACCCGAGACCCCGCCCCTGTATCTCGACATGACCGTGCGGGAATACCTGGACTTCGTGGCGCGGATCAAGCGTGTCCCCTCCGCCGAGCGCAAGACTCGGGTCGACTCGGCGATGGAGCGGACGCGCATCCAGGACGTGGCCAGCCGGCACTGCGCCAAGCTCTCGAAGGGGTATCGACAGCGGGTAGGACTGGCCCAGGCCATCCTTCACAACCCCGAGGTCCTGATCCTCGACGAGCCCACGGCAGGCCTCGATCCAAAGCAAATCATCGAGACCCGGGAGCTCATCCGAGGCCTTCAGGGTGACCACACCGTCATTTTGAGCACGCACATCCTGCCGGAGGT